>CAYUXB010000018.1:0-26054 GCA_964448525.1 uncultured Acidimicrobiaceae bacterium
TCTGCCACAGCCTGCGCTGCGCCATCGCCCTCGCCGAGCTGCTCGGCCACGAGCGTCCCGACTGGGAGCTGTCGGCCGCCCGGCTCACACACGTGATCCGCCACGTGCCGGATGCCTTCTCCCCCAAGCACCGCTGGGCGATGGACTGGTACTACCCGGTGCTCGCCGGGGTCGTGCTGGGCGACGAGGGCCGCGACCGGCTGGCCGAGCGCCACGCCGCGTTCGTGATGGAGGGCTGCGGCGTGCGCTGCGTCTCGGACCGCCCGTGGGTCACCGCCGCCGAGACGTGCGAGTACGCCATGGCCAACCTGGCCGTGGGCAACGACGAGACGGCCCGCCAGCTCTTCGCCTGGGCGCAGCGGTACCGCACCGACGACGGCCGTTACTGGACGGGCACGGTGTTCCCCGACGAGGGCCGCTTCCCCACCGACGAACGGTCGACCTACACGGCGTCCGCCGTCGTGCTGGCCGCCGACGCCCTCAGCGGCGCGTCACCCGCCAGCGGCTTGTTCACCCGGCACGACGAGCTGCTGCCGGAGCTGTTCGACACCACCGACGCCGACTCCTCGGTCACCGACCGGGACTGACCCCCGCTGGTCGGTCGGGCGCCGGTCAGCCGTAGACGTCACCGGGCAGGACGGCGACCACGTCGTCCTGCCGGGCAACGTCCGCGTCGACGCCCTCGGCGGACGCCAGAACGAGGCGCGCCCCGGACGCCCCCAACACGTCGCGGATCCGCCGGAGCCGATCGAGGTCGCGGCGCCCCAGCGTCCGCAGCTTCGCCTCGCCGACGGCCACCACGTCGCCGTCCCGGACGGCCACCAGATCGACCTCGTGGCTTGTCCGTCGGGTCCGGTCGGCAACCGTGGTCGTGCCGACGTCGTCGACGGGACCGAGCGCGGAACCCGAGTGCGCGACGTGGCGACGGACGACGGCCTCCCAACGCGGCCCCAGCACCTGGGTGCGCCACGTCGTGGCGCGCACACCGGACCAGACCTCCTCGCCGCGATCCGCCTGCAACGCGGACCGGCGCGGTGAGATGATCGCCAGCCACGTGCGGAGGTGCGGATCGGCAAGGTCATAGGTGTCCCGGCGGGCCCGGAGAACATCCGGCACCCGCACGACCAGCCCGGCCCGCTCGAGCGCGGCGAGCGGGCGCGTCAGCGCTCCCGTCGGCTGGCCTGCGACGCGGGCGATGGTGCTGAACGACCGGTTGCCCGCGGCGATCGCCACCAGGATGGTGCGGTACACGCCGCGGTTCACCTGGGGTGCCGTCTCGGCGAGTGCGGCCTCCGCGGCGTCGAGCAGCGGCGAGGCCGGCGAGAGCACCTCGTCGACCATCCAGCGGTCGAGGTCACCGGACGGCGGCGTCAGGAGCGGTCTGTAGCCGGGCAGGCCACCGACTGCGGCATCGACCCACAGCGCCGCGGCAGGATCGTCGAGCTGCCACAGCTCGGCCAGGTCGCGCCCGGCGAACGGCGCAGGGACGACGATCGCCGCCGACCGCCCGTAGAGCGGCGCCTGCGGCGAGACGAGGTCGGCCATCGTGGACAACGAGCTGCCCGCCAGCACTAGCGATGGTCCGATGCCGGCGTCGACGTGTCTCTGGAGGATGCCGGTGAGCTCCGCCGATGTCTCGGTCAAGTAGGGCAGCTCGTCGATGACGACGAGCGTCGCCCCATCGAGCCGACCGAGCCGGTCGACCGCGTCCGCCCACCCGTCGAGCCGGAGGGGGCCGGCTCCGAGCCATCCGCCGAGCGTGCGCCCGAAGTCGTCGAGCTGCGCCGCGGGCGTACCGGTGATCGCCTGGTAGCGCAGGCCACCGACGGCACGGCACAGGGCGTCGAGCAGGAAGGACTTGCCGACCCGCCGGGGCCCGTACACGACCGCGAGCTGCTGGCGCCGGTCCACGAAGCGGGTGAGGGCGCGCCATTCGACCTCGCGGTCGAGAAGTTCTCGCGGCTTTACAAGCACGCGTGCATCATACTGAGCTGCTTCTAACGGCGCGACAGCACCCGCAGCGAGCCGACCGACCGCGTCTCGGTGAAGCGGCCCGACTCGATCGCGGGCAGGTAGATCTGCTCGTAGGGCGGGCGGCCACCGTCGGCCGGGTCGGGGAACACGTCGTGGATCACGAGCGTGCCGCCCGGCGCGACGTGCGGGGTCCACAGCTCGTAGTCGAGGCGGGCCGGCTCCTCGCCGTGCCCCCCGTCGACGAACAGGAAGGCCAGCGGCGTCGCCCACGCCCGGGCCACGAGCGGCGACTCGCCCACCACCGCCACGACCGTGCCCTCGAGCCCGGCGTCGTGGATGGTGCGGCGGAAGACCGGCAGCGTGTCCATCTTCCCGACGGCGGGATCGACCAGGTCGGGCTCGTGCCACTCCCAGCCGGGCTGGTTCTCCTCCGACCCCCGGTGGTGATCGACGGCGAACAGCACCCGGCCGCGCTCGCGGGCCGCGGCACCCAGGTACACGCCCGACTTGCCGCAGTAGCTGCCCACCTCGAGGAGCGGGCCCTCGACGGCGACGGCGGCCGCCGCCTCGTACAGCGCCAGGCCCTCGTCGGGCGGCATGAAGCCGCGGGCGGACTCGGCCGCGGCCAGCAGTGCGGGGTCGATCGTCACGGCGGGCGACCGTAGCGCCGCCCGCGCCGGGGACGCCTACCGCGACGGCGGACGGTAGCGTCCCGCCCGTGCCCCAGGACGCAGTCGACGACCTCGTGAAGATCCTCGACCTCGAGGCGATCGAGGTCAACATGTTCCGCGCGGTCTCGCCCGACGAGGACCGCCAACGCATCTTCGGCGGCCAGGTCGCCGGTCAAGCGCTCGTGGCCGCAGCCCGGACGGTGGAGCCCGAGCGGCAGGTCCACTCGCTGCACGCCTACTTCCTGCGCGCCGGCGACCCCCGCGTGCCCGTGCTGTACGAGGTGGACCGCATCCGCGACGGTGGCTCGTTCACGACGCGGCGGGTCGTGGCCATCCAACACGGCCGGGCGATCTTCAACATGTCGGCCAGCTTCCAGCTGCCGGAGGACGGGTTCGACCACGCGTTCCCCATGCCCGACGTGCCCGCGCCCGACGAGCTGCCCACGATGCGCGAGCGTCTCGCCCACGCCGGCATCGAGCTGACCCCGTGGATGGAACGGCCCCGGCCCATCGACATCCGCCACGTCGACTGGCCCGCCTCGGACGGCACCCGCAGCCTCGCCCCACGCCAGAACGTGTGGCTACGGGCGGACGGCCACCTACCGGACGACCCGATCCTCCACACGATCGTCCTCACCTACGCCTCGGACATGACGCTGCTCGACACGTCGACGCTGCCGCACGGCGGCACGTGGTTCGACCCCACGGTGTTCATGGCCAGCCTCGACCACGCCATGTGGTTCCACCGGCCGTTCCGCGCCGACGACTGGTTGCTGTACTCCCAGGACAGCCCGAACGCGATGGGCGGCCGCGGGTTGTCCCGGGGCCTCGTGTTCACCCGCGACGGCACGCTCGTCGCGACCGTCGTGCAGGAAGGCCTGATCCGCAAGGGCCGATAGCGGGGCACGTCCCGGCCGCCGCTAGCGTCGCGCCGATGAGACGAGCAGCAGCCCTCGTGTGCGCAGCGGCGCTGGTGGCGTCGGCGTGCGGCGGCGACGACGACGAACCCTCGCTCAGCGCGACCACGACCACGTCGCCGACCGGCAGCGTCGAGCTTCCCGCAGGCGCCGGGCCCCTGGCCGACATCGAGCTCACGCTGACCGAGGTCGCTGACGCGTCGAGCCCCACCACCCTCGTCGCCCGCTCCGGCACCGAGACCCTGTACGTCGCCGAGCGGTCGGGTCGGGTGCGCCCGCTCACCGACGGCGCCCTCGGCGAACCGATCCTCGACATCAGCGACGACGTCGTGACCGACGTCGAGCAGGGCCTGCTCGGCATCGAGTTCTCGCCCGACGGCGGCACGCTGTACGTGAGCTACAGCCTCGCTCCCGACGGCGACACGCGGGTCGACGCGTACGAGATCGCGGGGGACGAGGTCGACCTCGCCTCGCGGCGCGAGCTGCTGGCGGTCGAACAGCCCTACGCCAACCACAACGGCGGCGACCTCGCCATCGGGCCCGACGGCCACCTGTACATCGGGCTGGGCGACGGCGGTTCGGGCGGCGACCCCGAGGGGAACGGGCAGAACACCGAGGTGCTGCTCGGCAAGATCCTCCGCATCGATCCCAGTCAGCCCGGCGACGGCACCGAGTACGCCATCCCCGCGGACAACCCGTTCGTCGACGGCGAGGATGGCGCCCCCGAGATCTGGCTATACGGGGTCCGCAACCCGTGGCGGTTCTCCTTCGACGCCGAGACCGGAGACCTGTGGGTCGCGGACGTCGGCCAGGAGTCGATCGAGGAGATCAGCCTGCTCCCCGCGGCGGACGGTGGTGGCAAAGGCGCCAACCTCGGCTGGAACGAGATGGAGGGCGCCCACCCCTTCGACGGCGGCTCCAACCCGGAGGGCGGCGTGCTCCCGCTGTTCGAGTTCGACCACAGCGACGGTGGCTGCGCCATCACGGGTGGGGTGGTCTACCGCGGCGAGGCGATCCCCGAGCTGACCGGCGCCTACCTGTTCACCGACTACTGCGACGGCCGCATCCGCGCGGTGCGGGCGGCCGACGGGGTGGTGGTCGAGGACCACACCTTCGACGCCGAGGGCACCGAGCTTGTGTCGTTCGGCGAGGACGCGCAGGGCGAGGTCTACGTGCTGTCGCTCGACGGCACGATCTACCGCCTCGACGCGACCGGCTGAGCAGGAACGGTGAGTCGATGAGCGACGACCGCACCATCCTCCACATCACGACGCCTGAGGCCTGGGCGGCGGCACAGTCGGACGGGGTGATCCGCCCGCCGAGCCTCGGCACCGAGGGCTTCGTCCACTGCTCGACCCCCGCCCAGCTCGACACCACGCTCGACCGCCACTTCCGTGGCAGCGGGCCGTTGCTCACCCTCGAGCTCGACCCGGTGGCCATCGCCGCCGACCTGCGCTGGGAGGAGAGCCATCCGGGCGAGCGGTTCCCCCACGTCTACGGGCCCATCCCCATCGACGCCGTCGTCGCCGTCGAGGAGGTCACCCCGCCCGCAGGGTGAGGCACAGCCAGCCGTCGTCCTCGCGCTCGCCCACCACCGCGAGGCGGGCGGGCGCCTCCCGGCGGTAGGCCGCGAGCACCTCGTCGCGCTGGGCCGCCAGCAGCCCGCTCAGCACGATCGTCCCGCCGGCAGCGACCGCCCGGGCCACGGTGCGGGCGACAGCGACGTGCTGCGAGGCCAGCATGTTCGCCACCACGAGGTCGTACCGACCCGTCGCGGCAGCATCGACATCGGCGAGCTCGGCCGGATCGGCCACCACCGACAGGCGATCGCCAACGCCGTTGAGCGCCGCGTTGGCGCGGGTGGCGATAACGGCGGCGGGGTCGATGTCGACGCCCACCGCGGCGCCCGCCCCGAGGGCCAGCGCGGCGATGGCGAGCACCCCGCTGCCGCACCCGACGTCGAGCACCCGCTCGCCCCCGCGCACGACCTCGACCAGCGCCTCGAGGACGAGCCGCGTCGTCGGATGGGCGCCGTGGCCGAACGCGCGTCCCGGGTCGATGACGACATCCCGGCGGACGCCCCCGTCACGCCGGTCGCCCGCTCGCCCGCTCGTCGGATCCGGCGCGGTCTCGACCCACGGTGGGCGCACCACCAGCCGGTCGCCGACGACGACGGCCCGGGCGTGGGCCCGCCACGCGTCGAGCGCGCCGTCCAGATCGACCGCCACCGCCTCCGCCGGCCACCGTCCGGACACCGCGGCGAGCAAGGCCGAGGGGTCGCCGGCGTCCGCAGTGGCCGCGACGAGCGCGCCGGGCTGCTCCTCGATGGCGACCGCCCCCGCCCGCCACAGCGCATCGGCGGCCAACTCGGCCTCTCCGGCCGTGACCGCCACCCGGACGGCCATGGCCGCAGGGACGGTGTTCACCGGCGGCGGGCGAGGGTGACGAGGTAGTCCCCCGCCGGATCGGTCCACCGGCCCTCGACGGCCATCCCGGCCGCTGCCAGCTCGGCGGCCACCCCGTCGACGGTGAACTTCGTGCTGATCTCGGTGCGCATCTCCTCGCCCGCCGCGAACTCGGTCACGAGGTCGATCTCGGGCACCTTGACCGTCATCGCCTCCGTCGCCGCCAGCCGCATCTCGATGCGGCTGTGCTCGGCGTCCCACACGGCGAGGTGCCGGAAGCGTTCGACGTCGAAGTCGGCGCCCAGCTCACGGTTGAGCACGGCGAGCAGGTTGCGGTTGAAGGCGGCGGTCACGCCGGCCGAGTCGTCGTACGCGGCGACGAGGCGGTCCGGGGGCTTGGCCAGGTCGGTGGCGAGGAGGAAGCGATCGGACGGCGTGAGCAACGCTGTCACCTCACCGAGGAACCGCGCCCGCTGGTCGGGCTCGAAGTTGCCGATCGTGCTGCCGAGGAAGGCGACGAGCCGCGGCGCGCCGAGGTCGGGGATGCCGTCGAGGTGCTCGTGGAAGTCGCCGACCACCGCGTGCACGCCGATGCCCATCTCCGAGGCGACCGCCTGTGCCGCGTCGCGCAGGGTCGCCTCGGCCACGTCGAAGGGCACGTAGCCGGTGAGCCCCGCCGGTGCGCCGGCCATGGCGTCGAGCAGCAGCCGGGTCTTCTCGGAGTTGCCCGACCCCAGCTCGACCAGCACGGAGGCGCCGGCCGTGGCGGCGATCTCGCCGGACCACCGGGTGAGCAGCGTCCGCTCGGCCCGGAACGGGTAGTACTCGGGCGTGCGCGTGATGGCCTCGTACAGCTCGCACCCGCGGTCGTCGTAGAACCAGACGGGGGGCATCTCCTTGGGGGTGGCGGCCAGGCCGGCGCGGGCGTCACGGCGGAGCGCGGCCTGCAGGTCGGCCGGGACGAGGCGGACGTCGACCGTGACCCGCCCGGGGGCGAGGCCGCTCACCGGTCGGCCGCCAGCCGCAGACCGCTGAACGCCCAGCGCGACGCCGGGTAGAAGAAGTTGCGGTAGGTCGGCCGCGTGTGGCCCGCCGGGGTGATGCAGGCCCCGCCGCGCAGCACCTGCTGGTTGACCATGAACTTGCCGTTGTACTCGCCGACGGCGCCGGCAGCCGGCTCGAAGCCGGGGTACGGCGCGTACGGGCTCGCGGTCCACTGCCACACCTGGTCGCACCACTGCTCGCCCCCCGCCCGCGGGTGGAGGCCCCAGCTGTCGATGCCCGCGGCGGTGGCCGGGCGGCCGGCGGCCACGACCTCCCACTCGGACTCGGTCGGCAGCCGGTAGCCGGCCCACCGGGCGAAGGCATCGGCCTCGTACCAGCTCACGTGCACGACCGGCTCGTCCGGGTCGACCGGGCACCCGCCCGCCAGCGTCTGCACCGACCAGCCGAACGAGTCACGGATCCAGTAGTCCGGCGCCTGCCACTCCCTCGCCTGCACCGCGCCCCAGCCGTCGGACATCCACAGGGCGGGCTGGCGGTAGCCGCCGTCGTCGATGAAGGCGATCCACTCGCCGTTCGTCACGAGCGAGGAACGCAGGGCGAACGGCTGCAACAGCACGTCGTGGCGCGGGCCCTCGTTGTCGTAGGCGAACCCGACGCCGTCGTGCCCGGCGCGGGCCACGCCGCCCGGATGCTCGATCCACCCGCCGGCCACCGGATCGAACGGGGTCGCGGCGGCCGCACCGGCGACATCGACCGCGGGGGCGTCACCACCCGGGGCGTAGGCCGGGCGCAGCGGGTTGGTGGCGAGGACGTGCTTGATGTCCATGAGGAGCAGCTCCTGGTGCTGCTGCTCGTGGTGCAGGCCGAGCTCGACCAGCGCCGCGACCTCGGGAGCGACCGCGCCGGCGAGCAGGTCCTCCATCGCGGCGTCGACGGCCCGGCGGTAGGCAGCGATCTCGGCGATGCCCGGCCGGGTGAGGGTGCCCCGCTGAGGGCGGGCGTGCCGGGGACCGACGCCTTCGTAGTACGAGTTGAAGAGGAACCCGTAGGCGGGATCGACCTCGTCGTAGCCCGGGACGTGCTGGTCGAGGACGAACGTCTCGAAGAACCAGGTCGTGTGCGCCCGATGCCACTTCGTGGGGCTGACGTCCGGCATCGTCTGCACGGTCTGGTCCTCGGCGGAGAGCGGCTCGGCCAACGCCTCCGTGAACCCCCGGACGGTGCGGAACCGTTCGGCGAGCTCGGCGGGCGCGTCCGCCCGGCTTGTCGCGGTCGTCATGGCCATCCCCCTCTTCGAGCACCCCGAGAGGCGGGAGCGCTCCGGCTGGTGGTCGTCAGGAACCTACCCGGCCGGATGGGCAACACCTACGGGTTTCCGGGGGGAGCTAGACCGTTCGCATGCTGTTGCGGGTGGCGACGTTCAACATCCACCACGGCGTCGGGCTCGACGGCGTGCTCGACCTCGATCGCACCGCCCAGGTCATCCGGGCGACCGGTGCGGAGATCGTCGGTTTGCAGGAGGTCGACCGCCACCTGTCCGCGCGCAGCGGCTGGGTCGATCAGGCCGGATGGCTCGCGGATCGGCTCGGGATGCAGGTGGCCTACGGCGCCACCATCGATTTCGACCTCGACCCCGGCCACCGGCGGGGGCCGGGCGCGCCCCGTCGCCAGTACGGCAACGCCGTGCTGTCCGCCCACCCGATCGGGGCCTGGCGCAACGTGCCGCTGCCGGGGCGAGACGGCGCCGAACCCCGCGGGCTGCTGACGGTGCGACTGGCGGTCGACGGCACGGACCTGGTGCTCGGTTGCACCCACCTGCAGAACCGGTCTCCGGCCGAGCGCGTCGCCCAGGCCGCCCGCGTGGTCGAGGTACTGTCGGCGCCGCCCGGGACGGCGGAGCCGACCGTCCTGCTCGGCGACATGAACGCCGGCCCGGACCACGCCGCACTGCGCACCCTGACCACGGCGTTCACCGACGTCTGGGCCGTCGCCGGCACCCGCGGCGACCCGGCCGCCGGCCTCACCTTCGACGCAGCCACCCCGCACGCCCGCATCGACTACGTGCTCACCTCCGGTCCCATCGGACCGCACGCCGCCTGGGTCGTGCCCACCGACGCGTCCGACCACCGCCCTGTCGTCGCCGACCTCGTGGTGTGATCGAACCCTAGACCTCGAGCCGGTAGACGTTCGTCTCCCGTTGCTCGAAGCCCGCCCGCTTGTAGAGGCGGTTGGCGGCCTCGCGCGACGGGCGTGACGTCAGATCGACCGTGCGGCAGCCCAACTCGCGAGCCCGCTCGACCATGGCGTTGGTGAGCGCCTCGCCGACCCCCTGGCCGCGTCCGGCCTCGTCGACGACGACGTCTTCGATCCACGCACGCAGGCCGGTGGGGATGCGGAACACCGCCAGGGTCGCCATGCCGATGACGGTGCCCGTGTTGTCGATGGCGATGAACAGGTCGGTGGCGGGCGAGGCGACCACATCACCCAGCTCCTCCGTCGTCGGTGGCGGGTTCGACCGCGAGAGCTGCGGCACGAGGCGCTCGACGGCATCGACGATGGCGGGCGTGAGCGTGGTGGCGATCTCGACCTTCATCCGCTGCACGCTACGCGTTCGCCACCCTCCGGGCCGAGACGGGCCGAGACAGACCGCGGACCGTCCCCGTCAGACCGCGGGCACCGGCTGCGGAGGCGGCGGGCCCACGTAGCGCGCGGACGGCCGGATGATGCGGTTGTCGGCCGCCTGTTCGAGGATGTTGGCGCACCAGCCGATGACCCGGCTGGACGCGAACGTCGGGCTGAACAGCTCGGCCGGCAGACCGACGTCCTCCATGACCACACCGGCGTAGAACTCGACGTTGGCGTAGAGCTCGCGCCCCGGCTTGAGCTCGGCCAGCACATCGACGACGGTCTGCTCGACCTGGGTCGCGAAGCCGACCTTTGCCGCCTCGATGCGTTGGGCGACCCCGCGCAGGAACTCGGAGCGGGGATCGGTGGTCTTGTACACCCGGTGGCCGAACCCCATGATCTTGTCGCCGCGCGTGACGGCGTCGACCAGGTAGGGCCGGGCGTTGTCGGGCGTGCCGATGGCCTCGAGCAGGTCGAGGGCCCGCGACGGCGCCCCGCCGTGCAACGGACCCGACAGCGCACCGATGCCGCCGGTGACCGCCGCCGCCAGGTCCGCGCCCGTCGACGTGATGACCCGTGACGTGAACGTCGAGGCGTTGAAGCCGTGGTCGATCGTCAGGATCTGGTACTGCTCGACCGCCCGGGCCTTGTCGGGGTCGGGGCGCTCGCCGGTGAGCATCCACAGGTAGTTCTCGCCGTAGCCCAGCTGGGGGTCGGGCGCGATCGGGTCGAGGCCTCGGGCCAGCCGGTGCAGGGACGTGATCAGCGTGGGCACCGCCGCGCAGACCTGGAGGGCGTTCCTGCGCAGCTCGATCGCGTCGATGTCGAGCCAGGGCCGGAACCCCTGGCTGTGGCCGATCAGGGAGACCGCGCTGCGGAGCTGGTCCATGATCGGGCCACCGGTCCGGGCGACGGCGGGCAGCAGCTCGGCCACCGCCGGGGGCACCGAGCGCAGGCCTCGCACCTCGGTGGCGAACGCGGCGCTCTCGTCGGCCGACGGCAGGTGGCCCTCGAAGAGCAGGAACCAGATGTCCTCCAGCGAGCGCTTGTCGGCCAACTCGACCGCCGAGTACTGGCGGTAGTGATAGAAGCCTTCGAGCCCGCGGACGTCGCCCACCTCGGTCTCGGCGACGATCACGCCCTCGAGACCTGGCGGCGCCTCGATCTGGCCCGGGTGCACGACCGGCTGGATCTGGGCGAGGTGGACCAGGTCGCGCAGCGACACGATGCCGACGAGCTCGTCGCCCTCGACGACGGGAAGATGCCGGTAGGCGCGCTCGGTCAGGGACGCGAAGGCGTCCTGCACCGACACGCCGGGCGTGACGCGGTCGGGCTCGGCGGTCATCAGCTCCGCCACCTTGAGCCCTGCCGACGCGGGGCCGGCAGCGGCCAGGCGGACGATGTCGCGCTCGGTGAGGATGCCGACCGGGCGGGAGCCGTCGACGACGACGACCGAGCCGACGGAACTGGCCTCCATGCGGGCGGCGGCGGCGGCCACGGTCTCGTCCGGAAGCGCAGTCACGACCGGGGAGCTCATGACATCGGCCACCGTGCGGACGGTGGGTGCGGGGGTCACGCCGGCAGCCTAGTGGCGGGGTGCCGGCGGTCGATGCCCGTACGATGGTCGCGGTGGATCACGTCCGCTGGCGCTTCCGACCGACACTGGACCGGCCTGTCCTCGTCGCGGCCTTCGAGGGCTGGAACGACGCCGGCGACGCCGCGAGCGGGGCGGTCCGCTACCTCATCGACCGCTACGACGCCGACCTCGTGGCCGACATCGACGCCGAGGAGTTCTTCGACTTCACGACGTCGCGCCCCCAGGCGGAGATGGACGACGACGGCGTCCGCCAGATCGTGTGGCCGACCACGGACGTGTACGCGGCCAGTCTCCCCGGCGATGCCGGGGACGTCGTGCTCATGATCGGCGCCGAGCCCCAACTGAGGTGGCGCACGTTCTGCGCCCAGGTCACCGGCATCGCCGAGGAGCTGGGTTGCCGGCTCGTCGTCATCCTCGGTGCGCTCGTCGCCGAGGTGCCGCACAGCCGACCGGTCCCGGTCGTCGGGACCGTCACCGATCCCTCCCTCGAGACCGGCCTCGGGCTGCCGCCGTCCACGTATCAGGGCCCGACCGGTGTCGTGGGTGTGCTCTCCGCCGCCTGTCGCGAGGCCGGCCTGCCCGCCGCGTCGCTGTGGGCGGCGGTGCCGACCTACGTGCCGACCGCACCGTCGCCGAAGGCGGTGCTGGCGCTCCTCGAGCACACCGCCGAGGTGCTCGGCACCTGGATGCCGACGACCGACCTCGAGATCGCCTCGGCCGCCTACGAGCGCCAGGTGACCGAACTGGTCGAGGAGGACGACGAGACCTCCGACTACGTCACCCAACTCGAAGAGCGCCATGACGCCGGCGGCGACGAGGACGGCGCGGCCCGCTCGCTCGTCGAAGAGGTGGAGCGCTTCCTCCGCGACCGCCCGGACTAGACCTGCGCTAGTCCGCGGCGGCGCGGGCGTGGCGGGGCCAGGGCTGGGTCTGCTCCCAGATGCGGGCGAGGCGGAGGGGGATCTCGTCGTGGTGGCGAGCGGCCATGATCTGGAGGCCCACCGGCAATCCCCCGGCGGTCTCCCCCGCAGGCACCGACACGGCAGGGTTCCAGCACAGGTTGGCGAGCATGGTGAACGGCGTCGCCGACGCGCCCAGCGGCTTCGCCGGGCGACCGTCGATCGTGTCGGGCGGCGGACCTGCGGCGGCGAAGGCCGGCACCGCGGTCGCCGGGGACAGCACGACGTCGACCTCGCCGAACAGCCGAGCCGCGTCGAGCGTCAGCTGCTCGCGCCGGCGAGCCGCCTCGGCCACCCGGGGGACGGGGTACGACTCGGTCTGCTCGAGCACGCTGCGGCTGTAGCGGGTCAGGTCGTCGGCGACGCCCGGCCACATGCCCGGCTCGAGCGACAGCCACAAATCGAGGCTCCCCGCGCCGAGCCACGTGCGCACCGGGTCGGTGAGCACGACGGGATCGTCGTCGAGCACCAGGCCGGCGGCCTCCGCGAGCGAGCGGGCCGCCGTCTCCGTGATCTCGCGCACCTCCGGGTCGCACAGCGCGAACCCGAGATCGGGTGACCAGCGCGCCCGCAACCCGTCGAGGGGCAGCGACTCGATGGCGGACTCGTAGTTCACCAGCGGCCGCGGGAGCGAGAAGCGGTCGCGGTCGTCGGGCCCGGCGGTCACGTCGAGGTGACGGGCGCTCTCGGCCACCGTGGTGGTGAGCAGACCGGCCACCGCGGTCTCCGACCCGGGTGCGCCCGGGTGCGGGATGCGCCCGTAGCTCGGCTTGAAGCCGACGAGCCCGCAGAACGACGCGGGGATGCGCGTCGAGCCGCCACCGTCGCTGGCGGTCGCCACCGGTACCAGGCCCGCGGCGACCGCCGCGGCACTGCCCCCGCTGGAGCCGCCGGGCGTGCGCTCGATGTCCCACGGGTTGCGGGCCACGCCGAACGCCCTGGTCTTCGTGAAGTTGAGCGTGCCGAACTCCGGCGCCGCCGTCTTGCCGATCGGCACGGCTCCGGCGGCCCGCAGCCGCGCCACGTGCAGGGAGTCGGCCCCTACCGGGCCCCGCTCGGCGAAGGCCAGAGAGCCGTGGCTGGTGGGCATGCCCCCGCAGTCCTCCAGGTCCTTCACGCCGATCGGCACACCGGCGAAGGGGCCCGGGTCGCGCCCCTCGGCCACCGCGACGTCGACCGCTTCGGCCGCGGCGCGGGCGACCTGCTCGTCCACGTGGACGAAGGCGCCGAGCCGCTCGTTGCCGGCCGCGACGGCGACCAGCGCCTCGTCGAGCACCTCGACCGCGCGCCGCTCGCCCCGGCGCACCGCGTCGGCGATCTCGATGGCCGTCTGGTCCATTGGCCCTCCCCTGTCGGCTCTCCGTCGCTGTCGCCGGGAGCATACGCCTGCACGACGAGTGCAGAATCTTCGGCCTACGAGGAGAGACCCTCCGCCTCCTCCTCATCGGACGCCGTCTCCGGCTCGTCCGTCTCCCGTCCTTGCGCCCGGATCTCCGCCATCACGTTGATGATCACCGCGGTGGTCGGCACGGCCAGCACCGCTCCGAAGGCGCCGAACAGCGTGCTGCCGGCCACGATCGCCGCCAGCACCACGAGGGCGTGGAGCTGGAGGTTCTTGCCGAACACCACCGGGGCGAGCAGGTCGTTGTCGAACTGCTGCACGACGATGGCCACGATCAGCACGATCAGGGCCTGCCCCGTGCCCGCCGTCACGAGCGTGACCAACACGGCGACCGCCCCCGCGATGATCGCTCCGGCGAAGGGCAGGAAGGCGGCGAAGAACGTGATCACGGCGATCGGGATGGCGAGCTTGCCGCCGACGAGCTGCACGGTCGTGGCGATGATGACGCCTTCGATCACGCCGAGCGTCGCGGAACCCCGCAGGTAGCCGCCGAGCGTCTGCCACGACCGCGCCGCGAGCTTGACCGCCAGCGAGTGGCGGTGGTCGGGCACGAAGCCGAGCATCCATCGCGAGAAGCGGTCACCGTCCTTCAGGATGAAGAACGTGGTGATCAGGCTGAGGATGAGGCCCGTGAGCACCTCCACGGCCACGAGCGTGCCGCTGACGACCGTGCCGGTCTGCGACTGGGCGTTGTCGGCGATCCAGTCCTTCGCTTCCTCGCGGAAGTCGTCGATGTCGCCGCGCCGCACGTCGAACGGGCTGTCGTCGACCAGCCAGTCCTCCAGGTCGTCGACCGCGTCCTCCAGCGTCGGGCCGAGGCTCTCGAACTCGTCGACGATCGACGGCACCAACAGCGCCATGATGCCGGCGAGCGCGGCGATGAACCCGAGCAACGTCGTGGCGGCGACCAGGGCGTTCGGCCACCGCAGGCGGCGGAGCACGTTCGCCACCGGGTCGAGGGCGCGCGACAGCAGCACCGCCACCGCGGCCGCCAGCAGCAGCACCCACAGGACCGTGATCAGTTGGAGCAGCGCCCACCCGACGATCCCGATGGCGATCAGGCGCCACGAGTAGGCCCCCAGCGTGGCGACGACCGGGTGGACGAGGCCACCCCGCCGACCGCCGTCTGCGGACTCTGACGATGTCGGTCTGGGTTCGGGCACCGGTCCTCCGTCTCCGCCGGGAACCGAGCCGGCGTGTACCGGGATGCTAGAAGGCGATCGGGCGGGCGCGGGACGCAGGTGCGGTGGCGCCGGCCGTCACACCCGCGGCACCTGGCCCACCACCAGGTCCGCGTAGCGCTCGGCGCCGCTCGCCGTGAGGTGGAAACCGTCGTCGCGGGTCAGCCCCGACTCGCTCGTCACCAGCGATCGCCAGTCGACGAGCACGGCGTTCGAGTGGCGGGCTGCTGCGGCCGCCAGCTGGTCGTTGACCTCGCCCTCCCAGCGTCGGGGCACGAGCACGTTGACGAGCAGGACGGTGCGGTCGGGGCCGATGGCGGCGAACACCTCGTCGATCTGCTCGGCGGTGAAGGGCCCGTTGTTGCCGAGGTGGAGGAGGACCACCTGTCCGAGCCGGCCCTCGGCCGCGATGGTCGTGACGAGCTCGGCGGCGTCCTCCATCTGGCGGCCGATGACCGCGTCGACGGCGAGGACCGATCCCATCCTTGCCGACAACGCCTCGGCCGCCCCGACCAGGACCGAGTCGCCGATCGCCGTCGTCGGCGCGAAGGCCGTGGGTGCGGGGGGTGCGGGGGGTGCGGCAGGGTCGGGCACCGCGGTGGGCGACGCCGGCTCGGTCGTCGCTGTCGTCGCCGGCGCGGCGACGGTGGTGGCGGTGATGACCACCGACGCGGGCTGCGACGTCGCCGGCGGCGACGCCGTGACCACGTCCCGGGTGACGCTGGCCGAGGCTCCCGCCGTCACGACCACGGCGAAGATCGCCACGCCCGCGGCCAGAGGGCGCCCTCGCACCCGTCCGACGGTCCACGTCCACGCGTCGCGGCAGGTATCGCCCAGCCCCCGGGCGCGGATGGGGTGCTCGATGAGCCGGTTCATCAACGTGGCCAGGCCGATCACGAGGGCGACCTGGGCGAGGACCGATACCGGGGACTCCGGCTGCTCGCCGGGCGCGGCGGAGAAGAAGACGATCACCGGCCAGTGGATGAGGTAGATGCCGTACGAGCGCTGACCCACCCAGCGCACCGGGTACAGCGACAGCAGTCGCGCCGTGCGGGTCGGTGCCGGGTAGACGGCCACGGCGATCAGCATCAGCGTGCCGATCTGCACGGCGGTGAACCCGCCGAGGAACGCGACCGGCTGCGTTGCGTCGAGCACGAACGCGTACCAGGCGAGGAAGCAGGCGCCGACGACCGCCATCGCATCGAGCGCGGCGGAAAAGCGCGGTGACGAGTGGGGCCGCAGGCGGTTCGGCGTCCAGAACAGGCCGAGCGCCACGCCCATCAGCAGGCCCGACGCCCTCGTGTCGGTGCCGAAGTAGATCCGGGACGGGTCGACGCCCGGCGTGTGGAGCGCGAAGCGGAGCACGGTCGCGGCCGCCGCCGCGACGACCACCGCCGCGACCGCCAGCTTGCGGGACCAGCGCGCCAGCGCGAACGCGCACAGCACCGGGAACACCAGGTAGAACTGCTCCTCGATCGACAGCGACCACAGGTGTTCGAGGGCCGAGGGCCCCTCGGCCGCCTGGAAGTACGACTGGTCGTCGACGATCAGGCGCCAGTTGAGGTGGTACGCGAGCGCGGCGAAGCCGTGCGAACGCAGAGTCACGAGCTGGCCGGGCGCGGAGACGGTGGCGACCGCCAATGTGCCGACGATCACCGTGACCACGGCGGGCAGCAGTCGCCGCGCCCGCCGGAGCCAGAAGTTGGTGATGCCGATCATGCCTGTGCGCTGGTGCTCGTTGATCAGGAGGGCGCACACCAGCCATCCCGACAGCACGAAGAACACCTCGACGCCGATGTAGCCGCCGGCCGCCCCCGAGTAGCCGAGGTGGTAGGCGATCACGAGGGCCACCGCCACCGCCCGCAGCCCGTCGAGCGCCGGCATGTAGCCGAGGGGGCGCGACTGCCATGACGGCTTGCGGCGTGGACCGGTCGCGACGCCCGCGAGGACGTCGGCGGGGACGTCGGCGGGGGCCGGCGGCGAGTCCGCCTCGGTCGAGGTCGTCACGGAGACCGCTTCGCTGTCGGTGCCGGTGTCGACGTCGACGGACCGGGCATCGCCGGACACGGGTCTCAGCACTCCAGGGTGGCGAGGTCGACCGAGGTCGTGGTCTCGTCGTCGGTCTCGTCGTCGGTCGGTGAGGTCGTGCTCGTGGTGGTGGTCGTGGTGGTGGTCGCCTCGGGAAGCGTGGTGGAGGTCGTGGTCGATGTCGACGGTGCCGCTTCGGCGCGCACGCCCTGCCAGTCGGTGCCGGTGACCACCTCGATGCCCTCGGCACCCTCGACCACCTCGAGGCGGGCGCCGCCCACCAGCCAGCGCGCGACGAGATCCGCGGCGTCCTCCTGCCCGGGCGGGTGGCGTACGACCGTGCCGTCGGCCCCGCCGCCCGGCTCGTCCCCGGAGACGTTGGCGATGAACCCCGCGCCGCGCAGCACCTCGGCGGCCTCCGCGCCCTCGCTGGGCGTGCCGGTGCCGTTGCGGACGATCAGGCGTACGCCCTGCGGTTCGAGGCCCTCGACCTCGCTGCCGCGGAAGATCGAGAGGATCGCCTCGGTCTCGGGACCCTCGACCAGCCGCAAGATCTGCGCCTCGCCCACCGTGTCGGGTGTGCCCTCCACCGCGTAGGTGGCCAGGCTGTCGGGGTCGAAGGACCGGAACCGGGTGCCGATGTCGAAGATGTCGTCGGCCGTGAGCTCGTCGTCGACCGTGATGCCGTCGAGCCCGACATCGATGAGCTGGTCGAGGGTGCCGGGGTTGCGGGCCCCGCGGTCGATGGCCCGCCCGAGCGCCCGACGGATGAAGTCCTGCTGGCGGTCGATGCGCCCGATGTCGGAGCGCAGATCCTCGACCCAGCGACCGTCGACCTTCTGCTGGTAGTGGCGGGACCGCACGTACGCCAGGGCCTCGGTCGGGTCGAGGGCATGGCACCCCGGCTCCGCGACGTCGAGGCCCGACTCGGCGTCGCGCGCCGGGTACGGGAAGGGCACCGGCACGCCGTCGATCGCGTCGACCAACCCGCGGAACGACGCGAAGTCGACCTGCACGTAGTGGTGGATCGGGATCGCGAAGTTCTCGTCGATGGTGCGGATGAGCAGGGGCGGCCCGCCCCGCTGGATGGCGAGGTTGATGCGGGCGTTGGTGCCGTCGGCGTGGCGGACCCACAGGTCACGGGGCAACGACAACAGGGCGGCACGGCCCGAGGCGGGGTCGGTGCGCAGGATCATGATCGTGTCGGAGCGCAGCGTGGGATCGCGACCGATGCGGACCGAGTCGTTCTCCGGCAGGTCGGCTGCGCTGTCGATGCCGACGATCAGGTAGTTCTCGGGCTGGCCGGACTCGGGCGTCTCGTCGAGCACGCCCGTGAGCTCGACCCGGGGCAGCCGCTCGTACTTGCGGAAGACGTAGGTGAGCCCGGCTGCGCTCGCGAGCAAGCCGAACGTGGACAGGCAGCCGGCCGCGACGGCCAGCCGTTGTCCCCAGGTGCGGCGCCGCCGCCCGGTGCCGTGGCGCTCCCGCACTCGACGCACGGCCTGATCGTACTCAGTCGGCGCGACGACCCCGGCGGGCCCTCAGCGCGTCACAACCTCGCAGAGAGTGACTCGATCGCGAGGTCCGGCGAGCCGATGCCCACGTCGAGCACGAGCGCCCGCTTGAGGAACAGATGCGCGTCGAGCTCCCACGTGAAGCCCATGCCCCCGTGCACCTGGATGCAGGTGCGGGTGGCCCGGTCGGCGGCCCGGGACGCGACGATGCGGGCACCGTCGAGGACGCGGTGCAGGCGGGCGGCGTCGCCGACGCCCGCGATCTCGTCGTCGATCTCGACGCCGGCGGCGTGAACCGCGGCCCGGGCGACCTCGACCTGCACCTGGGCGTCGGCCAGCAGGTGCTTGACGGCCTGGAAGGTGCCGATCACCTTGCCGAACTGCATCCTCTCCTTGGCGTACGCGGTGCCGAGCGCCACGGCGGCCTCGGCCAGGCCCACCTGCAGGGCCGCCGACAGCAGGGTGGCTGCGTTGCGGAGGACGGCCGCGGTCTCGGGACCCCCCACCAGGCGTCCGGTCGGCAGGACGTCGACCAGGTCGACCGGCGTCAGCGGGTCGAGCGGCCGGTCGACGGGACGGGAGTCGGCGGGCGGATCGACCAGGGTCACGCCGCCGTCGCCCAGCACGAGGAACGCGTCCAGCCCGGCCAGGTGCTCGACGAACGCCGGGTCGCCGGCCGGCGCCAGGCCGACCACCGCTTCGCCGGCGCCGGCCCGCCGGGCCAGGTCGACGACGTCCGGGTCGGCGCCGTCGCCGCCCAGGCCGGCGGCGAAGAACGTGCCGAGCAGCGGGCCGGGGACGCACGACCGGCCCAGTTCCTCGTAGACGATCGCGGCGTCGGCCAGGCCGAGGCCGACGCCGCCGTCCGCCTCGGGGAGCGTGAGGGCGAAGACGCCCATCCCCCCGAGGGCGCGCCACAGGTCGCGGTCGACGGCCCCGGGCATGTCGATGACCGCCCGCCGGGCCTCGGAGGTCATCCGGTCGGCGAGGAACCGGCGCAGCTCACCCTGGAGCGCGACCTGGTCGTCGCTCAGCTCGAAGTCCACGGGGCGTCACCTCTCCTTGGGCAGGCCGAGCATCCGCTCGCCCACGATGTTGCGCTGGATCTGCGAGGTGCCCGCCGCGATCGACAGCGACAGCGCGTAGAGGCGCTGCTGGACGTGGTCGAGGTGCCGGGCCGAGCGCTCGGTGGGGTCGCCGAGGGCCAGCCGGGCCCGACCGAGCACCTGCATGGCGACCTCGCCCATGCGCTCCCGGGTCTCGTGGTAGGCGAGCTTGAAGATCGATCCGCCGACGCCGGGCGAACCATGGCGGGCCGCTCGCGAGACGTTGCGCTTCGTGAGCGCCCACTGCGCGTCGAGCTCGGCGGCGACGACGGTGAGGTCGCGGCGGATGCCGGCGTCGTCCCACGCGGTGCCGGCGCCGAGCGGGGTCGTCTTCGCGATCTCGACGAGGTCGGCGAGCAGCCGCATCGAGCCGAGCAACTCGCTGACGAAGGCGGTGCCCCGCTCGAAGCCGAACGTCACCATCGCGACCCGCCAGCCGTCGTTCTCCGCCCCCACGACGTTCTCGACCGGGATGCGCACCTCGTCGAGGAACATCTCGCTGAACTCGCTCTCGCCGGTGAGCGTGCGCATCGGCACCACGGTGATGCCGGGCGAGTCCATCGGCATGACCATCCAGGTGATGCCGCGGTGCTTGCTGGGGCTGTCGGGATCGGTGCGGACGAGCAGCTCGCAGTAATCGGCGACCTGGGCGTGCGAGGTCCAGATCTTCTGACCGGTGACGACGTAGTGGTCGCCATCGCGCACCGCCCGGGTGCGCAGGGAGGCGAGGTCGGAACCCGCTTCGGGCTCGGAGAAGCCCTGGCACCACACGTCGTCGCCCCGCAGGATCGCGGGCAGGTACCGCGCCCGCTGCTCGGGCGTGCCCTCCGCCGCGATCGTGGGACCGGCGTGGAGGGTGGAGACGAAGCAGCAGCCCACGTACGGGGCGCCGGCCCGCTCGGTCTCGGAGAGGAAGATCAGCTCCTCGGAGGGGGTGGAGCCGCGCCCGCCGTACTCCGCAGGCCAGGACACGCCGGCGTACCCCGCGTCGAACAGGCGCCGCTGCCAGCCGGTGTCGTAGGCGCGCTTGGCCGTCCAGTCCTCGAACGGCGGCTCCGGCGGGAGCGTCGGCAGCGTCTCGTCGAGCCACGCCCGCAGCTCGGCCCGGAACGCCTGCTCCCCGGGTGTCTCCCTCAGCCTCACGAGCGGCTCCCCTCGACGATCACGCAACCTAATCTGACAGACCGTCAGATCCCGCGGCAACCGCGGCCGGCGTCGGGCGTCACTCCGGCGGGTACGGCTCGAAGCCCTCGCGCTCCTGGACGTCGCGGATGTAGGCGATCACCGCCTCGACCTGCTCGTCGTCGAGGCCGCCCACCGGCGGCATGTCTCCGAACGTCCAGTGGTGGGCCGGCGAGCCGTTGCTGATGGCAGAGCGGAACGACTCGTCCGAGTGGTGCCCGGGCTCGTAGACGATCGACAGGTGGGAAGGGCCGAGATCGGTGCCCCGCAGGTCGCCGCCGTGGCAGCTGGCGCACGCCTCGCCGTATACCTCCTCACCGAGGGCGAGCTCGTCGCCGGCGCCGCCACCGCGCCTGTCGCCGTCGCCGTCGCCCTCGCCGCCGCTGTCCGAGCAGGCGGACCCCCCGACCAGCGCCGAGAAAGCCAGCGCAGCCACCGGGATCATGTGTCGCAGGCGTCGTCGGGGCATCGGCATCGGGCGAGCGTACGCGGTCTCGTCCCCCGGCACGTCGCACCGTTGACACGCTGCGCGGCCGCAGTCATCCTGCACGTGGGCGGCGACGGCAACCGGGGGGTGTCATGAGGCACAGGTTCGCGGCCATCGTGTCGGTGGGTGTCCTGGTGAGCGGACTGGGGGTGACGACCGCCGGAGCCGGCCCCGAGCAGCGCCGACAGCTCACCCAGCAGGCGCAGGCCGCGGACGACCACCCCGACGTGTACGTCGGCGAGCTCGACCGGCGCCAGCTCGAGACCCTGCGGGCCTCGGGGATCGACCCCCGCGACCTCGGCGCCACCGCCACAGGCGCGGCGGACGGCGATGTCGAGGTCGAGGTCGTCGCCACCGAGACGCAGGTCGACGAGCTCGCCGATCAGGGCATCGACCTCGAGCTCAAGGACATCGACGGCGAGTCCGCCGCCCAGATGTCGACCCGGCTCGCCGCCGAGGGCTACGACGTGTTCCGCCCCTACGGCGCTCCCGGCGGCCTGCGGGAGGAGTACGAGCAGATCGCCGCCGACCATCCCGACATCGCCAAGTTGGTCGTGATCGGCCAGACGGTGCAGGGCCAGGACATCGTCGCCCTCAAGGTCACGAAGCGGGCCACCCGCACCCGCGACGGCGCCCGGCCGGCGACGCTGTACTCGGCCGCCCAGCACGCCCGAGAGTGGATCACCCCCGAGATGGTCCGCCGCCTGACCCACCACGTCGTCGACAACTACGGCACCGACCGCACGATCACCGACCTGGTGAACCGCACCGAGCTGTGGTTCGTGCCCGTCGCCAACCCCGACGGCTACGACTGGACGTTCGAGCCCGGGCAGCGGATGTGGCGCAAGAACCTGCGGGACAACAACGGCGACGGCCAGATCACCGGCGGCGACGGCGTCGACCTCAACCGCAACTTCCCCACCAAGTGGGGCTACGACAACGAGGGCTCGTCACCCAACCCGGGCAGCGAGACCTACCGCGGGCCGGCCCCCGCGTCCGAGCCGGAGACCCAGGCGCTCGACGGGCTGATGGAGCGCGTCGACTTCGAGTTCCAGGTCAACTACCACTCGGCCGCCGAGCTGCTGCTGTGGGGTGCGGGCTGGCAGGTGGCGACGCCCACGCCCGACGACGCGATCTACGAGGCCATGTCCGGCGACGACGCCGACCCCGCGGTGCCGGGCTACGACCCCGACATCTCCGCCGAGCTGTACACCACCAACGGCGAGACGACCGAGCACGCCCACTCGACCTACGGGACGCTGGCGTTCACACCCGAGATGTCCACCTGCCAGACCGTCAGCGACGCCGACCCGGACGACGAGTGGGACGCCGGTGACTGCGGGAGCGTCTTCCACTTCCCGGACGACGAGGAGCTGATCCAGGCCGAGTTCGAGAAGAACCTCCCCTTCGCCGTGGCGACCGCGCAGTCCGCGCGCGATCCGGACGAGCCGGTGTCGGTGGTGGGGCTCCGTGCGCCCGACTTCATCGTCGACAGCTTCGACGAGTCCTACGGCGACCCGCAGCCGGTCGCCGTCACGGCCCGGCGGGCCCAGCTCCTGCGCTGGATGAACTACCGCATCAACGGCGGTCGCACGCACCGGGTGCTCGTGTCCGAGTGGCGGGGCGGCGAGCGCTACGGCGACGACTCCGACATCTACTACGCCGAGTACAGGGGCACCGTGCGCGGCGCCGACCCCGGTGATTCGGTCGAGGTGTGGTTCAACGCCGTCGAGCTGCGCCGCGGCTTCGTCGAGAGCGAGCACTTCACCTACACGCAGCACTCCGACTCGGAGGCGCAGGCCCTCGTCGTCGCCGACGAGGACTACACCGGCGTGAACCCGACCTACCCCGCCGGGACGACCGCGCCGAAGTACCTCGACGAGTACGGCGCCGCCCTCGACGCCAACGGCGTCACGCACGCGGCGTTCGACATGGACGCCCAGGGCGTGCCCCATCCGCTCGGCGTGCTCGGGCACTTCGACGCCGTGATCTGGGAGCTCGGCGACAACCGCCTGACCCAGGACGAGGAGGACTTCATCACCGAGCACCCGTTGGCCTTCACCGAGGAGGACCTGTCGGTGGCCGAGCGCGAGCACTACCTGACGCTCGCCGCCCGCGACTACCTGAACGAGGGCGGCAAGCTCGTCCACACCGGCGAGACCGCGGGCTACTACGGCACGCTGGCCGGGTCGATCGGCGGCATCTACTACGGGCTCGACGGCGCCCCGGAGGAGGACTGCGTCATCACCCAGGACTTCTTCAGCGACTGCCTGCTGCTCGCCGACGACTTCCAGCAGTACTACCTCGGCGCCTTCGCCCGGACGACCTTCTCGGAACCGGGCGGCATCGCGGGCACCGGCCCTCCGCTGGAGGGAGCGACAGCCACGTTCGGCGGGCCCGCCACGGTCGACAACCCGCTCGACGAGCCCGGGGCGTTCGCGCTCACCAGCGACGTGTTGCCACCGGACCAGTTCCCGCTGTTCGCGGGTACGGCATCGAGCACCTACCTCACCGCCGACGGCGTCAACCCGTTCGGGCCGGTGGAAGGGGAGCGCTACGCCGGGGCGGTGCACCAGGACGCGTCCTACATGCGGCTGGCCCGCACGGTCGACCTGGCCGGGGTGACGGCGGCGGACGCGCCGGCGCTCGAGTTCCAGATCTCGTTCAACACCGAGCTCGGCTACGACAACGTCATCGTCGAGGCGTCCCCGTCAGGCGCCGACGAGTGGACGACGCTACCGGAGGCGAGCGGGGCCACCAGCACGACGCCCCCGGCCGAGTGCAACGCCGGCTTCCTGCTCGAGATGCACCCCTTCCTCACGACCTACCTCAACCCGGGCAACCCCTGCACGCCCACCAGCCCCGGCTCGTGGAACGCGCTGACGGGCAACTCGGCCGGCTGGCAGGACGTGGCGTTCGACCTGTCGGCCTACGCCGGCGGGGCGGTCGACGTGAAGATCACCTACGTCACCGACCCGGCGTCGGGAGGGATCGGCGTCTTCGTCGACGACACCCGGACCACGGCGGGCGGCGCGGTGCTCGACGCCGACGGGTTCGAGGCCGACGACCCGCCGCTGTGGACCGTCGAGGGCGCCCCCGCGGGCAGCGATCCCAACCTCGGCGACTGGGTGTTCTCGACCGTGCTGGTCGAGGTGGCGGCGTCGGTGACCACGGAGGACTCGGTGCTGCTCGGCTACGGCATCGAGCAGTTGGCCACGCCCGCCGAGCAGGCCGACATCCTCGGCCGCATCATGGACCACCTGCTCGGCTGAGCGGCCCGGAACGCGGTGGGGGTGGCTGTTGGGGCCGCCCCCACCCCGGCCACCCGATCAGTCAGCGGAGTTCGAGGGCCACTCCGGGCGGTGGTAGCCGTCGAAGCGCAGCTCGCCGCCCCGCAGCTCGCGGATGGTGAGGAAGTCGCCCTTGTAGCCCTTGCGGTCCCACGGGCCGAACTGGATGTAGGTGCCCGGGCCACCGTTGGTGGCCGGCATCCAGCGGATGCGCTCCATGCCTTCCTTGACGTGCAGGGGTGTCGGGATGGCGGCCTTGCCGATGCCGTGGATCGCCACCCGCGCCGTGTCGTAGGCCAGCGCCACGACGACGTTGCGGGTCGAGCGACCGAACCGCTTCGTGAAGCGCTCGATCATCGCCTCGTAGTTGGGGTTGGCGCCGTCCTCGCCCAGCTGGTCGACACCGTGCCAGCCCTCCAGCCCCTCGGCCCAGCGGTTGGAGTTCGAATAGAACATGAACGCGGTGCCCATGACCCGGGGCGGGTCCCAGTCGAGCGCCTTCAGCGCCTCGGCGAAGTGGAACGTCGCGTAGCCGTAGCCGCCGTAGTAGAGGCCCTCGACGCCGAGGTCGCGCATCATCGCCAGGTCGTCCTGCAGGCCCTTGGGGTTGGGCTCGAGCTTGACCTCGCGCACCACGGTCAGGCCGAGGTCGCCGGCGGCGTCGCGGAAGTAGTCGGCGTAGTCGCGGCCGGAGCTGCCCTGCTCCCAGAACGAGCCCACCTTGGTGATGCCCTTGGCCGCCAGCCACTGGGCGCACATGACGCCCTCGGTGGGGATGTCGCCGTTGGCCACGGTGAAGCAGTAGTCGGACGCGAACTTGTGGGCGCCCGTCCAGCCGATGCAGGCGACGCCGAGCTCGTTGGCCGTGTCCTGCAGCACGATCGAGTTGTCGGAGATCATCGGCCCGAGCACGACCACGCAGCCCTGCTCGACCAGCCAGCGGTAGCCGTCGATCACCCTGCGGTAGTTCTCGCGCGGCAGGCCGCGGGCGTCCGCGATGACGAGCTGGATCGGACCCCGGGAGTAGACGCCCTCGTTGAGCGCTTCCTCGATGGCCAGGATCGTCGGGTCGATCCAGTCGGCCAGGAGCTGGTTGAGGTCCATGTCGATGAGGATGCCGATCTTCACCGGCTCGAACGGGTCGCCCTGGGTCTGCACGCCTCCCGTGGGCGGGTAGATCGTGATGCCCTGCACCGCCCGGTCGCTGGCCGCGCCGCCGCCCTGGTACCAGGCGGTGCCGTCGCCTCCCCGGCCGGTCAGGTAGGACTCGGTGCCGTGCGTGACCGAGCTGACCGCCCGGTCCGGCTGGGCGATGCCCAGGTCCACAGGAGCGGGGAACATCCGCTCCGCGTACTCGTGACCCTCTGCCATGGTGGCTCCCCTCCGGCGCCTTGTTCGACGGACTGAACTGTAGTTCACTCCTCAGGAGGCGAGTTCGGCGAACGTGCCGACCACCAGCCGAGGGGGACCCATGGACACCGGCGACATGATCATGATCAGCGTGGACGACCACCTCGTCGAGCCGCCCGATCTCTTCGAGAACCACCTGCCCGAGAAGTTCGCGTCCCGCGACGAGGCGCCCCGCGTCCACCGGCGGCGCGACGGCTCCGACGTGTGGATGTTCAACGGGCAGAAGATCCCCAACGTGGGGCTCAACGCGGTCGCCGGCCGCCCGCGCGACGAGTACGGCATCGAGCCCACCGCCTTCGAC
>CAYUXB010000019.1:0-4961 GCA_964448525.1 uncultured Acidimicrobiaceae bacterium
GGCCGAGGAGCTCGCCTACCTGCTCGACAACAGCTCGTGCCGTGCGCTCGTGTACCACTCGGCGTTCGCCCCCGTGCTCGCCGAGGTGCTCGACGGCCTGCCCCGGCTCGAGGTGCTCATCCAGGTGGCCGACGACTCGGGCAACGACCTGCTGCCCGGGGCGGTCGACTACGCCACCGTGCTCGCCGAGACCGCACCCGAGCTCGACGTGCGCCCGTCGCCCGACGACCTCTACATCCTCTACACGGGCGGAACCACCGGCATGCCGAAGGGCGTGCTGTGGCGCCAGCACGACATCTTCATGTCGGCCATGGGCGGGCGGAACATCCTCACCCAGGAGGCCGTCGAGACCTACGACGACGTCGCCGCGCAGGCCGCCGCGTTCGACACGGGGTTGCGGTTCCTCATCCTGCCGCCGCTCATGCACGGCGCGGCGCAGTGGGTGTCGTTCATCGGCCTGAACAACGGCCACGCGGTGGTGCTGCCCCCGGACACGACCCGACTCGACCCGGCCCAGACCTGGCGCACCGTCGAGTCGGAGCGCTGCACGACGCTCACGGTCGTCGGCGACGCCATCGCCCGCCCGCTGGTCGAGGAGCTCGAGTCCGGGAGCTACGACACCAGCTCGCTGCTCAGCGTCGGCAACGGCGGCGCCCCGCTGACGCCCACAATCAAGCAGCGGTTGCTCGCCCAGCTCCCCAACATCTTCCTCACCGACTCGGTCGGCTCCTCGGAGACCGGGGCACAGATGAGCCACCTGTCGAGCGCCGGGGGCGACACCTCGACCGGCCGCTTCACCCCGATGGCCGGCACGGTCGTCGTGTCGGAGGAGCTCGACAAGGTGCTCGACCCCGGCCACGACGGCATCGGCTGGCTGGCCCAGCAGGGCTGGGTGCCGCTCGGGTACCTGGGCGACGCGGACAAGACCGCCCGCACGTTCCCGGTGATCGACGGGGTGCGCTACTCGGTGCCCGGTGACCGGGCCCGACATCAGGCGGACGGCGAGATCGAACTGCTCGGGCGGGACTCCGTCACCATCAACTCCGGTGGGGAGAAGATCTTCGCCGAGGAGGTCGAGCGGGCGATCGCCGGGCACCCTGCGGTGCACGACGTGGTCGTCGTGGGCCGCCCGAGCGAGCGATGGGGACAGGAGGTCGTCGCGCTCGTGGAGCTCTCGTCGGGCGCCGTCGCGACAGCGGAGGACGTCATCGCCCACGCCTCCGAGCACGTGGCCCGCTACAAGCTGCCGAAGGACGTGCTGTTCCTGCCGGCGATCCAGCGGAGCCCGTCGGGCAAGGCCGACTACCGCTGGGCCAAGGCACAGGTGCAGTAGGTCGCTGCCGCCTGCTGTCCGTACGACCACAGGCATCGACAGCCGGCACGGACGCGACGAGGCCCCGGGGACGCATCCCCGGGGCCTCGTTCCTCAGACTGATGTCGCTGTCGGGCGCCGTCGTCAGGCGGCGAGTGCGGCAGCCTTGCGGCGCTTCGCGGCGACGGCGGTGGCCACACCGCCGATGGCGGCGAGGACGACGCCCACCTTGGCGAGCGGGATCGACGAGTCGTCGCCGGTGCGGGGCAGCGCCCCACCGGCGGGATCGGCCTCGGTGCCGTCGGCGGCGACGACCGTGATGCTGACCGACACGGACAGCTCGGACCCGTCGGGCGCCTGGCCTGCGGCCGTGATGGTGTGCTGGCCGAGCGCCGTGTTCGTCGGGATGGTCGCATCGAGCGAGATCACGCCCGAGGCGTCGGCGGCGGCCGACCCGATGACCACGGGATCGGACGTCATGGTGACGGTCACGGTGGCGCCCTCGCTGAAGGTGCGACCCTCGATGCTGATGGTCTGGCCCGGGGTCGGCGTCAGATCGCTGACCGTGAGGCTGTTGACGGCCGGCGGATACTGCTGAGCCGCGGCCGGCGCGGCCATGAACAGAATCGCCATGGCAGCGGCAGCGAACAGTCGCTTCACGATGGGTTCCTCTCCTACATCCCCGCCCGGAGGCCCAGCCCCCAGTTACTGTCACGGCGGACACTAACACGCGTCCCGAGCGGTACAAGGGGCCAGACGGTCGTGTACGCCGATGACACGCGACCGACACGGGGGGACACACGGTGGGTGCGGGGCCGGGCACGGTGACCGCGGTCATCGCGGCGGCCGGGCAGGAGCGGACCCCTAGCATGGGCGGCACGACCACCCCCGGGGGTGTAGCTCAGCTGGCAGAGCGGCCGCCTTTTAAGCGGATGCGCGAGGGTTCGAGCCCCTCCACCCCCACCAGTTCCGACCTGCGTCGACGCGGGGTGCCGTACTCTACGGCCGTGGACGACGACGCCGCACGGAACCACCTCGGCGACGAGCGCCGGCGCCTCGAGCGGGTGCGAGCGGGCCTCGAGAACCAGCACCTGCACGACGAGCCCGAGGAGGACAGCTCGGCCGAGCTGTCCCACGTCGACCAGCATCCCGCCGATGCGGGCAGCGACGCCTTCGAGCGCGAGAAGGAGTTCTCGATCCTCGAACAGGTCGAGGCCGAGCTCGCCGATGTCGACCGGGCGCTCGAGCGGCTCGAGCAGGGAACCTACGGGCGGTGCGACGCCTGCGGAGAGCCGATCGCCGACGAGCGCCTGGAGGTTCTCCCCGCGGCCCGCTTCTGCGTGCAGCACCAGGCCGACGTCGAGACCTGACGGGCCGAATCGTGGGGGCCCGGCCCCCGAGCGGAGGCGCGTCAGATCTGGTTGGGGACCGTCGCGTCGCTGGGCTCGGCCAGCAGCATCCGTTCGCCGAGTCGGACATCGCCGGTGGCGTCGACCTCGACCCAACGCCCCTCGGTGTTGGCGAGCTTGGCGAACTCGGATCCGAGGTGCTGCTCGAGGTTGTACACGAGCCCCCCGTGCGTCACGGCCAGCACGTCGCCGCCCGGCACCTCGGCGGCGATGCGGTGCAGCGCTCGTTGCGTCCGCGCCAGCAGCTGGTCGTCGGGCTCCCAGCTCGGCGGTCGGCGGTGGGCGGCCAGGTAACCGGGGAAGCGCTCCTCGATCTCCGGGCGGGTCAGGCCGGAGAACTCGCCGGCGTCGCGCTCGCGCAGGTCGGGGTCGACCACGACGGGCCCGACGCCGATCGCCTCGGCGATGATCGTGGCGGTGCCGACCGCCCGCTGCAGATCGGACGCCCACACGGCATCGACCGCGCCCACGGCGCGGGACGCCTCGGCCGCCTGCAGCCGGCCCTGGTCGCTGAGCGGCGAGTCGGCCTGGCCCTGCCAGCGACCGACCGCGTTCCACTCCGACTGGCCGTGGCGGACGAGGAGGATGCGCGTCGGAACGGCGGCGGGAGCGCTCATGGGCATGGGACGCTATCCCGCGGACGCAAGTAGGCTCGTCCGGCGTTCCTGGGGAACCGCCGTCCCCCGCGTGAGGAGACACATCCCGATGACTCTGCCGCTCGACAAGCTGGGGACCACCTACGGCCCGGCCATCACGGTCATCGAGGCCGACAAGGCCCGGGCATACGCCGCCGCCACCAACGATGCCAACCCCGCCTACGAGGCGGGCAAGGTGGCGCCGCCGGTGTTCGGCGTGGTGCCGGTGTGGCCCACGATGTTCGAGGCCGTCGGGGCCGTGGTGCCGCCCGAGGCCGCGATGTTCATCGTGCACGGCGAGCAGGACATGCACTTCCACCAGCCGCTCGTGCCCGGCCGCTCGCTCGCCACCACGGCGACGGCCTTCAGCGCCCGTGTCGGCGGGTCCGGCACCCGCTTCACCGTCGAGGTCACGAGCGACGACGTCGACAGCGGCGAGCCCGTGCTCACCCAGTACGTCACCTTGTTCATCCGGGGCATGTCCGACGGCGAGTCGGGCGGGCCCGACAAGCCGGGCCACGACTTCCCCGACGCCGCCCGCGAGCACTTCGTCGGCACCCACAGCGTGCACGTCGACGACGATCAGACGTTCCGCTACCGCGACGCCTCGGGCGACACCATGCCCATCCACGTCGACGCGGAGTTCGCGAAGTCCGTGGGCCTGCCGGGCATCATCGCCCACGGCCTGTGCACGATGGCCATGTGCAGCCAGTCGGTCATCACCACGGTCGCCGCCGGCGATCCCACCCGGTTGCGTCGCCTGGCGGTGCGGTTCGCGGCCAACGTGTTCCCGGGGCACGATGTCGAGACGTCGATCTACGAGGCCGGCGACCGCGACGGGGCCAAGGTCTACGCGTTCGAGGCCGCCAGCCAAGGCGAGATCGTGGTCAAGCACGGTCTCGCCGAGGTCGTCTGAGCCCGTCGATGGCCGTCCTCCGGCTGTTCGCGCAGGCCCGCGAGGCCGCCGGCACCGGTCGGGACGTCGTCCCCGGTGCCACGGTCGACGAGGTGCTCGACTGCGCGCGCTCCCGCTACGGGCCGTCGTTCACCGCCTTGCTGCCGAACTGCCGGGTCTGGGTCAACGGGGAGCCGGCGCACGGCGGCGACCCGGTGACCGACGACGACGAGGTGGCCGTGCTGCCACCGGTGTCCGGCGGTGCCGCGTGACCGATCCGCACGCCCCCGACGGGCTCTGGGGCCACGACTCGTCGCCCGACGTCGATCCGTCGGGCGCCGTGCCGTCGCCCGGTGCCCGTGCCAGCCAGGCGGGGTACGTCGATCCGCGCCCTGCCGACGTCCCGAACGGGGCCCCACGGGCCAACGGCAACGGTGCCGGTGGTGCCTGGTCGGGCTCCGGCCGAGCCGTGACGCACGACGACAGCGGGCGTGATCTCGACGGTCGGGGTTCGGGGCGGACGGTGCGGGACAGCGGGCGTGATCTCGACGGTCGGGGATCGGGGCGGACGGTGCGGGACAGCGGGCGTGATCTCGACGGTCGGGGTTCGGGGCGGACGGTGCGGGACAGCGGGCGTGATCTCGACGGTCGGGGATCGGGGCGGACGGTGCGGGACAGCGGGCGTGATCTCGACGGTCGGGGTTCGGGGC
>CAYUXB010000019.1:5061-17846 GCA_964448525.1 uncultured Acidimicrobiaceae bacterium
CGGTGCGGGACAGCGGGCGTGATCTCGACGGTCGGGGTTCGGGGCGGACGGTGCGCAATGGCGTCCACGGTGACGAGGGCCAGCCCCGGGGTCGGTCGCTCGACGGCCTGGGCCCGCCTCCGCCCGACCGCATCGCACCCCCGCCACCGTCCCGGCCGTCCGCGCCCCAGGTCTTCATCCCCGCCCCGGAGGACCTCCCGCCGTTCGAAGAGGTGGTCGAGCCGATCCACCCCCGGCGCGAGTCGGTGGTCGTGCCCGACCCCGGGCCCTCGCTCGACGCCTTCGATGACGGGGCGATTCCGTCGGCGCCGGTGCTGTCGCCAGGCGACGGCCCGCCCCCCGCCCCCGATCTGTCCCGTCCCCGCGTCGCCCGGGACTCGGACGCCGCCCCGTCCGAGCGCAAACCGATCGACCGGCGTCGCATCGCGGTCGTCTACGACGTCGACGGCCCGCGCGTGCGATTGGGCGTGGCCTGGTTCGTGGGGGCGGTGGCCGCCACGGCCCTCGGCCCGTTCGCCATCGCGGTGGTGTTGGCGGTCGCCGCCGGGTTCGCCGGTCGCCAGATCGTGCGGGCGTGGGGCTCGGTCCCGTGGCAGGCCGACCTCGCCGCCGGCCTCGGAGCGGTGCCGGTACTGGCCGCTCTCCTCGGCACCCAGGCGGTCCTCGCCGCCGCGGTGCTCGCCGTCGTCGTGGCGGTGGGTGCGTCGTTCGCGCCCGACGGCCCACGCCTGCCGGGAAGCGGTGGCCGCGTGGCTGCAGCGGGGATCCTGGCCCTCGCCGTCGTGCCCGCGCTCGGTGCGGCCTGTGTCGTGCTCGTGCGGAGCGAGTCCGTGATCGCGGCGGTGGTGCTGATCGTGTTGGCCAGTGCGTACGAGGTCGGCGACTACATCGTCGGCTCCGGCGCCTCGAACCCGATCGAGGGGCCGTTGGCCGGCGTCACGACCGCCACGCTCGTGTCGTTGCCCCTGGCCATCATCTTGGTCGAGCCCTACAACGCTGCCGGGCTGGCCCTGATCGCGTTCACCGCGCTGGCCTGCCCGCTCGGCCAGGTGGTGGCGTCCGCCGTGCTGCCCGGCGCGGGAGCGCACGCCCCGGCGCTGCGTCGCATCGACACGTTGCTTGTGCTGGCGCCCCTGTGGGCGGCGGCCGCCAGCGCGTTCTGAGCCCTCGCAACCCGCCGCCGCACCCGCGTGCCCGTCCGGCCAGGCGCCTCGCCGAGACGACCCCGCCGCTCCCTCACGTTCTGGGCCCGGACGCGCAGAGGCCCGGCACCGTGGTGCCGGGCCCGGGTGCCGGGCTGCCCAGAAGGCGGCCCGGCGAGCGGCGCGTCAGGCCTTGGCCAGGTTCTCCGCTGCGAACTCCCAGTTGACCAGCTTGTCGAGCCACGTCTCGATGTACGCCGGCCGAGCGTTCTGGTAGTCGAGGTAGTACGCGTGCTCCCACACGTCGAGCGTGAGGATGGCCGTCTTGCCGTGCTTGAGCGGCAGGTCGGCGTCCTTGGTCTGGAGGATCTCCAGCCCGCTGTCGCCCTTGGCGAGCCAGGTCCACCCCGAGCCGAACAGCGTCTTGGCCTTGTCGGTGAAGGTCTGCTTGAACTCGTCGACCGACCCGAAGGCCTGCTCGATGGCGGTCTTCACGTCGCCGTCGGGCTCGCCACCGCCACCGGGGGACATGCAGCTCCAGAAGAAGGTGTGGTTCCACACCTGGGCCGAGTTGTTGAACAGGCCGCCGGGCCCGGCGGCGAGGATGATCTCCTCGAGGGACTTGCCCTCGTGCTCGGTGCCCTCGATCAGGCCGTTGAGGTTGGTGACGTAGGTCTGGTGGTGCTTGCCGTGGTGGAAGTTGAGCGTCTGCTCGCTCATGTGGGGCGCGAGAGCGTCCTTGGCGTACGGAAGCGGAGGCAGCTCGAATGCCATCGGCACTCCTTGGGTTGTGGGCGAACGGGACCGAACCTACCCGGGCCGCGCGCTCGTGGCACCTGCTTGCGGGCGGTTCCGCCCGAACCCTGACGAAGCCGACCGACTTGCACGGGAATCTCCGGCCCGAAGAAGGTGTTCGTTGATCGATGGTGCGCCGACTCGCTGTCCTCTCCTTGCACACGTCGCCGCTCGCCCAACCGGGCGCCGGCGACAGTGGCGGCATGAACGTCTACGTGCGCGAGCTGGTGTCCGCGCTGGCGCAGGCCGGCGTGACCAGCGACGTCTACACGCGGCGAGGGGCGATCGACCTGCCCGAGGTCGTGGAGGTGGAGCCGGGGTTCCGCGTGGTGCACGTGCCGGCCGGTCCGGTCGATCTCCCGAAGGAGGCGCTGCCCGAGGTCGTCGACGAGTTCGCCGACGGCGTCCTCGAACGCCTGCTCACGAGCGACGACCTGCTCGGCGTCGACGCCCTGCACGCGAACTACTGGCTGTCGGGCGTGGCCGGGCACCGTCTGAAGCACGAGCTGGAGCTGCCGCTCGTGTCGACGTTCCACACGCTCGCCCGGGTCAAGGCGGAGACCGGCGACTCCGAACCCCAGCGCCGGATCGACGCCGAGACCGAGGTGATCGGCTGCTCCGACGCGATCCTCGCCAACGGCCCGGCCGAGGCGCAGCAGCTCGAACGCCTCTACGGGGCCGATCCGGCCCGCATCGAGATCGTGCCGCCGGGGGTCGTCCACGCCTTCTTCTCGCCCGGCGACCGGGTGGGCGCGCGGGCGGCGCTGCCGCAGCTCGCACCGGGTGACGGCCCGATGCTCCTGTTCGTCGGCCGCATCCAGCCGCTGAAGGGCCTCGACGTGGCGGTGCGGGCGCTGGCCGACCTCGACGATCCCACCGCGGTGCTCGTCGTCGTCGGAGGGGCGAGCGGTGCGGAGGGCCGCCGTGAGGTCGAAGGTGTCGAGAAGTTGGCAGCGAGCCTCGGTGTCAGCGACCGCGTGCGGTTCGCCGCCCCGCAGCCGCACCACCTGCTGTCGTCCTTCTACCGGGCGGCCGAGCTGGTTCTGGTGCCGAGCCGCAGCGAGTCGTTCGGCCTGGTGGCTCTCGAGGCCGCCGCGTGCGGTACCCCGGTGGTGGCCGCCGCGGTCGGCGGGCTGCGCACGTTGGTCGACCACGGCCAGACGGGCTTTCTCGTCGAGGGTCGCGACCCACGGGTGTACGCGGCGTACGCCCAGCAGATCCTCGGGAACCCGGTGCTGGCCGGCGCCCTGTCCGCCCGAGCGGCGCTGCGCGCCCGCGACTTCACCTGGTCGACAGCGGGCGCCCGGCTGCGGCGCATCTACGCCGACCTCACGGCTCGCGCGCCCGCCACCTGCGACGACTGACGCCGTCCGTCTCCACCCTCGAGTCCGACTGGGCGGGCGTTGCGGAGCACGCCGGTAGCGTGCGCCGTCATGACGCAGCGACCGTCGTCCGACCCGGAGCTCACCGCTCTGGCCGACCGCATCGAGACCTGGCTCGAGCGCCAGCGCGCCGACAACCCTGTGGTCGCGGCCGTCGAGCGCGACGAGACGTCGGGCGAACGGCGCTGGTTCGTGCGGGTGCGGGGCGAGGCCAAGGACGTCTTCACCATCTGGTTCCACCTGGGGCAGCGGACGCTGCACTACGAGACCTATGTCATGCCGGCGCCGGAGGAGAACCAGGGTGCGCTGTACGAGTACCTGCTGCGCCAGAACGCCAAGCTCTACGGGGCCGCGTTCGCCATCGGGGTCGAGGACGCCGTCTTCCTGATCGGTCAGCTCGGCAACGACGCGGTCGACGACGACGAGCTCGACCGCGTGCTCGGGTCGCTCTACATGTGGGTGGAGAGGTTCTTCCAGCCAGCACTGCGCATCGGGTTCGCCTCGCGCTTCGCCGGTTGACTCTGCAGTCGCAGCTGTTGACGGACATCCATTGCTTTTCAGTCTATGAGGATGTAAGTTGACCGCCGGATCCGGGGTTCGGCACGCACCACGATCGGGGAAGTCGTCGGGCTGCGTGCCGAACCTGCGGGCCATAGGCGCTGCGCGACCCGGTCGGGACCCGTGGACGCTGGCGACGGCGGTGGCGGACGGTCGGCGGCTCGCCCTCTAACGTCGCCCCATGGCGATGCCCAGGCTCCAGGTGATCGGTGGCGGCAAGATGGGCGAGGCGCTGCTCGCCGGGCTCCTGGCGGGCGGATGGGCGCCACCGGATGAGCTGCGGGTCGTCGAGCGCCTTCCGGCACGGGCGGCCGAGCTGACCGACCGGTTCCCAGGTGTGGCGATCGGCGACACGGTCGCGCCCGCCGAGGGGCACGTGCTGGCGATGAAGCCCGGCGACGTCGAGGCCGCCTGCCGGTCACTGGCGGCCGCCGGCAACGACGCGCCGGTGTTGTCGATCGCCGCCGGGGTGACGGTCGCGCGTCTGGAGGCAGCACTGGCACCGGGCACCGCCGTCGTGCGCGCCATGCCCAACACGCCAGCACTGGTGGGAGCAGGCGCCGCCGCGGTGGCTCCGGGCACGGCCGCGGACGACGACGACGTGGCCTGGGCCGAGCGCATCCTCGGGGCCGTCGGCGAGGTGGTCCGCGTGGACGAGTCGCTGCTCGACGCGGTGACCGGCCTGTCCGGCTCCGGCCCGGCGTACGTGTTCCTCGTGGCCGAGGCGATGATCGAGGGCGGTGTGCTCGCCGGTCTGCCGCGCCCGGTCGCCACGACGCTCGCGACGCAGACGCTGCTCGGCGCGGGCCGCCTGCTCGCCGAGTCCGCAGAGGGACCCGAGGCCCTGCGGGCGGCGGTCACCTCGCCCGGCGGCACCACGGCGGCGGGGCTGCGGGCGCTGGAATCGGCAGGGGTCCGAGCCGCGTTCCTCGACGCGATCATGGCGGCCACCGAGCGCAGCCGCGAGCTCGGGGCCTGACCGAGCCGGCCACGTGCGCCCACGGCGGAGGGGCCTGCGGCGCCCACTCGCCCCACCAGCAACGGTGGCATACAGTGACCCCAGCGGAGTTGGAAGGGGTCTTCCACATGGCACTCTCGCGCGCCCGATTCCTCACCCCCCAAGAGGTCGCCGACCTGTTGCGGGTGTCCTCGATGACCGTCTACCGGCTGATCAAGGCCGGGGACCTGCGCGCGGTCCGTGTGGGCAAGGCGTACCGCATCCTCGAGGACGACGTCGACGCCTACCTCGCCGGCCGCTTCACCCAGGCGGGTTGAACGCGCAGGCGGTCGAAACGCCCAGTGGGTTGAACGTCGAACCAAGGTGACGCCCCCACTGCGCCCACGGTTCGCCCGGCACGCTCGTCCTCCGGCACACTCGTCACCGCATGCCGCCGACCCTCGACACGATCAGCTTCCTGTCCGACTACGGCACGAGCGACGAGTTCGTCGGTGTGGTCAAGTCGGTCATCCGGTCGATCGCCCCGCACGCCGCGGTGGTCGACATCACCCACGACATCCGGCCCTACGACCTGAAGGGCGGTGCGCTCACCCTCGCTCGCAGCGTGCAGTACCTGTGCCCCGGGGTCGTGCTCGCGGTGGTCGACCCGGGTGTCGGCACCGACCGCCGGGCGATCGCGATCGAGGTGGGTGACGGCCAGTCCTACCTCGTCGGTCCGGACAACGGGCTGCTCGCCTCCGCCGTCGGTCTGGTGGGGGGCGCCACGGCCGCGGTCGAGCTGACCGCCACCGACTACCAGCTCCCCGCGCCGGGCCCCACGTTCGCCGGCCGGGACATCTTCGCTCCGGCCGCCGCCCACCTCTGTGCCGGCGTGCCCCTCGACGCGCTCGGGCCACGGGTGGATCCCGCCGAGCTCGTGCCCGGCATCGTGCCCCTTCCCCGGGACGAGGACGACGCCATCGTCGGCGAGATCCTGTGGGTCGACCGCTACGGCAACTGCCAGCTCAACATCGACCCCGACGCGGTCGAGACCTGGGGCTCCCGGGTCCAGCTGCGCTGGACCAAGCCCCGCGAGGGCGTGCGTACCGCCGTGCGGGCCGCGGCCTACGCGGACCTCGGCGCCAGCCAGGTCGGGCTGATCGTCGACAGCTACGGGCTGCTCTCCGTCAGCGTGCCCCGGGGTTCGGCCGCCGACACCCTGGGACTCGTCGCCGGTGACGAGCTGTCGCTGGTGCCCCTCGTCGGGGACGAGGACGACGACGCTCCCGGCACCACCTCACCTGTCACCCTCCAGCCCCGAAGGCCGTCATGAGACCCGGAACGACGATCGTCCTCGCCATCCTCCTCGCGCTCATCCTGGGGGCGTCGGCCATCCAGCTCGTCTTCCTCGCCCGCTGACGGGGACCGGGCTCCGCCCGCGCAGGCAAACGACCGGTCCGCGCACCGCCGCCCTGCAAGACTTTCGGCTGCATGAACCTGGCGACCGTCATCGAGGCGCACGACGCCGACCGTCCCGCGCTCGTCAGCCGAGGCCGGGTCACCTCCTACGGCACCTTGCGAGCGCAGGCGGCGCAGATGCGCGGCGCTCTCGCCGCCCGCGGCGTCGAGCCCGGCGACCGGGTGGCGATCCTCGCGGCCAACAACTGGTACTTCGTCGCCGCCTACCTGGCGGTGCTCGGGGCGGGGGCGGTGGCGGTGCCGCTGAACCCCGAGAGCCCGGCACCCGAGGTCGACCACGAGCTCCGCGCGGTCGGCGCCCGTCTGGCCCTGGTCGGCCCGACCGGGCGGCGGGTCACCGACGCGCTCGACGCGGCGTCGTTGCCGGGCTACCTCGGCGCGGTGCCGGTCGCCGAGCTGCTGGCGGGCGATCCCGCGCCGCTGGTCGAGCGCGGTCCGGACGACGTCGCCGTCCTGCTGTTCACGAGCGGTACGGCCGGTGCCCCGAGGCCCGCGATGCTGACCCACGGCAACCTCCTCGCCAACATCTCCCAGATCCTGGCCAACCCCGAGCGCCCGGCCGGTGCCGACGAGGTGGTGCTCGGCGCCCTGCCGCTGTCCCACGTCTACGGGCTCAACGCCACGTTGGGGCTCGCCCTGTACGTCGGTGGCACGGTCGTGCTGGTCGAGCGATTCGATCCCCACACGACCCTGGCCGCCCTGGCGGAGCACGGTGTCACCGTGGTGAGCGGCGTGCCGACGATGTGGACCGCCTGGGCGGAACTGCGCGACGCGCCGCCCGACGCGATGGCCACCGTCCGCCTGGCGGTGTCCGGTGCGGCACCGCTCGCACCCGGGGTGCGGGAGCGGGTGCGCGAGCGGTTCGGCGTCGATCTCACCGAGGGCTACGGGCTGACCGAGGCGTCGCCCGCGGTCACGAGCGGCCTCGGCCACGACGCGCCGGACTGCAGCATCGGGGTGCCGCTGCCCGGCGTGTCGGTGCGGCTGGTCGACAGCTCGGGCGAGGATGCGCTGGTCGGTGACCCGGGGGAGATATGGGTGAAGGGTCCCAACGTGTTCCCGGGCTACTGGGAGGACGACGACGCGACCCGGGCCGCGCTGACCGACGACGGCTGGCTGCGGACCGGCGACGTGGCGGTCGTGGACGACGCGGGGTTCCTGTCGCTCGTCGATCGGGCGAAGGACGTCGTCATCGTGTCCGGTTTCAACGTCTTCCCCGCCGAGGTCGAGGAGGTGCTGGGCCGGCATCCCGCGGTGACGTCCGCCGCGGTGGTGGGTGTGCCGCACCCGCACTCGGGGGAGGCGGTGCGCGCCCTGGTCGTGGTGGCGCCCGATGCCCACGTCGATGCGGACGAGCTGATCGACTTCGCCGGCCAGCACCTGGCCCGCTACAAGTGCCCGTCCAGCGTCACCTTCGTCGACGAGCTGCCCCACACGGTCACCGGCAAGGTGCTCCGTCGCGCCCTGCGCTGACCGAGCCCGGATCTCCCGAATTTTCACAACTGATCTGGTCGCTCCAGCGACCGATCCAGTCGTGGAAATCGTCGTGGGGTGGGGGAATGTGTCACGAGCGTGTTGGCGCGGCCGCACACCGTGCCGAATCGGCAGAACTGCAGGTCACGGTCCCGCGCTTGTGACCACGTGAACAAGCGCAACTAGCATCCCGCCGTATGGTCGACGGCACCAAGCGGCAGGCGCGCAAGATCCCCGAGGCGACGGTGGCCCGGCTGCCCATCTACCTCCGCAGCCTGCTCGAGGCGGCAGGCGACAGCTTGCCGACGATCTCGTCGGAGCGCCTGGCCGAGCTGTCGGGGTTCAACGCCGCCAAGGTGCGCAAGGACCTCAGCTATCTCGGCAGCTACGGAACCCGGGGGGTCGGCTACGACGTCGAGTACCTGCAGTTCCAGATGAGCCGCGAGCTCGGTCTCACGAAGGACTGGCACGTCGTCATCGCCGGGCTCGGCAACCTCGGCCACGCCCTCGCCAACTACGGCGGCTTCACCGACCGCGGGTTCCCGGTCGCCGCGCTGGTCGATGCCGATCCCAAGGTCGTCGGCACGGTCATCAACGGCGTCACCGTCCGCCACATCGACGAGATGCCCGCCATCGCCGGCGAGTTCCAGATCGCCATCGGGATCATCGCCACCCCCGCGGTGGCCGCTCAGGACGTGGCCGACCGCATGATCGACGCCGGGGTCACCTCGATCCTGAACTTCGCGCCGACGATCGTGACCGTGCCGCCCGAGGTGTCGCTCCGCAAGGTCGACCTGGCGGTCGAGCTGCAGATCCTCAGCTTCTACCAGCAGCGTCGCGGCGGTGGGGACGCCGGCTCGTCGTCGTTGCCCCCCGAACCCGCCCCGGCGGGCTGAGCGCAGACCCCGCGCCATGCCGGTCGACGAGCCGCTGTACCCGGTCAACCTCCTGCTCACGGGGCGGTCCTGCCTCGTGGTGGGAGGTGGGCGGGTGGCGGTCGGCAAGGTACGGGGGCTGGTCGAGGCCGGAGCCAGCGTCACGGTGGTCGCGCCGGAGGTCGACGACCGCATCCTGGCGATGGCCGACGGTGCGCACGACGAGGGGCCCGAGGAGGGGCACGACGATGCGCTCCACGAAGGCTCCGGGAGCCGCGACCGCGGCACGGTCGTGATCGAGCAGCGGCCCTACCGCCCGGGGGAGGTCGCCCGGCACCGCTTCGTCATCGCCGCCACGGGCGATCCTGCGGTCAACCAGCAGGTCTACGACGACGGCGAGGCCGCCGGCGTGTGGGTCAACAGCGCGGACGATCCCGAGCGGTGCAGCGTCATCCTGCCCGCCCGCGTCCGCCAGGGCCGCCTGACGGTCACGGTGTCGACCGCGGGGCACAGCCCGGCGGTGGCATCATGGCTACGAGCGCGCCTCGCAGGCGAGCTCGGGCCGGAATACGACGTCCTCATCGGGCTGTTGTCGGAGGCGAGAGAAGAGGTGCGTGCCCAGGGTCACTCGACCGAGCTACTCGATTGGCGGGCGGCGCTGGATTCGGGAATCCTAGAAATGGTTCGGGCCGGCCGGCTCGAAGATGCCAAGGAGCGCTTGCGCGCGTGTCTGTCGTCGTCATCGGATTGAACCACCGCACTGCTCCGCTCGACCTCCTCGAGCGGATGGCGATCGGTGACGGCCACCTCGGCAAGGCGCTGCACGACCTGACGACCCGCGAGAACATCAGCGAGGCGCTGGTCCTGTCGACGTGCAACCGCACCGAGGTCTACGCGATCGCCGAGCGCTTCCACGGGGCCTACAGCGACATCCGGGGCTTCCTCGCCGACTTCTCGTACCTCCCGCCGGAGGACTTCTCCGACCACCTCTACGTCCACTACGACTCCGCTGCCGCCGCCCACCTGCTGTCGGTCACCGCGGGGCTCGACTCGGCGGTCCTCGGCGAGAGCGAGATCCAGGGCCAGATCAAGCTGGCTTGGGAGCGATCCCGGGAGGCCGGTGCCGTCGGCCCGTCGCTCAACCTGCTGCTGCGCCACGCCCTCGAAGCCGGCAAGCGGGCCCGCACCGAGACCGGCATCGCCCGCAACATCGCCTCGGTCTCCCAGGCCGCGGTCGCGATGGCCGGTGAGCGGCTCGACGGCATCGCCGGGCGGTCCGTGCTCGTGCTCGGGGCCGGCGAGATGGGCGAGGGCATGGCCGTCGCGCTGGCCGGCGCCGGTGTCGACCAGGTCTTCGTCGCCAACCGCACCCCGGCCCGCGCCGAGGAGCTGGCTGCTCGCGTCGGCGGCACGGCCGTCCCGCTGCTCGACGTGCCCGAGCGCATCGCCGAGGTCGACCTCCTGCTCACCTCGACCGGTTCCCGTGTGCCGCTGCTCGACAAGGCCGACATGACCACGGTCATGGCCGGTCGTCCGGGGCGTCCCCTGCTGGTCGTCGACATCGCCGTGCCCCGCGACGTCGATCCCGCGGTGGCCGACGTCGACGGCGTCACGCTGCTCGACATGGACGACCTGCGGCGCTTCGCGGAGTCGGGCATCGCCGAGCGCCGACGCGAGGTCGCGGCGGTCGAGGCCATCCTCGCCGACGAGCTCGAGCGCTACCTGGGTGCGACGTCGGCACGCGAGGTCGCACCGATGATCGTGGCGCTGCGCCAGAGGGCCGAGTCCGTGCGCACCGCCGAGCTCGACCGCTTCCGCACCCGCTACGACGACCTCGACCCCCGCCAGCTCGACATGGTCGAGGCGGTCACCCGGGGCGTCGTCGCCAAGCTCCTGCACCATCCGACGGTGGTGCTCAAGGACGCGGCCGGTAGCTCCCGGGGCGACCGCCTGGTCGCTGCGCTCCGCGAGCTGTTCGAGATCGAGGGCCAGGACGCGCCGTGATGCGCCCGTCCGTCGCCCGACGTCGGTCCGCGCTGCCGAAGGAGCAGTAGTGCACCTCCGGGTCGCGACCCGGGGCTCGGCTCTCGCCCGCTGGCAGGCCGACCACGTCGTCGCCCTCCTCCACAAGGTCGATCCGTCCATCGAAGCCGAGGTCGTCGTCGTCCAGACGAGCGGTGACCGCCGGCTCGACGTGCCGATCTGGGAGATCGGCGGCAAGGGCGTGTTCGTGAAGGAGGTGCAGGCGGCCGTGCTCGACGGTCGGGCAGACCTCGCCGTCCACTCCGCCAAGGACCTGCCGTCGGTCACCCCCTCGGGCCTGATCATCGCCGCGGTGCCCGAGCGCGCGGATGCCCGCGACGCCCTCGTCGGGTCGACGCTGGCCGATCTCGCCCCGGGCTCGATCGTGGCCACCGGCTCGCTGCGGCGCCGGGCCCAGATCGCCAACCGACGTCCCGACCTGCACTTCGAGGGTCTGCGGGGCAACATGGCCACCCGCGTCGGGCGCGTCGGCCAGGACGACATCGCGGCCGTGGTGGTCGCCGCGGCCGCCCTCGACCGCCTCGGCTGGGGAGATCGCATCGCCGAGCGGCTGGATGCCGACGTCGTGCTCCCGCAGGTGGGCCAGGCCGCTCTCGCCGTCGAGTGCCGCACCGACGACGAGGACACGCGCTTCGCACTCGGGCGCATCCAGCACCTGCCGTCGCGCCGCACCGTCGACGCCGAGCGCGGGTTCCTCGCCGAGCTGGGCGGCGACTGCTCGCTGCCCGCGGCGGCGTACGCGTCGCTCGCGGGCGACAGCATCCGGGTGCGGGGCCTGCTCGCCACGCCCGACGGGGCGACCGTCGTGCGCCACGAGGTCTCCGGTCCCGCGACTGCGGGTGCCGCGATGGGACGGTCGGTCGCTCGTCACCTGCTCGACGAGCAGGGCGGCGCGAGGTTGCTGGGACGGTCGTGACCGCCCGGCGCGGACCGCAGGCGGGACGCGTGACGACACCGCCCACCCGCGGGAGCGGCGCGTGACCGTCCACCTGGTGGGCGCTGGTCCGGGCGATCCCGGCCTGCTCACGGTGCGGGCGCTCGAGGTGCTGCGCCGCGCGGAGGTGGTGGTCTACGACCGGTTGTCGCAGGAGTCGCTTCTCGACCTCGCCCCCGCGTCGGCCGAGCGGATCGACGTGGGCAAGGCCCCCGGACACGTGCGCCTGTCCCAGGAGGGCATCAACGCCCTGCTCGTCGCGCGCGGCCGGCGCGGCGAGCGGGTGGTGCGGTTGAAGGGCGGCGACCCGTTCGTCTTCGCCCGCGGGGGTGAGGAGGCCGCCGCCCTCGCCGAGGCGGGCGTGCCCTTCGAGGTGGTGCCGGGCATCACCTCGGCGATCGCCGTACCCGCCTACGCCGGCATCCCGGTGACGTTGCGACACTCGTCGACCAGCGTCACGATCGTCACGGGCCACGAGGATCCGGCGGCCGGCGACGACGGCACCGTCGACTGGGACGCCGTCGCCCGCGTGGGTGGCACGATCGTGATCCTCATGGGCGTGGCCCGCATCGGCCGCATCGCCGCCGCCCTCGTGGCCGCCGGCCGCCCGCCCGACACGCCGGTCGCGGCCGTGCAGTGGGGCACCCGGCCCGAACAGCACACGGTGCGGGCGACGCTCGCCACGATCGGCGACCAGGTGCTGCACCCTCCGTCCACCATCGTGGTGGGCGACGTAGCGGCGTGCGACCTGGCGTGGTTCGAGTCACGGCCTCTGTTCGGTCGGCGGATCGTGGTCACCCGGGCTCGCGCCCAGGCGAGCGAGCTGGTCGAGCGCCTGAGCGCGCTCGGCGCCGCGGTCGTCGAGGTGCCGTCGATCGAGATCGGCGACCCGGACGATGGCGGCGCGGCGCTGGCGGCGGCCGTCGCGCGGCTGGCCGCCGGCGCCTACAGCTGGCTCGTGCTGACGTCGCCCAACGGCGCCCGCCGGTTGCTGTCGGCACTGCGCGACGCGGGCCGCGACGCGCGAGCGCTCGGCGGTGTGCGCCTGGCGGCGATCGGCCCGGGCACCGCGGACGTGCTGTCCGCGGCCAACCTGGTACCGGACCTGGTGCCGCCCCGATTCGTCGCCGAGTCGCTGCTGGAGGCGTTCCCGGACCCTGCGGACGC
>CAYUXB010000019.1:17946-25147 GCA_964448525.1 uncultured Acidimicrobiaceae bacterium
GGGGCTCGGCACCAGCGACGAACCACGGCCGGTGCTGCTCGTGCGGGCGGCGGTGGCGCGGGACGTGCTCCCCGACGGCCTCGTCGCCAAGGGGTGGCGGGTCGACGTCGTCGACGCCTACCGCACCCGTCCCGTGCCCCTCGACGAGCAGCGGGCGGAGGAGCTGGCGGCGGCCGAGATCGTCACGTTCACGTCGTCGTCGACGGTGACCAACCTCCTCGCCGCCGTCGGCGCGGACATGGTGCCACCGGTCGTGGCGGCGATCGGGCCGATCACGGCAGCCACCGCCCGCGAGCACGGGCTGAGCGTGGACGTCGAGGCCGAGGTGCACACGATCGACGGCCTCGTCGACGCCCTGTGCGACTGGGCGTCGGACCATCCCCGCCCGCAGGTCGCGTCGCCGGCTTCGCCGGTCGAGGAGACGTCCCGGGAGCCATCCGAGCCGTCCGGGGACGCGCGACAGTGACCCTGCCCGCCGCCTTGCTGTTCGACTTCGACGGGTTGATCCTCGACACCGAGACGTGCTCCTACGACTCGGTCTGCGCGATCTTCGCCGAGCACGGCGTCACCGTCGACCTGGCGTGGTGGCACTCGATCCTCGGCAACGGCGGGCATCCGCACTGGAGCGAGATGCTCGCCGAGCAGTTGGGCCGCCCGGTCGATCGCGAGGCGCTGTCCGCCCGGCGTGAGGCCGAGCGGTTGCCGATCCTGCACGCCTTGCCGCCCTGTGACGGCGTCGTCGAGCTGCTCGACGCCGCCGCGGCGGCCGGCGTCCCGGCCGCGGTGGCGTCGTCGTCGCCGGCCGACTGGGTCGAGGGGCACCTCGTGCGACTGGGCCTGCGCGACCGCTTCGACGCGGTGATCACCCGCGACGACGTGGGTGGCGACGGGGCGCGTACCAAGCCGGAGCCCGACCTGTTCCTGCTGGCCGCTGAGGCCCTCGACGCGGCGCCGCCCGACTGCGTCGTGCTCGAGGATTCGCCGAACGGCGTGGCTGCGGGGCGGGCCGCGGGGATGGCGGTCGTGGCGGTTCCGGGGCCGATGACCGCCCCGCTCGACTTCAGCGCTGCGCACCTGGTGGTGGCTTCGCTGCTGGAGGTCGACCTCGAGGTGGTCGGGGCACTCCTCGCGACGTGAGCGCGTTTGCTCCGACGCCCCGCAGTTGTGCTTGACTGACCCACAGCCGTTTGGCCCGCCTGGGGAGGGGGGTGGTCAACTCGTCCGGCTGTGCATCCAGCGCGGTGCAACGGGCGCGGCTGGCGAGCCGGGTGCTACAAACCGGGGAGCCGAGTCTGGCCATCGACGATCCGGGGACGAGTGGGCGCGTGTCTCTTCTGACAGTGAACAACGTAGGTGTGCGCTTCGGCGGCGTGGTGGCGTTGGACGATCTGTCCTTCGACGTGCAGCCGGGCAACATCTGCGCACTGATCGGCCCCAACGGCGCCGGCAAGACCACGCTGTTCAACGTGCTGAGCCGGCTGTACCAGCCGCAGTCGGGCACGGTGCGCTTCGGCGACACGGACGTGCTGACGGTGCCCGCCCACAAGATCGCCAGCTTGGGCCTCGCCCGCACGTTCCAGAACGTGGCTCTCTTCCCGGCGCTCACCGTGCTCGAGAACGTGATGACCGGCGCCCACTCCCTGGGCAAGGTCGGCTTCGGCCGGTCGATGCTGCGCCTCGGCGCCGCCCGCGAAGAACGAGCGCTGCGCGAACGGTGCATCGACCTGCTGGTCCGGCTCGATCTCGGGGCGCTGGCCCACCGGCCCGTGGCAGGCCTGCCGTTCGGCACGCTCAAGCGCATCGAGTTCGCCCGGGCGCTCGCCACCGAGCCCCGCTTGCTCATGCTCGACGAGCCCGCCAACGGGCTGACGCACAGCGAGGTCGACGAGCTGGGTGCGACCATCAGGTCGATCCGCGACCAGTTCGACCTCACGATTCTGCTGGTGGAACACCACATGGCCATGGTCATGACCATCTCCGACCACATCGTCGTCCTCGACTTCGGCCGGAAGATCGCCGAGGGGCCGCCCGCGGCCATCCGCAACGATCCGCTGGTCATCGAGGCCTACCTGGGTGCGCCGACGTGAACGAGCGGAGCGAGCGAACCATGGAGACAGCGCCCTACTCGGCACGGCGTGCCGATCGGTCAGCGTCTGCGTCCCGAGGGGCGCACCGATGAGCCTTCTCGAGTTGCGCGACGTGTCCGGCGGCTACGGCCAGAGCAAGGTGCTGCACGACATCGACCTGGTCGTCGAGCCCGGCCACGTCGCCGTCGTGCTCGGGGCGAACGGCGCCGGCAAGACCACGACCCTCCGGGCGATCAGCGGCGTCATCCCCACCCAGGGCGAGATCATCTTCGACGGCAAGTCGATCGTCGGCAAGAGCCCCGAGGCCGTCTCCCGGCTCGGCATCGCCCACGTGCCCCAGGGCCGGGGCACCTTCAGCGAGCTGACGGTCGAGGAGAACCTGCGCATCGGGGCGATCAACCGCAAGGACCGCGAGGTCCGGCGCGACCTGCAGCGCTGGTACGAGATGTTCCCCCGGCTCGGTGAGCGCCGCAGCCAGGAGGCCGGCAGCATGAGCGGTGGCGAGCAGCAGATGCTCGCCCTCGCCCGGGCGATGATGTCCCGGCCCCGCCTGCTCCTGCTCGACGAGCCGTCGCTCGGCCTGGCCCCCCTCATCACCCGCGAGCTGTTCGACCGGCTGGGCGAGATCAACCGCTCCGAGGGGCTGTCGATCCTCGTGGTCGAGCAGAACGCCAACCTGGCGCTCGACATCGGTCACTGGGGCTACGTGCTCGAGACGGGACGCGTCGCCGTGCAGGGCCCGGCCGACGAGCTGCACGACGACGAGGCCGTTCGCAAGGCCTACCTGGGATTCTGAGGACCACCGCATGCAACTGTTCATCAACCAGGTGATCAACGGTCTGGGGCAGGGCGTGGTGTTCGCGTCGGTGGCCCTGGCCCTCGTGCTGATCTTCCGCACCACGGGCGTGCTCAACTTCGCTCAGGGCGAGATGGCGCTGTTCTCGGCCTTCGTGTCGTGGAAGCTCACCACGACGGGCATGCCGGTCGTGCTGGCGATCCTCCTCTCGATGGCCTTCTCGTTCGTGGCCGGGGCGGTGATCGAGCGCACGCTCATCCGTCCGATGGAGGGCCGCAGTCCGCTGAACGTGGTGATCATCACGTTGGGTCTCTTCCTCGGGCTCAACGCCCTGGTCCAGCTCATCTTCGGCACCGACCCGCAGACCATGCCGTCGCCGTTCCCCAAGGGCAGCGTCCCGTTCATCCTCGACACGCGCATCCAGAAGGACACGATCGGCCTTCTGCTGGTGCTGCTGGCGCAATGCACGGCGCTGTGGCTGCTCCTCAACCGCACGACGATCGGGCTCAAGCTGCGAGCGGTGGCCGCCAATCCCGACTCGGCCCGCCTCCACGGCATCCGGGCCGGCACCATGCTCATGTTCGGCTGGGGCCTCTCTGCCGCCATCGGTGCGCTGGCGGGCACGCTGGTCGCCGGGGAGCGCACCGCGATCGACGCCAGCCTCATGCAGGTGGTGCTCGTCTACGCACTGGCATCGGCCGCCCTCGGCGGGTTCGGTAGCGTGTGGGGCGCCGTGGTCGCCGGTCTGTTCGTCGGTGTCGCGGATTCCTTGACCAAGCAGTACATCGACGTTCTCGACGGGATCGAGGTCGTGCTGCCGCTCGGCCTCATCCTGGTGGTGCTCGTCGTGATGCCCAACGGTTTGTTCGGCAAGCGCACGGTGGAGAGGGTCTGATGGCGACCGACCAGCCCGGCATGGCGGCTGTGCCCACGATCGGGGCCGTTCCCGAGGCCGTCAGCGCCGCCCCCGAAGGCGGCCGTCCATCGCTCTGGCCGCCCGTGCCGCGGCGCGTGCTGATCATCCGCATGATCATCGGCGTGTTGCTGGCGGTGGCAGCGCTGTGGGCGCCGTTCTACTTCGAGCCCTCGATCAACCGGGTGCTGTCGCAGGCCATCTACATCGCCATCGCGGCGATGGGGCTCAACCTGCTCACCGGGTTCAACGGCCAGGTGTCGATCGGCCACGGCGCGTTCTACGGGGTGGGCGCGTTCACCTCCGCCATCCTGATGATCGACCACGGGTGGACGTTCGAGCCCACGATCCTGGTCGCCGCCGCCCTCACCGGGGCGCTCGGTGTCCTGGTGGGTGTGCCGGCCCTGCGTGTGCGGGGGTTGTACCTCGCGCTCGTCACGCTCGGCCTCGCCGTGCTGTTCCCGTTGGTCACCCAGAAGTACGTCGACGGCAGCGGCGGCGTGCCCCTGCTGCGGCCGTCGCGACGCGAGTTCGCGTCGCTGATCGACGGCCTGGCCGACGACCAGTGGGCCTACTTCCTCTCGCTGGCGATCATGGTCGTGCTCTTCCTCCTCGCGTGGAACATGGTGCGGGGGCGCATGGGCCGGGCGATGATCGCCGTGCGCGACCAGGAGATCGCCGCCTCGACCGTCGGCGTCAACCTGGCAGCCACCAAGGTCGGCACGTTCGCGATCAGCGCGGCCTACGCCGGCATCGCCGGGTCGCTGTCGGTGATGATCGACCGCTTGGCCGACGGCACCAACGCCATCCTCTACTTCCAGCGCTCCATCGAGTTCCTCGTGGCGATGACGATCGGCGGGGCCGCCACCATCCTCGGCCCGGTCGTCGGCGCCCTGGTGCTCGTGCTGCTGCGTCGCAACACCCAGGGTCTCATCGAGGGCAAGGAGATCCTGGCGCCGGCGCTGTTCGGCGCCTCCCTCATCTTCATCGTGTTCGTGCTGCCCGAGGGGCTGGTCGGCGGGGTCCGCCGCCTCATCGCCCGCATCGGACGGCACTCGTCGGCAACGGGAAGGCCGCCGACCCATCCCCCATCTGACGACAGCCATGCCTAGGAGGGCCATCATGTTGAGAAGCCGAAAGACCCGCGTCGCAGCGTCGCTGCTGACGTTGGCGTTGCTCGCCACCGCGTGCAGCTCACGCGACGACGACGGCGACGACGACACCAGCACCGGGGGCGACGGCGATGCGGCCGCGGCCTCCGACATCTCCACCGAGGACTGCGCGACCGATCCCACCGAGGAGATCGAGGGCGACGTCATCAAGCTGGCGTCGAGCTACCCGCAGTCGGGCACGTACGCGGCCTACTCCGAGATCGCCCGGGGCTGGAAGGCGTACTTCGACAAGGTCAACGCCGAGGGCGGTGTCGAGGTCGGCGACCGCACCTTCCAGATCGAGTACACCGACAAGGACGACCAGTACAACGCCGGTGAGACGTCGGCCAACATCGACGAGATGTTCGGGCCGGACGGCGACGGCGCCTTCGCCGCGTTCAGCATCGTCGGCACGGCCAACAACGTGGCCATCCGCGACACGCTGCACGAGCTGTGCGTCCCCAACCTGTTCGCGGCCACCGGCTCGCCGCAGTGGGGCAACCCCGACTACCCGTGGATGCTCGGCTCGACGCTGGCTCCTTACACCCTCGAGGCCAAGGTCTTCGCCGACCTGCTCGCCGAGCTGAAGCCGGACGCCACGGTGGCGATCCTGCGTCAGGACGACGACTTCGGTGACGCCTACGAAGAGGGCTTCCGCATGGCGATCGAGGGCACCGACATCGAGGTCGTCGAGGTGCAGGAGTACAACGCCGCATCGGGCGAGGTCGGTGCTCAGATGACCACCCTCGCAGGCACCAACGCCGACGCGTTCCTCAACGGCGCCGCGCTGATCCCCTGCCCGTCCGCGCTGACCGCGGCAGCCGAGGCCGGCTGGGAGCCGATCACCTGGGTGTCCGGCACGTGCATCAGCAAGACGCTCATGGGCATCGCCGGCGAGGCCGGGGCCGACGCGTACGCGGCGTCGAACCTGAAGGATCCGCTCAACCCGGACTGGGACGACGATCCCGCCATGGTCGAGTACCTGGAGACCATCAACGAGTACCAGGGCGCCGACTTCGATCCCGACAACGCCATCGTCGGCTACGGCTACACCCAGGCGGCGATCTTCATCGAGGCCCTGGAGGCCGCGGAGGCGCCGACCCGCCTGGCCGTGATGGAGTCCATGCACAACCTCGACAGCATCAGCGACGTCGGCCTGCTGCTGCCCGGCCTGACCGTCTCGACCAGCCCCGAGGACAGCTTCCTCGGTGAGACGCTGCAACTCGCCCAGTACGAGTGGACGGCCCCGGACGCACGCAACCACTTCGTCCCCCAGGGTGATCTCATCGACCTCGAGGGACAGACGACCGAGCACTCGTCCGAGGAGCTCATCAACGGTTGACGCAGAGGTCCGCACCGCGGACCCGAGCGACGCACTGCCCGGGAGGCGCCGTCACCGACGGCGCCTCCCGCCGCGTGGCAGCGCCTGGCGGCCGGACGGCTGACGGCCGCGTCGACGGGGCCTGATACGGGCGGTGGCACTGAAGCCGTCCCGACGCCCGGCTGTAGCATCGCCCGGGTGAGCTTTCCCCAGCGCCGGTTGCGGCGCCTGCGCCGTACGCCCGCCATGCGGCGGTTGGTCGCCGAGACCAGGTTGTCGGTCGATGACCTCGTCGTCCCCTTGTTCGTGCGCGAGGACATCGCCGCACCACAGGAGATCAGTTCGCTGCCCGGCGTGTTCCAGCACACCCGGGAATCCCTCCGCAAGGAGGTGCACCAACTGGCCGACATGGGCGTCCCCGCGGTCATCCTGTTCGGCATCCCCGCCCGCAAGGATGCCGAGGGCTCCGGCGCTTGGGATCCGGAGGGCATCGTCCAGGTGGCACTGCGCGACCTGCGAACCGACATGGGCGACGACCTGGTGCTGATGGCCGACCTCTGCCTCGACGAGTACACCGATCACGGTCACTGCGGTCTGGTCGACGAGCGAGGCCAGGTCGACAACGACGCCACGATCGACCTCTACGCGCAGGTGGCGCAGGCCCAGGCCGAGGCCGGGGCCGATGTCGTGGCGCCCAGCGGCATGATGGACGGCCAGGTCGCCGCCATCCGCGACGCCCTCGACGAGGACGAGCGCAGCGACGTCGCGATCCTGGCCTACGGCGCCAAGTACGCCTCCGCGCTGTACGGCCCGTTCCGCGAGGCCGTCGACGTCACGATCGCCGGCGGCGGCGACCGCAAGGCCTACCAGCAGGACTGGGGCAACGCCCGGGAGGCGCTGGAGGAGATCCGGGCCGATCTGGCCGAGGGCGCC
>CAYUXB010000020.1:0-16897 GCA_964448525.1 uncultured Acidimicrobiaceae bacterium
GTTCTTGAACGTCTGTTCGAACCCGAGGAACTTGACGGTGCCCAGGTGGACCGCCGGATGGAACCGCAGCCCGCCCTTGAACGGGCCGAGGGCGCTGTTGAACTCGACCCGGAACCCCCGGTTGATGTGGATCTCCCCGTTGTCGTCCTGCCACGGCACCCGGAAGATGACCTGGCGCTCCGGCTCGCAGATCCGCTCGATGATCTTGTGCTCGGCCAGCTGCGGGTGCTTCGCCAGCACCGGGCCCAGCGATTCGAGGACCTCGCGAACCGCCTGCTGGAACTCGTCCTCACCCGGATTGCGCCGGACGACGTCCGCGTAGACGGCTTCGAGCTTCTCGTCGATCACCAGGGGTCTCCTTGTAAGACTCGCGTCAGCAAGAGGGTAGAGAACCGCGAGGTGGCGCCTCTCATCCGGTCTGGCGCGCACATGCAGTGAACACCATTTGACGACGCGCGCGTCGATGACCCCGAACCCCGACCGGGGAGGCTCAGGGCACCATGGTTCCGGGCGCGCGCTCCCTCTTCGTAGTTCGTCTCGCGGCGCCGCGCCGCATCGGCCCCAGATGGTCAGGTCGCGCTGGCGCCCGCGAGGAGGCGAAGCTGGGCTGCCTCCACCGCCGCGACGAACGCCCGCGGTTCGCTCACGGTCACGGTGGCGGCGGGATGGCGCACCGCCGACCCCGGCACCAGCCCGGGAACAGGTTCGTGGAAGGCCACGCACACGCCGCCGGCGGTCGTCGTGGCGAAGGTGATGCCGCCGTCGGCGAACGACAGGTGCGCCGGACCGGCCACCTTCCACCACGTGTACGGGCCGGTGACCTGGATGCCCGCCACGTTGGCGATCGGCGTGCGCAGCGTCCAGCGACCGAAGCGGACGCGGAGATCGGTCTCGCCGATCTCGACCCGTGCGTTCCCCGGCCTGACACCGGCCAGGAGCGCGAGCGGCCGCAGCCGGGGCTCGAAGGCGAAGTCGAACGTCACCGTGGGGTCTTCACCCGCCTCCTCGGGGCGGGATGGGGCGCCCCGACCCTCGGCCCTCTGCCCGTCGGACCGCCGGCCGGACTGCCGACTGCCGCGCGCCGCACGACCCCGGGCGGACGGCGGACGGCGACGGGGCTTGTCCTGCTCGACCTCCGGATGGTGGCCGGGTCGGTTCTCCGGTGGGACGGCCCCACCCGGCGACCCCGCCGGCCCGACCGAGGTCACATCCGCGCCCTCCCCTGCCTGATCGGGGGAGATGGGGGTGTGTCCGGACCGGGGCATCTCGGGCGTCGCCATGCAGCACGCGCTTCCCGCCTGGACGCGACGGAAACCAGGTGGAACGCACGCCGGCAGGACACCCCCGGAAACGACCAGAGCCGGCCCCGAGGGCCGGCTCTGGCGTGGTACTTCGTGGTCGGGCTGACAGGACTTGAACCTGCGACCCCTTGACCCCCAGTCAAGTGCGCTACCAAACTGCGCCACAGCCCGACGGGGACCGCCATCGTAGCAACCGGCGCGCGCTCCCCCGCCAGTCCGACGTCACAGCCCATGTGGGCGCCCTGCCCGGACCTGCGACCGCTGCGACCGAGGCTCGATCTGCGCAGGGAAGTGGTGGCCCACCAACACTTCTCTTCATGGTTGCGGACGCAACCGCACAGCCGACTGACGGTGGCCCGATCGCCCCCGGCGGCGTGGCGGACGAGCGTGTCGCCCGCCCCCACGCGATCGGGTCTCCGCGACGAGCAGCCTGATCAGGGGGTGAGCCAGCCGATCACTCGTGCAGCCTGATCAGGGGATCAGCCAGCCGATCATCTGGATCAGTCGCCAGCCCAGGTAGACGACCACGGCGACCAGCAGGAGCTTGAAGTGCCAGGGCGCCTTCGGCAGCTCCTCGACATCCTTCGGCTCTGCCACCACGCGCCCGCACGCCGGGCACGATCCGTCGGGCTCCAGCGAGTTGGGGTTGAGGAAGCGGCTACAGGTCTCGCACCAGGGCATCGGTCGGTGGCGGCGACAGGGCAGGGGCCCGACGCGGCGATCCGCGACGGTACGACCTCGCCGCCTCCATCGGCCAACCGGGCAGGCCGGCGGCGACCGACTGCCGGACGGCGGCTCCGTCCCCACCTGAGCGCGACCCCGGCCGGACCTGTGGTCTCGGGGTCCCTCCGCCGTGGTCAGACCGGGGGGACGCCGTGGCGACGGTCGGAGAACGAGCGGTCCTTGCCCTCGGCCAACTCGAGCCGGCGGATCAGCTCCCCCCGGAGGTCACCGAAGTCGACCACGGCGTCGACGACCAGCTCGGACGCCAGTCGGTAGAGGTCGACGTCGGCCTCGTAGATCTCGCGCTCGGCCTGCACGAACGCCGCTCGTTCCTCGGGGTCGTCGATCGCCGCGATGCGGTTGGCGAACACGGCGTTGACCGCCGCCTCGGGGCCCATCACCGCGATGCGGGCCGTCGGCAGGGCGAGTGTGGCCTCGGGCTCGAACGCGGGGCCCGCCATCGCGTACAGACCGGCGCCGTACGCCTTGCGCACGATCACCGACACCTTGGGCACCGTGGCCTCGCTGACGGCGGTGACCATCTTGGCGCCGTGGCGGATGATGCCGGCCCGCTCGACCTCGGTGCCCACCATGAACCCGGGCACGTCGGCGAGGAAGACCAGCGGGATGTTGAAGGCGTCGCACAGCCAGATGAAGCGCGCCGCCTTGTCGGCCGAGTCGACGAAGAGGACCCCGCCCTTGGCCATCGGGTTGTTGGCCACGATGCCGATCGGCCGCCCGTCGAGGAGGCCGAGGCCGGTGACGAGCTCGGGGGCGAACAACGGCATCCGCTCGAAGAAGGATTCGGCGTCCACGAGGGCGTCGATGACGTCGTGCACGTCGTAGGCCAGATGCTCCGCGGAGGGCACCAGATCGGACGTGAGGGGCCTCACAGGCGCCTGTGGCTCGTAGCGGGGCGGCTCGTCACGCCAGTTCTGGGGGAAGTAGCTGAACCACGCCCGCGCGGCCTCCAGGGCCTCCTGGTCGTCGGCGACCAGGTTGTCGCCGCAGCCGGACACGGTGGCATGCATGCGGGCGCCGCCCATCTCCTCCAGGGTGGCGACCTCGCCGATCACCATCTCGGCCATCCGCGGCGAGCCCAGGTACATCGAGGCGTTCCCCTCGACCATGAACACCACGTCGCAGAAGCTCGGGATGTACGCGCCGCCCGCTGCGGAGGGCCCGAACAGGCAGCAGATCTGCGGCACCCGGCCCGAGAGCCGCACCTGGTTGTGGAAGATGCGGCCGGCGCCCCGCCGGCCGGGGAAGAGCTGCACCTGGTCGGTGATGCGCGCGCCGGCCGAGTCGACCAGCCAGAAGACCGGCAGGTCGTGACGGAGCGCGTACTCGGTGAGGCGCACGATCTTCTCGACGGTGCGGGCGCCCCAGGACCCGGCCTTGACCGTCGGATCGTTCGCCATGACGCACACCGGGCGCCCCTCGACGCGACCCACGCCGGTGACCACCCCGTCGGCCGGAAGGTCCGCGGCCTGGTTGTTGGCCAACAGGCCGTCCTCGACGAAGGACCCGGCGTCGAGCAGGAGCGCCAGGCGGTCGCGGACGAAGAGCTTGCCCTGGGCGGCGAGCTTCTCGGCGCCCTTGGCCAGGTTGCCCGCCATCGCCCGCTCGGTCAGCCGGGCGAGTTCCTCGCTCGTGTGCGCCGCATGGGCCGTCGCGTCGCCCCCGGTGCCGGAGGCGTCCTCCGCCGAGGGCGGAGCGGGGGTGGCCGCGTCGTCGACGCCCACGTCAGGTGCGGCGGATGGCCAGGATGGCCACGTCGTCGCCCATCGACTCGGAGGCGAAGTCGCGCGCGGTCTCGAGCAGGTTCTTGCACAGCACCCCGGCGGCGACGTTGGGATCGCGCCGCACCGCGTTCGCGATGCGCTCCTCGCCGAAGATCTGCTCGCCGTTGCGCACCTCGGCGAGGCCGTCGGTGTAGAGCAGGAGCAGGTCGCCGGTGTCGAGGCCGATCTCGCGGCTGTGGTAGGAGCCGTCGGGATCGAGCATCAGCAGCGGGCCCGTCGCCCGCAGCGGCCGCACCTCGCGGTCGTGCCACAGCCAGGCCGCCGGGTGCCCCGCCGACGCGAACCGCAGCGTGCCGGCATCGGTGTCGAACAGCACGACGACCAGGGAGATGAACTCCTCCATCCGGTCGGGCGCCGCCATCTGCGTGTTGAGCTCCTCGAGCGCCTGGGCCGGATCGCGGTACTGGCGCAGGAACACCCGGAGCAGGTACTTGGCCTGGAAGGCGGTGATCGAGGCCTCGATGCCCCGCCCGGTGACGTCGCCGATCACCGCGGCGATGCGTGACGGACCCACCCGGAACACGTCGTAGAAGTCGCCGGCCATCATCCCCGTGCCCGCCTGGTAGACGCGACCGAGCTCGAAGCCGGCGAAGTCGGGCAGCTCCTCGGGCGCCAGGCGGGCGGCCCAACGCTTGGGGGCGAGCTCGTCCTGGCTGAGGACCTCCTCCGCCTTGCGTTCGAGGGTCGTGCGGTCCTCGGCGAGGCGCGTCTCGCGGGCGAAGTCGCGCCCGTAGGCCACGGAGAGCGCCACGGGCACCAGGATCAGCAGGAAGAGCAGGCTGGGCATGCGCTCACCCGCCACGACCACGCCCGAGGCCGCGACCGCCAGCGCGCCGTAGAGGCACGTGGTGTGCAGGTCCTTGCGGAACGCGGAGCGGGCCAGCACGGTGACGTCCGCGTCGCGGCCACGCTCGGCTTCCACGCGTCGCCAGACGACGTACAGACGCCGTGTCGACCGCGCCCAGACGAGAGCAGCGACCAACGAGGCGACCCCAACGAGGGCCAGGATCGGCTTCATGTCGGGGGTGATGGTAGTTGTGCGGACGGACCCCGCGTACCGACTGTCACGGACCTGTCACTCACCGCGCCGACGAACTCGCAGCTTCACCGGGGTCGCGCCCAGGTCGAACGCCTCGCGGAGCTTGCGTTCGAGGTAGCGCAGGTAGGTGCGCGGGACCTCCCGGTTGACGAACAGCGTGAACGTCGGCGGCTCGGCTGCACCCTGGGTGGCGTACAGCACGCGAGCGCCGCCGGGCGCCGCGTGCAGCATCTGCGCCTCGCGCAGCACCGCGTTGACCTTGCTGGTCGGGATGCGCCGGTGGTAGGCCGCGACGCTGGTCTCGAGCGCCGGGAAGAGCTTGTGCACGCCCTTGCCCGACAGGGCGCTGACCTGCAGCACAGGGGCCTCGCCGACGAAGCGCAGCTTGTCGCTGACCTGCCAGCGCAGGTCGGTGCGCTGCTCTGCGTCGAGCAGCTCCCACTTGTTCAGGACGACCACGATCGGGCAGCCGGCGGCGTCGACGCGCTCCGCCAGACGCTGGTCCTGGCCCGTCACGCCCTCGGTCGAGTCGATCACGAGCAACGCCACGTCGGCCTCGTCGACCGCCTGGAGCGCCCGCACGAGCGAGTAGTACTCGGTGGCTTCGTCGACCTTGGCGCGGCGGCGCATCCCGGCGGTGTCGACCAGCCGGATCGCGCCGAACGGGGTGTCGATCACCGTGTCGATCGTGTCGCGGGTCGTGCCCGGCATGTCGTGGACCACCGAGCGATCCTCGCCGGTGAGGCGGTTGAAGAGGGTGGACTTCCCGACGTTGGGCCGACCGACGATGGCGACCGCGACGCCCGGCTCGTCGCCGTCACCGTCGGCGGCCGCGGCGGCGACCGCCGCGTCCTCCTCGGCCCAGGGATCGTGGTCGGCGACGAGGGCGGCCCGCTCGTCGTCGGACTGCTCGGGCAGGTGGCCGACGACGAGGTCGAGCAGATCGCCCGTGCCCCGGCCGTGCAGCGCGCTGACCGGGAACGGCTCGCCGAGCCCGAGGCTCAGCAGGTCCCACATCTCGTTCTCGCGGTTGGCGTTGTCGGCCTTGTTGGCCACGAGCAGGACGGGGGCCTCGGTGCGCCGCAGCAGCTCGGCCACCTGGGCATCCTCCTCGGTCGCGCCGGTCACGACGTCGACGACGAACACGACGACGTCGGCATCGGCGATTGCCCGCTCGGACTGGGCGCTGACCTTCTCGTCGAGCACCGAACCGCGGGCCAGCCACCCGCCCGTGTCGACGAGGACGAAGCGGCGGCCGAGCCAGTCGGCCTCGACCTCCTTGCGGTCGCGGGTGACGCCGGGGCGCTCCTCGACGATGGCGGCACGCCGCCCCACCACGCGGTTGAGCAGGGTCGACTTGCCCACGTTCGGTCGCCCGACGATGGCGACGACGGGAAGCGGCACGGTCAGCTCCTGCTCTCGGGGTACTGCGTTGGTGAGCCCGTCGACGAGCCCGCCACCGCGGCGACGAGGCCCGCGGAGGACGGGCCGTCGGAGGGATCGTCGAGGCCCAGAGCGACGCGCAGGGCGCGGCCGTCGGTGGGCACGATCTCGACCGGCCGGGGCAGGTCGGCCGGGGTGGTGCCGTCGAGGAACCGCCCCTGGGTGAGGCACACGTCGGGCAGCAGGTAGCGGTGGCCCTCGGGCTGGTCGGCCAGCACGCGGGCGAGGTCGTCGCCGACCAGGAGGCCCGACACACCGACGTTGCCCCCGAAGTAGCGGTTCTCGACCGCGAGGATGCGCACGTCGCGACGCCCGAGGCCTGCGACCAGCGGGCCGAGGACACGGGCGCCGTACGGCCCGGTGAGGATCGCCACGGGGGCGTGGCGGCTCGGGCCGATCCGGACGAGCTGGTCGGCGGTCGCCCGCACCGCCCGGTAGGGCTCGTAGTCGGCGTCGGACGAGCCGGACACGTCGGCGGTGCCGTCGAGGCCGACGGCGCCGCAGCCCGCGGTGCTGCCGCGCTCGTGGGCACCGGGGGCCCGGTTGGTGCGGACCGGCGCGGATCCGGCGGTGGCCGGGGACGACCCCGGGTCGGAGGGGGACGGGGCCGCCGCCGCCAACTCGCCGTCGGCGTTGCGGAAGAAACCGCCGCGTTCGGGATCGTCGTCACGGGCGGGCCCGCCGCTGCCGTACAGCTCGGCCTCGAACGTGCGGGCCATGCCGATGCCGTCCTCGTGCATGGCGAAGTCGCCGTAGTGGGCCGCGGGCGGGAAGGGTCGGTCGGCCAGCAGGTAGTACTCGTCGGCGGCGAACACCAGGCGCCGACCGAGGACGGCCAGGTAGACGTCCTGCCAGTCGGCCACCGCGTCGACAACCGCCGCGGCCTCATCGACCGTGTGGGGACGCATGCGGTCCTCGGTGTTGAAGCGGGACACCCCGAGCGGCACGACGCACACCGACGTCAGCTCGGGGAAGCGGTCGAGCACCCCGGCGAGCGTGTCGTCGAGCACCGCCCCGTCGTTGACGCCGGGACACACGACCACCTGGCCGTGCACCTCGACTCCGTGGTCGAGCAGCGCCCGCAGCCAGCGCAGGCTCGTGCCGCCCCGCCGGTTGCGGAGCATGTCGGCCCTGACCTGCGGGTCGGTGGCGTGGATGCTGACGTACAGCGGCGTCAGGCCCTCGGTGACCACCCGCTCGAGATCGGCCTCGGTGAAGCGGGTGAGGGTCGTGAAGTTCCCGTAGAGGAACGACAGCCGGTAGTCGTCGTCCTTGAGGTAGAGGCTGCGCCGCAGCCCGGGCGGCAACTGGTAGATGAAGCAGAACTCGCAGTGGTTGTCGCAGGTGCGGACCTTGTCGAACAGGGCGGAGTGCACCTCGACGCCGAGCGGCTCGCCCGCGCACTTGTCGATCTCGACCAGCGTCTCCAGACCACCTCGGCGCACCTCGACCGCGAGGTGGGGCTCGTCGACGAGGGACCGCCACTCGAGCAGGTCGCGGGGCACATCGCCGTTGACCGCAACGATCTCGTCGCCCTCGACGAGCCCGACGAGCGCGGCCGGGGAACCGGGCGCGACAGCGACGACTCGGGGCGCGGACATAGACGGAGCAGTCTACGGCGCTGACCACGGCTTCCGGTGCGACCAGGGCAGCCGCGCGCCTCGTCCCGAAGGCCGCCGGCGGACCGGCCGCGGGCGGTTCGTCGATACGCTGGCGCCGATGTCGGTCGACAAGGTTCTCCTGGCCGCGCCCCGCGGCTTCTGCGCGGGTGTCGAGATGGCCATCAAGGCCCTCGCGTGGATGGTGCGCGCCTTCGAGCCGCCCGTGTACTGCTACCACGAGATCGTCCACAACCAGCTCGTGGTCGACCGCTTCCGCGACCTCGGCGTCGTCTTCGTCGACGACATCGCGGACGTGCCCGAGGGCCGACCGATCATGCTCTCCGCCCACGGCTCGGCCCCCGAGGTCGTCGCCGCCGCCCGCGACCGGGGCAGCTACGTCGTCAACGCCGTCTGCCCCCTCGTCACGAAGGTGCACCACGAGGTCAAGACGCGCGCCGGCAAGGGCTTCCGCATCGTCTACGTCGGCCACGAGGGCCACGAGGAAGCCGTCGGAACGATGGCCGTCGCCCCCGATGCCATCGACCGCGTCGAGTCGGTCGCCGAGGTCGACGCCCTCGCGCCCACCGAGCAGCCCGTCGCCCTCCTCGCCCAGACCACGCTGTCGCACCGCGACTGGTCCGCCATCGCGGAGCGCACCGCCGAGCGCTTCCCCGACGTGTGGCGGCCGGGGCGCAGCGACCTGTGCTTCGCCACCACCAACCGGCAGTCCGCGCTCGCCGAGATCGCGCCGCGCTGCGACGCGGTCGTCGTCATCGGGTCGGCCAACTCGTCGAACACGCGGGCGCTCGAGAAGCTGGCCCGCGAGTCCGGCAGCGAGCGGGTCTACCGGGTCAACGCGGCCGACGAGCTGCCGGACGACCTGCACGGCGTCGTCGGCGTCACCGCCGGCGCCTCGGCCCCCGAGGAGCTCGTGGCCGCCGTGATCGCCCGCCTCGACCCGACGGACGGCGTCGACGAGGTGCGCATCACCGACGAGGACGAGTACTTCCCTCCCCCGCGCGAGCTGCGCGACCTGCTCACCGGGGTCGACGTCGTGGCGACCCTCGCGCTCGGCGGCTCGGTGCCGGATCGGCCGGCGATCAACGACCGGCACCTCGCCGCCAGCGACGTGCTGGCCATGCTGGCCTGACGCCCCGGTGCTCCCCCTCACGATCGACACCGTCCGCCTGAGCCTGCACGTGCTGGCCGCCACCGTGTGGGTCGGCGGGCAGGTCACCCTCGCCGGTCTCGTGCCCGGGCTGCGGGCCCTCGGCGACGACGTGCCCCGCACGGTCGCCCGCCGCTACAACCGCATCGCCTGGCCGGCGTACGCGGTGCTGGTCGCCACCGGCATCTGGAACCTGCTCGAGCTACCGGTCGGCGACTTCGACATCGAGTGGCAGGTCACGCTCATGGTGAAGATCACCGTGGTCGCGCTGGCCGGGGTGTCGGCCGCCATCCATGCGGGGGCCCGGTCGAAGACGCTGCTGGCCGTGTTCGGCGCCGTGGGCGGACTCGCCTCGATCGCGGCCGTCGTGCTCGGCATCATGCTCCACGGCTGATCGGCTCGGCGAACCGGTCAATCGGCGGCGGCCCGGGCCTCGTCGTAGAGGTGCTGGAGATCGGCGTGGAGCTGCTCGGTCAGCTGGCGCACGACCCGGCGCGGCACCCGACCGGAACCGTCGCCCGTCGGCGGGTTGATCGGCTCGCCCACCACGATGACGATCTTGCGCGGGCGGATGAACTTGGCTCCCACCGGCATCGCCTCGTCCGACCCGCCGATGCCCACCGGCACGAGGGGCACACCGGCCCGGGCAGCCACGTACGCCGTGCCGTCGAACAGCTCCTCGACCGTGTCGCCCGAGCGGCGGGTGCCCTCGGGGAACATCACGAGCGGCTCGCCGTTCTCGATGACCCGCATGCAGGTGCGGAGCGACTCGCGATCGGCCGTGCCCCGGTGGACGGGGAAGGCGCCGAGCATCGAGACGAACCGGCCGAGCGCCTTCGACCTCCAGATCGATGCCTTGCCCATGTAGCGCATCCGGGGCCGGCGGACGGTCGCGACCAGGATGAAGTCCAGGTTCGACCGGTGCACCGGGGCGAGGACGAAGGGACCGTGGGACGGCACGTTCTCCGCGCCCCGGATGTCGAGGCGGAAGTACAGCTTGGCGACGCCCAGGAACGCGCCCCGCACGATCGCGTAGGAGCCGCGTTCGAGCGCCGTCGGCGGATGGACGTCGACGCCCTGTGCCCGGATGGCGTCGACCCGCGCTTCGGCGCGGGCTCGCCGCCGGGACGTCGGCGAGCCGGCGGCGCCGTTGCCCTCCACCGGCTCGGCGTCACCCGCAGCTTCGGGCACCGCGGCACCGACGTCGGTGGGAGTCGTGTCGTGGTCAGGCATCGTCGACCCTCCGGGCCAGGTCGTCGACGATCTCGCCGACGGTCAGATCGCTCGTGTCGAGCTCGAACGCGCCGTCCGCCCGCTTGAGTGGCGCGGTCTCCCGCCCCTGGTCGAGCGCATCCCGGCGGGCCATGTCGGCCGCCACGGTCTCGTAGTCGAGGTCGGACACCTCGGCGGCGCGGCGCTCGGCACGCACCTCGGGTCGGGCGTTCAGGTACACCTTGAGCACCGCGTCGGGGAACACCACCGTGCCGATGTCGCGCCCTTCGAGCACGCCGCCGCCTCGGGTCTCGGCCCACTCCCGCTGGCGTCGCACCATCTCGGTGCGGACCCCCGGGTTCGCGGCGACGAGCGACACCGCCCGCGACACCTCCGGCCCCCGGATCTCGATGGTGGCGTCCACGTCGTCGACCCGCACGCCCTCGGTCGTCACGTCGAGCTCCACCGTGCGCGCCAGGTGCTCGACCGGCTCGGGGTCAGCGGGATCGATGCCCCGGCGCAGCGCCGCGAACGTGACCGCCCGGTACATGGCCCCGGTGTCGAGGTACTCGAGGCCGAGCCGGTCGGCCAGGCGGCGGGCGACTGTGGACTTGCCGGACCCTGCGGGCCCGTCGATCGCGATGACCTTCACGGGGAGGGCACCCTACTTGCCGCGGCCCCGCCACCCCCGCGGCGCAGGGCGTCGAGCGCGTCCCAGAAGCCGGGGAACGTCTTGCCCACGCAGGCCGGGTCCACGATCTCGATGCCGGGGGTGCGCAGCCCGATCAGCGCGAAGCTCATCGCCATGCGGTGGTCGTCGTAGGTCTCGATGCGGGCCGGCCGGGGCCTGCCCGGGTGGACCGTGAAGCCGGCGCGCTCCTCGTCGGCCTGGATCCCGGCCCGGCGGAGCTCGGCGACCACCGCGGCGATGCGGTCGGTCTCCTTCCAGCGGTTGATCTCGATGCCGGTCACCCGCGTGGGGCCATCGGCGAAGACGGCCACCACAGCAAGTGTCTGGGCCATGTCGGACATCTCGCCCATGTCGACGTCGCCGAGCCCGCGCAGCGTGCCCGTGCCCTCGACGGTCGTGCTGGTGGCCGTGCGTTCCACCCGGGCGCCCATGGCACCCAGCAGGTCGGCGAACCGGGCGTCGCCCTGGCCGCTGTCGGAGCCGAGGCCTTCGATCGTGACCCGCCCGCCCACGACCGCGGCCGCCGCCAGCAGGTACGACGCCGTGGACGCGTCCGGCTCGACCCGGTAGGTCGCGGCCCGGTAGCCCCCGGGCTCGACCGCGAAAACGGGCCCCCCACCTGTCGACGCCACGGCCTCGTGCACAGTGGCACCGAAGGCGCCCATCACCGTGGCGGTGAGACCGATGTACGGCCGGGACACCAGCTCGGTGGTCACCGTGAGGCGCACGCCGGTGCGGGTGCAGGGTGCGGCGAGCAGCAGCCCGGACAGGAACTGGCTCGACGTGTCCCCCGCGACGGCGACCTCGCCGCCGTCGAGCCCACCGGGCGCGTGAACGTCCACCGGCAGGTGGTCGGGCTCGGCCACGGCGGCCACCTCGGCGCCGAGCGCCCGGATGCCGTCGAGGACCGGGCCCATCGGCCGCGCCCGCAGCGGCGCCGCACCGTCGACTCGGTAGGTCCCGCGGCCGAGTGCCACCACGGGGAGCAGGAAGCGGCTGGTCGTTCCCGACAGGCGCATGTCGAGGGTGGCGGGACCCGGGCGGAGGTCGCCGCCCGTTCCCGTGACGGTCAGCCGCCCGGTGTCCGGATCGTGGTCGATGCCGGCCCCGAGCGTGGCCAGGGCAGTACGCATGGCCAGGCTGTCGTCGGCGACGAGGGCACCGTCGATGGTCGAGGTGCCCGTCGCCAGCGACGCGCACACGAGCGCCCGGTTCGTCAGGCTCTTCGAGCCCGGCACCGTGAGGGTGGCGTCGACCGGGTGGTCGATCGGCTCGACCGCCAGGACCGGGGGGTACTCGTCGGCCACGGCGCTATCCGAGGTCCACGGGGAGCACCGCGGGCCGGTAGCCGCGCCCGACGAGGCCGGCGCGGAACACGTCGACCGACGCGCTCTCGATGAGCATCACCAACACGCCCTGCGGTCCTTCCGTCGAGTGTGCGATCTCGAGGTCGACGATGTTGACGTCGAGGTCGGCCGCGAGGATCGCCACGTCGGCGACGACGCCCGGGCGGTCCGGCACGGGGATGCGCACCTCGCGCAGGTCGGCTGCGGTGCGGAACCGCGCCGGCAGGTTCACCCGCGCCGACCGGGCACGCTCGAGGGTGGAGAGCAGCTCCTTGCGATCGTCCCGGGCCACGACGTCGCGCATGTGGCTGAGCGCGGCGGTCAGCTCGTCGAGGACCTCGACGATGGCGGTGCGGTTGTCGCTGCAGATGTCGGGCCAGATGCCGGGATGCCCCGAGGCGATGCGGGTCATGTCCCGGAAGCCGCCGGCCGCCAGCCGCAGCAGGGCTCGATGCTCCTCGCTGCGCTCGTCGGCCAGGCCCATCAGCGAGGCGGCCGTCAGATGGGGAACGTGCGACACGACGGCCACCAGCTCGTCGTGACGGTCGGGCGGCAGCGCGACGACCTCGGCGCCCAACGTGTCGATGATCGCCCGGACCTGCGTGTAGGCGGCGGCGTCGGTGCCCTCGGTCGGCGTGAGCACCCAGGTCGCGCCCTCGAACAGGTCGGGGGTGGCGCCCTCCACGCCCTCCTGCTCGGAGCCGGCCATCGGGTGCCCGCCGACGAAGCGGGGGTCGGACACCGCGTCGACGATCGAGGCCTTGACGCCCCCGACATCGGTGACGAGCCCACTGCCGGCCGCGAGCGCCCTGCGGGCCTGCTCGGCGACGGCCCGCACCGGGGTGGCGACGAAGGTGATCGTGGCGTCGGGGTCGTCGCCCACCTCGTCGAGCGCGCCGAGGGCGAGGGCCTGATCGGCCCGCTCCGGGTCGAGGTCGCTCCCGGTCACGTACCAGCCGACGCGGCGCAGCCGCATGCCGATCGAGCCACCGATGAGCCCGGTGCCGACGACCACGGCTCGCCCGGGCTCGGGAGGTCGGCCTAGCACCACGGTCGTCCGCCTGAGCGGTGCCGCACCCCGACGGGGGCGACCGCGGCCACCATCAGGCCGGCAGGTCGTCGCGCAGGTTGCGCGCGCCCTGCAGGTAGACGTGGTGCAGCTCGCTGCGGGAGCGGTCGGTGTAGAGGTGGATCATCACGCGGATGCAGAGCGGGGTGCCCCCCTCGATGTCGAGCTCGCGGGCGCAGATGAGCGGCACGTCGCCCAGCCCGAACTTGCGGGCCGCCTGGGCGGGGAACACCGAGCGGACGTCGCCGGTGGCGGTGATCAGCACGCTGATCAGGTCGTCGTGGTCGAGGTCGTTGCGATCGAACAGGGCCTCGAACAAGGTGATGACCCGCTCGAAGAGGTGGTCCTTCTCGTCGACGTCGATGGTGGTGGCGCCGCGGAGGGCTCGGACAGCGGGTGACATGGCGCGGTCGAGGTTAGCGGCGACCGGAACCGGGGCGCGAAGTCGTGCGACGCCCGTCGCCGGAGCGACCGCGGGTCGCTCGGGCCGGCGGCGCGGCTACGGCACGTTCCAGCGCCCGCAGCTCGTCCTGGGTCAGCTCCCGCCAGTCCCCCGGGGCCAGCCGGCGGTCGCTGAGCGACCCGATCCGCACCCGGACGAGTCGGCGCACGGGGTGACCGACGGCGTCGCACATGCGCCTGACCTGGCGGTTCCGCCCTTCGTGGATGGTGATGCGCAGCGTGTGGTCCCCCACGAGCGACACCTTGGCCGGGGCGGTCGGGCCGTCGTCGAGGGCGACCCCCTCGCGCAACCGGCGCACGGCACCCCGAGACGGCCTGCCCTCGACGTCGGCCAGGTACTCCTTGTCGACACCGAAGGACGGATGGGTCAGCCGGTGCGCCAACTCGCCGTCGTTGGTGAGGATCAGCAGGCCCTCGGTGTCGGCGTCGAGGCGTCCGACCGGGTAGACGCGGGGCTCGGCCGGCACGATCTCGACCACCGTCGGCCGGCCCTCCGGGTCCGACGCCGTGGTGACGACCCCGGTGGGCTTGTTGAGCAGGTAGTGGACGAGGCCCTGCTTGACGCCGATGCGGGCGCCGTCGACCTCGATGGCGTCGGTCTCGGGGTCGGCCCGGGTGCCGAGCGTCGCCACCTCCCCGTTGACCTGCACCCTGCCCTCGGCGATCAGGTCCTCACAGGTGCGCCGGCTACCGAGGCCGGCCTGGGCGAGGATCTTCTGCAGCCGCTCCCCCGACGGAGTCACCCGTACCCGTCGGCGTCGGGCCGGTCGGCGTCGCGACCATCGGCGTCGTCGACCGGGGTGACCTCGTCGGGAACGACATCGACCGGGGCGGCCTCATCGACCGGCGTGACCTCGCCGACTGGCGTGACCTCGCCGACCGGCGTGACCTCATCGACCGGCGTGACCTCGCCGACCGTCTCGCCGACCGGGTTGACGTCGGCGACGGGGGTGACGTCGCCGACCACGCGGTCGTCGGTGGCGTCGGAGACGGCGAGGTCACCGACCTCGAGGTCCGGCTCGACCGCGCCCACCGCCTCCGCGAGGCGGGACTCCGCCAGGTCGAGAGCGGCCAGGTCGCGGTCGAGGGTGCCGTTCGGGGACTTGGTGGACAGATCGCGCTGGGAGTTGGTGTGCTCGAGGTCGCCGAGGCGCTCGGAGAACGTGGGGACGTCCGGGCGCAGGCCCCGCTCGAGCTGCTCGACCACGTCCGCGGCGGGGACGAAGTCGCCGAGCGCCGGCAGGTCGGTCAACGAGTCGACACCCAGCTTCTCGAGGAACGCCCGGGTCGTCCCGAACATCGACGCCTGGCCGGGGCCCGGGTCACGGGCCACCTCGGCGATGTAGCCCCGCTGCTGCAAGGTGCGCATCACGCCGTCGACGCTCACGCCGCGGATCGAGGCGACCTGGGCCCGGGAGATCGGCTGCTTGTACGCGACGATCGCCAGGGTCTCGAGCGCGGCGGCCGACAGCTTGGCGGTCTGGCCGGCGAGCACGAAGCGCTCGACGTAGGGCGCCTGGTCGGGGTGGCTCTGGAACCGCCACCCGCCCGCGACCCGAACGAGCTGGAAGCCGCGGCCCACCTCCTCGTACTCCGCCGCCAGCTCACGGCACAGCTCCTCGACGATCGACGGGCGCAACTCGAGGAGCTGGGCGAGCAGGTTGACCTCGATGGGCTGCTCGCTGACGAGGATGATCGCCTCGATGGCGCGCCGGGCGTCGTCGCGGACCTGCTCCCCCGGCTGCGGTTCGTGACGTCCGGGGTGGGCGTCGGCGTCCGGAGCCTGGTCCGGCGGCGGCCCCGCGCCCTCGTCGCCCGGGGCACCCGAGGGTCCGGACGTCGCGCCGGTCGGCTCGTCCGCCGGACCGGGAGGTGGGCTCAGCGGATCATCCGTCATAGGCGTCGACCTCGGCCAGACTGCGGGCGGCGCCGTCGCGTCCGAGCCACACCACCTGGATGTCGCCGAAGGTGCGGGGTTGGTCGAGGTCGACCATGCCCAGCTTGAACAGCTCGAGGATCGCGAGGAAGCGCACGACGACCTCGAGCCGCTCGACCAGGTCGCCGGTCAGCGCACGGAAGCTGATGCGGCCGATGCGCGGCAACTCGTCCATGAGCTCGGCGATGGCGTCGGTGACCGACGCCCGGATGGGCGCCACGTGGTCGAGATCGACCCGGGGCTGCGGTTTGGGCGCGATCGCCCGGAGGTAGGCGGCGCGCAGATCGGTCGGGGTGACACCGACCAGCAGATCGGGCATCAGTCCGATGTAGCGCTCGTCGACCCCGACGGAGCGGCCGATGGAGCGGCCCGCCTCGCCCGCCAGCACCGACAGCGCGATCGCCGCCTCTTTGAAGGTCTTGCACTCGACGAGGCGGTGGAGCAGCAGGTCGCGCTCCTCCCACAGGGCGAGCTCGTCGTCGAGATCCATGTCGTCGCTGTGCGGGAGCAGGCGGCGGCTCTTGAGCTCGACGAGGGTGGCGGCGATCAGCAGGAACTCGCTCGCCATCTCGAGGTTGAGCTGCTCCATGCGGTCGAGCTCGGCGATGTAGCCGTCGACGATGGTCGACAGGCTGATCTCGTAGAGGTCGACCTGCTCCGAGAGGATCAGGTGGAGCAGCAGGTCGAAGGGCCCCTCGAACACCGGGGTCTGCACCGCGTAGGGCATCGGGACGATGATAATCACGCGCCTGTGGTTTCCCGGTGCATCGTCGCGTCGCCGGCCCGTACGGGTGCAGGTCCCGACGGGGCCACCCTCTACGATCCGCCCATGGCCCGCGTGTTCTCCGGCATCCAACCCACCGGCGAGGTGCACCTCGGCAACTTCCTCGGTGCGGTGCGACCGTGGGTCGTCGCGCAGCACACCGACGACGCCATCCACTGCGTGGTCGACCTGCACGCGCTCACGGTCCCGAAGGACCCGGCCGAGCTGCGGGCCAAGATCCTCGAGACCACGCAGGTCCTGGTGGCCGCAGGCATCGACCCGGAAGCCACGACGCTGTTCGCCCAGAGCCAGGTCAGCGAGCACGCCGAGCTCGGCTG
>CAYUXB010000020.1:16907-24594 GCA_964448525.1 uncultured Acidimicrobiaceae bacterium
CCGCCGCGTTCGGCGAGCTGCGCCGCATGACGCAGTTCAAGGACAAGTCCGACCGGGCCGACTTCGTGTCCGCGGGCCTGTTCACCTACCCCGCGCTCATGGCCGCCGACATCCTGCTCTACGACACCGAGAAGGTGCCGGTCGGCGACGACCAGCGCCAGCACCTCGAGATCGCCCGCGACCTGGCCGTGCGGTTCAACAGCCGCTACGGCGACACGTTCGTCGTGCCGGAGGCGGCGATCGGCCGGGTGGCCGCCCGGGTCATGGACCTGCAGGCGCCCGAGCGCAAGATGTCGAAGTCGGTCGACTCGCCCCAGGGCACGGTCCTCGTCCTCGACGATCCCAAGGTGATCGAGCGCAAGTTCAAGCGGGCCGTCACCGACAGCGACGCCGAGGTGCGCTTCGACCCCGCCACCAAGCCCGGCGTGTCGAACCTGCTGTCGATCCTGGCCGCCGCCACCGACGGCGACCCGGCCGAGCTGGCGGGGCGCTACACGCAGTACGGGCCGCTCAAGGCCGACGCGGCGGAGGCCGTCGTCGAGCTGCTGCGGCCGCTGCAGCAGCGGTACGCCGAGCTGGCCGCCGACCCAGGCGAGACGGCGCGCATCCTGGCGCTCGGCGCAGAGAAGGCGCGCAAGACGGCGAGCGCCACGATGATCCGCGTCCGCGACCGGCTCGGCCTCCCCGCTCTCTGACGCACCGTCCGGGCACGGTCGCCCGACCCGGGCCCGACCTGCAGTCGGGGTCGCGCTCGCCCAGCTCGTCCCTGACCGATCGACCCGCCGCTACTCGTCGGGACAGCGATCGGACTCGAACCGGCGGTCGTCGCCGCTCTCGGGCTCCCAGTGCCCGCACACCTCCGGCTCGCCCGGCTGGCACTCGAGCGTCGACCTCTCGACCAGCTGGCCGGCCACGTAGCCGGGTCGGGCGGCCGCGCTCGATCCGGTGACCACGCAGTAGCTGTCGCCGGCGCTCTCGGACCCCATGCCGATCCAACAGCCGCCGATGAAGGCGGCGAGAGCCGCTACGCCGATCAGCCGCGCGTTGCCCGGCGCCTTCGACTTCGCCATCGTGTCGTCCCGTCGTCCCCGTCATCTGGTCGTCCGGCGGTTCCCCGCGCCACCGTACCGACCCGGGTCCCTTCACCTCGGGCACCCTCGTGCCCGGCAGGGCACTCGTTCAGTCGTCGTCGGCCAGCTTGAGCGCAGCGCCGATGTCGGCCGGAACCGACCAGCGGTCCGGCGATAGGTGGTGCTCGCGGGCCCAGGTGACGGCGAGTCCGTCGCTGCCCGCCTCGGCCAGCATCTCGGCGCCGATGGCGTCGTGCGACAGGTAGCGGCCGGCGCGGCCGGCGACCCCGCGGCGACTGCGCCACCCCGCGGCGGTTGCGTGGCCCCACACCATCGACGCCACCGTGGCCAACGCGCGACGGATCGGCCCGAAGCCGCTGTCGACCTTGCCGACGTCGTGCAGGAGCGCGGCGGCCAGCACGGCCCGGGTGGCCCGAGGGCCGAGCGCCCCTTCGGTGCGGCGGGCGACGCCGACGGCGTGACGACGGTCGTAGCGGGGCATGGACCGCCACAGTTCGACCTCGCGGGGGTTCAGGTGCCCGGTCGCCCAGTCGTCCTCGGCCGAGGCGGGCCCGACAGGCCACAGGGAACCGAAGAAGCGCCGGACCAGGTGGACGGCGTGGCTCGGCGACGACACGCCCTCAGTGTGGCGTCTCAGGCGTGATCGATGCAGAACCGGGTCGCGGGCATCGCTTCGAGGCGCGCCGGCGCGATCGGCTTCTGGCACACCTCGCACAACCCGTAGGTGCCGGCGTCGATCTTGGCGAGCGCGTGGTCGATCTCGTCGATCTGCTCGTTGAACTGGTTGAGGAGAGCCTGGGCCTCGCCCTGCTCCGCGGCGACCTGGCCGGAGTCGGCGAAGTTGTCGTCGTAGGCCGGCGATTGATCGCTCCCGACGTCGAGCGAGGCGATCTGCGTGGTCAGTCGGTCGCGCTCTTCGTGCAGCTGACCGCGCCGGGTGTCCAGCGTCGTCTGGTCGGTCACGTTCGCAGGGTACCGGACCAGGCCGACGCGCACGGTCCGGGTTGCCGCCGAGCCGTCACGTGGCGCGAGGATCGGCGGGGACGGGCTGGTCAGCCGCCCGCGCCGAGGGTCGCCCGGGGGTGGGCGTCGCGGTAGGCGGCGAAGAGGCGCTCGGTCGACACCTTCGTGTACACCTGCGTGGTGCTGACCGAGGCGTGGCCCAGCATCTCCTGCACCGCCCGGATGTCGGCCCCGTGGTCGAGCATGTGGGTGGCGCACGAGTGGCGCAGCACGTGGGGGGTGAGCTTGCCGTCGAGGCCGACCTCGCCGCCCCACCGACGCACCACCAGCCAGGCGCCCTGGCGGCTCAGCCGGCCGCCGCGCCGGTTGAGGAACACGGCATCTGCGTCGCCCCGCCGTGCCCAGCGCTCGGGCACCAGGTCGGGACGCCCACCCTGGCCCAGCCAGTCGGCGAGGGCGGCGGCGGCGTGGCGACCGACCGGCACGACGCGCTCCTTGGCGCCTTTGCCGAACGCCCGCAGCAACCCGGACTCGAGGTCGACATCTCCGAGCCGCAGCCCCACAAGCTCGGAGATGCGCAGGCCCGTGCCGTAGAGCACCTCGAGGATCGCCCGGTCGCGACGAGCGGTCGGGTCGTCGCCGACGACCGCGGCGAGCAGGGCGTTCACCTCGTCCTCGCTCAGCGCCTTGGGCAGCCCGGCAGCCACCCGCGGCGTCTCGACCCGCGCCCCCGGATCGGTCGGCAACCGACCCTCCTCGGCCAGGAACCGGTGCAGCGACCGCACCGCCACCACCGCGCGCGCCACCGTCGCCGCGGCGAGGTCGCCGGCCCGCAGCTCGCCGACGTACTCCTCGATGTCCGACTCGACCACCGCGTCGAGCGCGGTCTCCCGCCCGCGCAGCCACGCCCACCAGCGCCGGGCGTCCCGCCGGTAGGCGGCGAGGGTCGAGCGTGCCCGTCCCTTCTCGGTCGCCAGCCACGACAGCCACGCCTCGACCTCGAGCGGCAGCATCGCGTCGTCGGCCGCCGGGTCGGACTGCTCGTGGCTGCCGTCGTCGGGGGTGTCGTCGTCCGGGGCGGCGATCGATGGGCACATGCGCCGGCCACGGTACGGCCCGCGGGCCCGACGCTCGTGCACTCCCGGCCGGGCGCAGACGCTCGTGGACAGGGCGCTAGCCTGGCCGCCGGTCAGCGGCGAGCGACGGCGTCCGCCCGCAGGCCGCCGACCCGCCGCCGACTCGAGGAGCACCCGTGCCGCTGTACGACTTCCGCTGCCGCACCTGCGGCGACACGTTCGAGCTGCGCCGCTCGATGGCCGACGCCGGCGATCCGGCCTCGTGTCCGGCCGGTCATGCCGACACGGTCAAGCTGATGCCGATGGTCGCCGTCGGCGGTCGGGCCCGCGGCGTCGACACCGCACCGGCGCCCGCGCCCACCGGCGGCGGGTGCTGCGGCGGAGCCTGCGGCTGCGGCTGACGACGAGGCGCGGGGGTCAGCCGCTCGCCACGTGGCGGCGGGCGAGGGCCAGCAGGGCGATCACGGTCTTGGCGTCGGTGATGCGGCCGTCGTCGACCATCGCCAGCGCCTGCGGCATCGGCACCCGGTCGACCAGCATGTGCTGCTCCTCGACCCCCTGACGGTCATCCGCGACCTCCGACAGCACCGTCGCCAGGTACACCACCACCGCCTCGTCGGAGAATCCGGGCGAGTTGTGGAAGGTGACCAGGTGCTCGACGTGCCCTGCCTGGAGCCCGGTCTCCTCGGCGAGCTCGCGCCGGGCGGTCTCGTCGGTGGGCTCGCCGTCGACGTCGCGCAGGCCGGCGGGCACCTCCCAGATGTCCCGGTCGAGGGCCGCCCGGTACTGGCGCACCAGCGTGACCGTGCCGTCGTCGTGCAGCGGCACGACCCCCACGGCGCCCGGGTGACGGACGACCTCGCGCTCGTGGCGGCTGCCGTCCGGGGCCTCGACGTCCACGACGGTCACATCCAGGCGACGCCCGGACCAGGCCTGCCGTTCGGCGGCGATGCGGAAGGGGCTGTCGATGTCCGCCCCGCTCACGGGACGGACCGCACGATCTCGGGCTCGTCGACGGGGAACAGGTGCGGGCGGCGTCCCTCGGCCCGGTCGAGCGCGGCGGCCACGAACTCCCGGAAGAGCGGCGCCGGCCGGTTGGGCCGGCTCTTGAACTCGGGATGCGCCTGCGTGCCGACCCAGAACGGGTGGTCGGACAGCTCGACGAACTCGACCAGCCGGCCGTCGGGCGAGGTGCCCGAGCACACGAACCCGGAGCCCTCGAACTTGCCCCGGTAGCGGGGGTTGAACTCGTAGCGGTGGCGGTGGCGCTCCGACACGACCGTCTTCTCGTAGGCCTCGGCCACGATCGTGCCCTCGGCCAGCTCGGCGATGTAGGCGCCGAGGCGCATCGTGCCACCCTTGTCGGTCACGTCGCGCTGGCTGTCCATCAGGTCGATGACGGGATGCGGCGTGCCGGGGTCGAACTCGGTCGAGTTGGCGCCGGTGAGCCCGAGGGCGTTGCGGGCGTACTCGATGGTCATCACCTGCATGCCGAGGCACAGGCCGAGGCAGGGGATGTCGTTCTCGCGGGCGTAGGTGGCTGCGGCCACCTTGCCCTCGACGCCCCGCTCGCCGAAGCCACCGGGAATCACGATGCCGTCGAGGTCGCGCAGGCGCCCCTCGGCCAGCAGGCCCTCCGTGTCCTCGGCCTGGATCCACTCGATCTCGATCTTGGCCCCGTGGTGGAAGCCCCCGTGGTTGAGCGCCTCGACCACCGACAGGTAGGCGTCGGGCAGGCTGACGTACTTGCCGATGACACCGATCCGCAGCTCGCGGGTGGCGGACTCGACGCGGTCGACGAGACGCTCCCACTCCGACAGGTCGGGCGCCTCGGCGCCGAGGCCGAGGTGCTCGCACAGGACGGTGTCGAAGCCCTCGTCATGCAGCGTGAGCGGCACTTCGTACAGGCTCTCGGCGTCGGCGCAGTTGACGACCGCCTCGGGCGTGAGGTCGCACAGGCGGGAGATCTTCTGCTTGAGCGAGTCGCTCAGCGGCTTCTCGCTGCGGCACACGATGACGTCGGGCTGGATGCCCCGAGCCCGCAGCTCTGTGACGGAGTGCTGGGTGGGCTTGGTCTTCTGCTCGCCCGCAGGACCGATGAACGGCACGAGCGTGACGTGGACGAACGCGACGTTGCTGCGCCCGATGTCGAGGCGGAACTGCCGGATGGCCTCGAGGAACGGCAGGATCTCGATGTCGCCGACCGTGCCGCCGATCTCGGTGATGACCACGTCGACGTCGTCGCCGGCCAGTCGGGTGATGCGCCGCTTGATCTCGTCGGTGATGTGCGGGATGACCTGGACCGTCTTGCCCAGGTAGTCGCCCCGCCGTTCGGCGGCGAGCACGGACGAGTAGATCGAGCCGGTGGTGGCGTTGCTGCCACGCGACAGGGACTCGTCGATGAACCGTTCGTAGTGGCCGAGGTCGAGGTCGGTCTCGCCACCGTCGTCGGTGACGTACACCTCGCCGTGCTCGAAGGGGTTCATCGTCCCCGGGTCGACGTTGATGTACGGGTCGAGCTTCTGCATCGTGACCCGCAGACCACGGGATTTGAGCAGGCGACCGAGCGACGAAGCGGAGATGCCCTTGCCGAGGGAGCTGGCAACACCGCCCGTGACGAAGATGTGTTTTGTCACGGGATCGCAGGATAACCCGGTCGGAGGCGTTCTCCGCGGACCGAGGCCTGACCAGGGACGAAGCACCGTCCGAGGGTGCTCAGGTCACGCTCAACGACGTGCGCAGCCCGCGCCGCTCGCGCAGGTTGCCGACGGCGTCCACCACCTCGCCGAGCGGGTAGCGGTCGGTGATCATCGCGCCCAGGTCGAGGCGGCCGGCCTTGGCCAGCCCCAACAGGCGGGGGATGTCGCGGTGCGCGTTGACCGACCCGAGCAGGCAGCCGATGAGCCGCTTCTCGGTGGCGGTGAAGGCGGTCACCATCGGGATCGTGAGGTTCTGGTCGATCGGCGGCGCACCGACCCCGACGGTGGTGCCGCCTGCCCGGCTGGCGTTGATGCCCTGGGTCAGCAGGGCCGCCTGACCGGCGGCCTCGAAGCAGTAGTCCATGCCGACGCCGGTGAGGTCCATGCAGAACGTCGTGACGTCGACCTCGGTCGGGTCGACGACGTGGGTGGCGCCGAAGCGCAACGCCGCCTCCCGGCGGGCCTCGACCGGATCGGCCACCACGATCACCGAGGCACCTGCCAGCCGCGCCCCCTGGACCACGGCGATGCCGATGCCCCCCGCGCCGAGCACGAGCACCGTCGCCCCCTCCTCGACCCGTGCCGTCTCCAGCACCGCGCCCACACCGGTCTGCACCGCGCACCCGATGACGCACGCCTCGGCCAGGTCGACGTCGTCGTCCACCTTGACCGCCCCCTCCTGGGGCAGGACCACCTGTTCGGCCCAGCCGCCGACACCGAGACCGCGGTACACGACGCTGCCGTCGCGGGACAGCGGGCTGGTGCCGTCGGGACGCGTGGACGTGAACAGCGCGGACGAGTACTCGGCGCACAGCGTGGGGTTGCCCCGGGTGCAGAAGTAGCACCGTCCACACGACGGCAGCGGCGTGAGCACGACCTTGTCGCCCGGTGCGAGTCGGGTGACCCCGGGCCCGACCGCTTCGACCAGGCCGGCCGCCTCGTGGCCGAGCACGACGGGCAGCGGGGCCGGGATGACGCCGTCGACGATCGACAGGTCGGAGTGGCAGACACCGCAGTCGGTGACCTTCACCAGGACCTCACCCGGACGCGGGTCCTCGATCTCGACGGGGACGACCTCGAGCTTCCCCTCGCCTTCCAACACCGCCGCACGCACAGTTCCCATGCCGGGAGAATCTAACGGACCGTCAGGTCTGCCGCCGATGCCCAGGTCGCGGACTGCCCGGGGCCGCCACCCCGTCACGCCCGACTCGTCCGCCCGGGCGCCGCACCGGCATCTGCGGGCTCAGGGGCGGCGACCCCATCGGTCGAGCGCGCTCAACGGGGGCGCCGCCGCGATGACACGGCTGAACGACACCCGCTCGCTCGCGAGGTTGAGCACGGCGACCACGACGAGCACGGCGGTGCGGGTCGTCGGCGCGCAGGCGAGCACGACCCCAAGGCCGAGCGCGGCACCCACCACGTTGGCGCCGGCGTCGCCGAGCATGAGCCGCTCGGACAGGTCCCCCGGCAGGAGGCCCGCCCCGGCGCCCACCACGAGCGCCACGCCGGCCAGCTGCGGCACCGCCCCGGCCCCGACCACCAGCGCGACGAGGGCGACGAGGGCCACCTTCGTCGTCCGTCCCGGCGCCCTGTCGAACAGGTTGCCGAGGTTGGCGGCGAGCGCGACGAGCGCGCCGTCGGCCAGCACCCGCCCGATGCTGTCGGGCTCGCGCACCGAGACCACCACGATGCCGAGCGCGGCACCGCCGAACAGCTTGACCGAGCCGGTCGTCAGACGGCCTGACGCCAGCGAGCGCAGGTGGCCGCGGAACCCGCCGCTCTCCCCCGCGCCTCCGAGGTCGTCGAGCAGCCCCAGGAGCGCGAACCCCAGCGCGGCCACCGTCACGAGGCGCAGGCC
>CAYUXB010000021.1:0-24556 GCA_964448525.1 uncultured Acidimicrobiaceae bacterium
ATGGACCTCGCCGCGGACGCGGTCGCGGAGGGGTTCGCGGTGGCCGCGGAGCGGTGGCCCGTCACCGGCACCCCGCCGAACCCCGGCGGGTGGATCACGACGACGGCCCGCAACCGGGCGATCGATCGCCTCCGCCGGGAGGCCAAGCGGGACGACCGCCACCTCGCCGCCCAGCGGCTCCAGGACGACATGGACCCAGACGACACGCCCGACCTGCACGACCTCGACGACTTCGTCGAGGTCGTGGCCGACGACCAGCTCCGCCTCATGTTCCTCTGCTGCCATCCGGCGCTCAGCCGCGACGCCCAGGTGGCGCTCACGCTGCGATTGCTCGGCGGCCTCGAGGTCCCCGAGATCGCCCGGGCGTTCCTCGTGCCCGAGGCGACGATGGCCCAGCGCATCGTGCGGGCGAAGCGCAAGCTGCGCGACAACCACGCCCCGTACCGCATCCCGCGGCCGGCCGAGCTGCCCGATCGTCTCCCGCCTGTGCTCGCCGCCATCTCCCTGGTGTTCACCGAGGGCCACACCGCCACCTCCGGTGACACCCTCGTGCGCGCTGACCTCACCGCGGAGGCGGTCCGACTCGCCCGGGTGCTCGTCGAGCTCATGCCCGACGAGCCCGAGGCGGTCGGCCTGCTCGCGCTGCTGCTGTTGACCGAGGCGCGCGGTCCGGCCCGCACGGCGGCCGACGGGTCGATGGTGCGCTTGGCGGACCAGGACCGGGCTCTCTGGGATCGCGACCTGATCGCCGAGGGCCACGCTCTCGTCCGGGTCTGCCTGCGCCGCAACCGGCCGGGGCCGTTTCAGGTGCAGGCGGCCATCGCCGCCGTCCACGCCGACGCCGCCACCGCCGAGGCGACCGACTGGTCGCAGGTCGTCGCCCTCTACGACCAGCTCCACACGCTCCGTCCGAACGCTGTCGTCGCGGTCAACCGCGCTGCGGCGGTGGCCGAGCTGCACGGGCCGGATGCCGGGCTCGCCGCCCTCGACGCCGTCGAGGACGAGCTCGTCGACGCCTACCAGCCCTACCATGCCGCTCGGGCCGACCTGCTGGCCCGCGCCGGTCGCGCCGCGGAGTCCGTCGCCGCCTACCAGCGAGCGCTCGACCTCACCACCAACCCGGCCGAGCGCGACTTCCTGAGCCGCCGGCGTCAGGCGGTCGCCACCCCGCCCTCGGCGTAGGTGTGGCGCGACGGCACCCGGACGCGACGGCGGCGGCCGTGGGAGATCACGGCCGCCGCGGTCACGGTGGTTGTCGCTGGATCAGTTGTCGCGGCGCGTCACGTCGGGATGCTCGGGACGGTGCTGAAGACCGACACGCCCCCCGGCCCGACGAGCAGGCCCACGATGATGAGTGCGATGCCGACGGGGGCGTCGCCCTTGACGATGCGGGCGATGCCCGCGATGACCAGTACGGCGGCGATGAGCCACAGGATGAGTCCCATGCGATGTTCGTACCCACGCGTGGGGATGCTCAGCCGTCGATGACGGAGGCCAGCGCGGGGGCGAGATCGCCCCGGGGCTCGACCTCGACGCCGCCGGGAAGGTCGAGCCAGGCGGCCATGGCCGCGAGCTCCAGGGCGAGCTCGGCCGCGACCCGGTCGCGGCCGCCGGCGGTCGCGGCCTCCGCCGCCGGCTCGCCCCAGGCGGCGCGCACCCGCAGCACGCCGGCCTGGCGGTCGGCCTTCAGGTCGACCCGCCCGACCAGCAGGTCGTCGAGCAGGAACGGCAGCACGTAGTAGCCGTGCACCCGCTTGGCCGCCGGCACGTAGATCTCGATGCGGTAGCGGAAGTCGAACAGGCGCTCGGTGCGGTCGCGCTCCCAGATCAGCGAGTCGAACGGGGAGAGGAGGGCGCGGGCCCGCAGCCGGCGGCGCGGGCGCCGGGCGTCGGGGTGCAGGTAGGCGGGCTGCGACCAGCCCTCGACCTGCACCCGTTCGAGGGCGCCGTCGTCGGCCAGGCCGGCGAGCAGCTTGGCGGAGGCCGGGACGTTGATGCGGTAGTAGTCGGCCAGGTCGCGGGCGGTACCGAGGCCGTGGGCCTGCGCCGCGATCAGCAGTAGCTCGCGTCGTGCGTCCTCGGCGTCCGGGGTCGGCGCCGCCAGCACCTCCGCCGGGAGCCACCGCTCGGGCACCATGTAGAAGCGGGTGAAGCCGTTGCGCCGGGTGGCGGTGACGTCGCCGGTGAAGAAGAGGTGCTCGACGACGCGCTTGCCGTGCCCCCAGCCCCACCAGCTCGCCTCCTGGCGGGGAGCCTGGCGGTGGACGTCGAGGTCGCCGATGCTGACCGGGCCCCGGGCCGCGATCTCCGCGAGTGCGGACTGCACCATCTCCGGATTGTCGCGTGCGCTGGTGCGCACACCGCCCCACGGGTGGTCGCCGGCCATGCGCCATCGCAGCAGCGGGTGGCGGCCGACCGGATGGAGCGACGCCTCGTGGCCCCAGTACTCGAAGACCTGGCGGCTCGCCCACAGCCAACGGTTGAGCGCGGTGCGGTCGTACGCGCCCAGCCGGGCGAAGAACACCAGCTCGTGGCTGCGGGTCACCACGTTGACCGAGTCGATCTGCACCGTGGCCAGCCGGTCGAGGACGCGGCGGAAGTGCCTGCTGTCGACCCGCCCGGTGGGCCGCTTGTCGGCGAAGCCCTGCGCGGCGAGCGCCACCCGGCGAGCGTCGCGCCGGCTCATCTCCTGCGTCGCCATGCGGAAACGACGTTATCGGTCCTCGCGTGCGCGGCGACTAGGTTTTGACGGGATGTCAGGGCCTCGCCGTGCGGGGTGCACCCGAGAGTAGGGAGGACCATTCGATGGGTTACCGAGTCGTGGTCGACTTCGATCTGTGCGAGAGCAACGCCCGGTGCATGGAAGCGGCGCCCGAGGTGTTCGAGGTGCGCGACGACGACTTCCTCTACGTCCTCGACGAAACCCCGCCGGACTCGCTGCGCGAGAAGGTCGACGAAGCCGTGCGCCGCTGCCCGAAGGCGGCGATCACCGTCGTCGACGAGTGACCGGGGCGGGCGGCAGCGGCCGCACGATCGTCGTCGTCGGCGCGTCGCTCGCCGGCCTACGGGCCGCAGAGGAGATCCGCCGGCTGGGGTTCGACGGCACGGTCACGGTGATCGGCGACGAGCCGCACCGCCCCTACGACCGGCCGCCACTGTCGAAGCAGGTGCTCGCGGGTGCCTGGACGACCGAGCGCATCGAGCTCACGGTTGCTGCCGAGGGTGGTATCGACGGGCTCGACCTCGACTGGCGCCTGGGAGCGTCCGCGACCCGGCTCGACCTCGCCGCTCGTGAGGTCGTCCTGGACGACGGCCAGCGGGTGGCCTACGACGGCGTGGTCCTGGCGACCGGCGCCAGCCCGCGCGAGCTGCCCGGCACGGAGACGCTGTCCGGCGTGCACACGCTGCGCACCCTCGACGACTCGCTGACCGTGCGCGCCGCCCTCGACGCCGGCGCGCAGAGGGTGGTCGTCGTCGGTGCCGGGTTCATCGGTTCCGAGGTCGCCGCGACGTGTCGCAACCTGGGGCGCGAGGTCACGATCCTCGAGGCGTTGCCGGTGCCGCTCGGTCGGGCGCTCGGTGACGAGATGGGCGCCGTGATGGGCGACCTGCACCGCGACAACGGCGTCGACCTGCGCCTCGACACCGCCGTCGCAGGGTTTGAGGGCGCCCAGCAGGTGGAGCGCGTGCGGCTGGCCGACGGGTCGAGCGTCGACGCCGACCTCGTGGTCGTCGGCATCGGCGTCACGCCCAACACCGGCTGGCTCGAAGGTTCGGGCCTCGCCCTCGACGACGGGGTCGTCTGCGACGCGTCCACCCTCGTGGCGCCAGGCGTCGTGGCCGCCGGCGACGTCGCCCGCTGGCCGAGCCACCGCTTCGGCGCGCTGTTGCGCGTCGAGCACTGGGACAACGCGATCGGCATGGGCGAACACGCCGCTCGACGGCTGCTGGCCGAGCCGCCCTTCGCCGGCGGCAACGGCGCGGCGGATGCCGCCGCGGCCGAGGTCGGGCCCTACGACCCGGTGCCGTGGTTCTGGTCGGACCAGTACGACCGCAAGATCCAACTCGCCGGGTGGTCCTCGGGAGCGGACGAGGTGGTCGTCGTCGACGGCTCGACCGAGGAGCGGCGCTTCGTCGCCCTCTACCGCAAGGGCGATCGCCTGGTGGCCGTGCTGGCGATGAACCGGCCGCGGCTCCTCGTGACGTTCCGCGGCCTCGTCGAGCGCGGCGCCAGCTGGGACGAGGCGCTCGGCCAGGCGGCGCCGGCATGACCGGCACGGCGGGCGTGCTGCTCGCCATCGCCGCGGTGTGCGCGGTCATCGACTGGGTGGCGGTGCGCCACGACCATCGACCGGTCGAGTACGTGTTCAAGCCGCTCACGCTGGTGATGCTGACGGCCACCGCGCTGGCCCTCGATCCGTTCGACGGCACGGTGCGCACCTGGTTCGTCGTCGCCCTCGTGCTGTCGCTCGTGGGCGACATCTTCCTGATGCTGCCCCAGGACCGCTTCGTCCCGGGCCTGGTGGCCTTCCTGCTGGCGCACATCGCCTACGTGGTCGGCATGGTGCTCGCCGGGCTGGATCCTCTCGCGGTGGTCGCCGGTCTGGCGATCGTCGCGGCGGCCGGCGCCACGATGGGGCAACGGGTGGTGATCGGCGTCCGCCGGACGGCGCCGGGCATGCTCGGGCCGGTCGTGGCCTACATGGGCGTGATCTCGGCCATGGTCGTGTGCGCGGTCGGTACCGGTCGGGTGCTGACGGTCGCCGGCGCGCTGTCGTTCTACGCGTCGGATGCCCTGATCGCCTGGGGCCGGTTCGTGCAGCCGAAGCCATGGGGCCGCCTGGCGGTGATGGTGACCTACCACGTGGGCCAGGCGCTGCTCGTCGTGTCGCTGATCTGAACGGAGGGACGGCTCGCCGGGGCACTCGCCCACGAGCCGGCGTGCTGTCCCCGGCTCAGCGGGTGAGGGCGGCGGGCAGCCGGTCGGCCTCGCGCTCGGCGAGCGCCACGGTCACCCCCATGCGCTCGATGTGCTGGCGGACCTGCAGCTCGCCCTGCGGGAGGGGATGGGCGTCGAGGAAGGCGGTGATCTCCTCCGCGAGGCCGCGGTCACGGACCGCCCGGATGCCGCCGACCAACCGCGACAGGCTGTTGGCGGGGAAGCGTCGCACGATCTCGTCCCATCGCCCGCTCACGAACGCCCAGGCCGCAGCCCCGTTGTCGCGGTTCGCGAGCGCCTGGCCGAGCACGTAGGGCGCGTCCTGCGTGCGGACATCGGCGCTCAGCGTCAGCTCGAGCGTGCGCGCCAGCGCCCCCGGGTCCCGGAACCGGGTCAGCGAGTACAGGAGGCGCTGGCGGTCCTGGGGGGTCGCGGCGGAGCGGTAGTGGCCCACCAGGTGCTCGTGGAGCGCCGTGTCGCCCAGGGTGGCCGACACGGAGAGAGCCGGTGACGCCAGGCTGGGGTCGACGCTCGGTGGGTGACGCAGGAACTGGTCGAGCAGCTCGGTGGCGCGCTCGCGGGCCGCGCCGTCCTCGGCGTACAGGGCGGCGGCCTGCAGCAGCACGCCTCGCAGGGTGCGGGTGCGGTCGTCCTCGCCGGGGGCGGACTCGGCCCCGAGCTCGGCGCGCACGGGCCCCACGAGTGCGGCGACGCGGGTGTGGAGGGCCACCGCCGCATCGCCGTCGACGAGCTGATCGAGCTGACCGAGCCCGGCGGTGATGCGCTCCCACACGGACAGGTCGCGTTCGTCGACGAAGCGATCCGCGGTGGCGACGAAGTCGGCGGCCTCGGTGGCGCCCGCCAGCACCGATGCCCAGATGTCGTCGACCAGGACGTAGCGCTCGAGCGCGGTGAGGTCACCGAGGCCGCCGAGCAGGCCGTCGAGCAGATCGGGCGCGTACCGGACGCGGTAGAAGCCGTGCGCACCGAAGTTGGCGTTGACCCACGGCAGCGGCTCCTGCGGTCGGCCGTCCTGGAGGCCGAGAACCAGGTCGTCGCCCTCCAGCAATCCGGTGGCCGACTCCGTCCGATCGCCGTCGCGGTGGCCGACCACCAGCGGGATGGCCCACCGCGCCCCGTCGTCGGTCGTGCCGTAACCGAAGTGGCGCTGCGAGAAACGGAGCTTGGTCGGGTCGCCGGCATCCCGCTCGACCGCCACCTCCGGGAAGCCGCCCCGGAAGATCCACGATTCGGCGATGCGCCGCACGGGCTCGCCGGTCTCGGCTTCGAGGGCGTCCCACAGGTCGGACGTCTCGGTGTTGCCGTACTGGTGCTGCGCCATGTAGCGGCGGATGCCGCTGCGGAACCGCTCGGCGCCCAGGTACTGCTCGAGCATGCGGACGACCGACGCCCCCTTCTCGTAGGTGAGCACGTCGAACATGCCGTCGGCGTCGGCGGGGGAGATCACCGGGTACTCGATGGGCCGGGTGGCGCTGAGCGCGTCGGTGTCGAAGGCGGCCGAGCGCGACAGACCGAAGTCGACCCATCGCTGCCACTCGGGCCGGAAGGCATCGGTGCAGGTCATCTCCATGAACGTGGCGAACGCCTCGTTCAGCCAGATGCCGTTCCACCACTTCATGGTCACCAGGTCGCCGAACCACATGTGGGCCAGCTCGTGGGCGACCACGTCGACCACGGCCTGCAGCTCGGCCTGGGTGGCGGTGGCGGGATCGATCAGCAGCAGCCGTTCGCGGAACGTGACGCAGCCGAGGTTCTCCATGGCGCCGAAGGCGAAGTCGGGGATGGCGACCAGGTCGAGCTTGTCGCCCGGATACGCCATGCCGAACCAGTCGGTGAAGAACCGCAGGGCGAACTCGCCGACCTCGAGAGCGAAGTCGGTCAGGTGCTCCTTGCCCGGCGGGCAGACGACGCGCAGCGGCTTGCCGTCCACGTCGACGGGGGCGGTGGCGACCAGGGGACCGACGACGAACGCGACCAGGTAGGTCGACATCGGCATCGTGTCCGCGTACCGCACCGCGACACGGCCCTCGCCGGCGGGGGACCGCTCGATCTCCCCGGCGTTGGAGATGGCCAGCAGGTCCTCCGGCACGACGAGGGTGACCCCGAAGACGGCCTTGGCGTCCGGCTCGTCCCAGCACGGGAAGGCGCGACGGGCGTCGGTGGCCTCCATCTGGGTGGTGGCGAGCACCTGGATGGCGCCGTCGTCGTCGGTGAAGGTGGATCGGTAGAAGCCGACCAGCTTGTCGTTGAGCACGCCGCGGAACCGCAGGTCGAGCGTGGCGTCACCGGCGGGAAGCGGCCGGTCGAAGGTGAGCGTGGCTCGCTCGGTGGCCGGGTCGAGGGTGACCGTGCCGACCAGCTGCTCGCCGTCGAGGGTGGCCACGGCTTCGTCGATCTCGATGTCGACGGCGTTGAGCACCACCTCGGCCGTCGCCTCGGCCACCTCGACCGTGATGGTCTCGCGGCCCGAGAAGGTGGCCGCGTCCAGGTCGGGTTCGAGCGTCAGGTCGTAGCGGCTCGGGACGACGGTGAGGGGAAGCCGGTGCGGGTTCGCGGTGGTCGACACGGCCATGCACCGTACCGAGTCGATCCGGAGGCGGTCGCGTCGTTCGGCGGGAGGATGCAGGCCGCTCGCCCGCGGTGCGGGCGGCGTCACCCGCCCGCGCTCTGCAACGTCTCGGGAAGGGTCGGCTAGCCTCGCCCGAATGACCGCAGACGCACCGCTCGATGTGGTCGGTATCGGTAACGCGCTGGTGGACGTGCTGTCGCACGAGACCGACGACTTCATCGACACCCAGGGGCTCGTCAAGAGCGCCATGACGCTCATCGAGCCCGACCGTGCCGAACAGCTCTACGCCGCGATGGGGCCGGGGATCGAGCTCTCCGGGGGCTCGGCTGCCAACACCATCGCCGGGGTGGCCAGCTTCGGCGGCCGTGCCGCCTACATGGGCAGAGTCTTCGACGATCAGCTGGGTGGTGTGTTCGCCCACGACCTCCGGGCCCAGGGCGTGGTGTTCGACAACAAGCCCGCGGTCGACGGTCCCCCGACCGGCCGGTGCCTCATCGTGGTCACCCCCGATGCGCACCGCACGATGAACACGTGCCTGGGCGCGTCGGCCTACTTCGGGCCGGGTGACGTCGACCCCGACCTCGTCCGCAACGGACAGGTCACCTTCCTCGAGGGTTACCTGTTCGACCGCCCCGAGTCGCAGGAGGCGTACTGGGTGGCGTCGAAGTACGCGCACGACGCGGGCCGCAAGGTGGCGCTCACGTTGTCCGACCTGTTCTGCGTCGAGCGGCACCACGATGCGTTCCTGCCGCTGGTGCGGGAGCGCATCGACATCCTGTTCGCCAACGAGGCCGAGGCCTGTGCCCTGTGGGGCTGCGACGAGGTCGGCGCCGCGGTCGAGCGCGCGCGGGCCGAGGTCGCGATCGCGTGCATCACGCTTTCCGAGAAGGGGTCGGTCGTCGTCGCCGGCACCGAGACATACGAGATCCCGGCCCAACCGGTCGAGGTGGTCGACACCACGGGCGCCGGCGACCTCTACGCGGCCGGCTTCTTGTACGGCTACACAGCCGGCCGCCCGCTGGACGAGTGCGGCCGGCTGGGCTCGCTGGCGGCCGCCGAGGTGATCAGCCACATCGGGGCACGGCCCGAGGTGGCGCTGTCGACGCTGGCCGGCTGAGCGGCTGAGCGGCGCCTGGCCGGTTGAGCGGCCGCTGGCTGGTTGAGCGGCTGAGCGTCCGCCGGCCGGGCCGATCAGCCCTCACGGGCATCAGCGGCCGGGCTGGCGCGTCGGGGCGATCTTGAGGATGACCCGCTCGGACTGGATCGGGTTGGCGTAGTCGTGGCCGACGTACTTCTGGGAGAGCTGGTCGATGTGCGACCGGGCCTCGGGCCCGGTGACCGTGTCGACCACCTCGCCACGCACCTCGCCGTAGACGAAGGGCTGCTCGGCGTCCCACACCGTCACGGTGATCCGCGGGTCGCGCGACACGTTCTTGAACTTCTGCCGGTGCACCTCGGTGTTGAGCAGGATGTGCTCGTCGTCGGCGTCGACCCACAGCGGCGTCGTCTGCGGCGTGCCGTCCGGCATGAGGGTGGAGACGGCCGCGATGTTGCGGCCCTCGGTGGCGAGTCGCTTGATGGTGTCTTCGAGCATGCACTCAGGGTAGGGCGCGTCAGCGTTCGATTGGCGTGGGGAACGCGCTGCGTCCGCCGTCCGCTCGACCGTCCACTCGCCGTAGAGGTCGGGATGGCGAAGGCCCATCGACAGTGCCAGCTCGGCCCAGAGGGACGCCCCCCACACGGCGGTGCGCGCTGCGGTTATCACGCGTGATGCAGGGAACGGCTGGGCGGGGCGCCCCCCTCGTGGAGGTGGCGCATCACGCGCGCCAGGTTCTCCTCGGGCGGGTCGACGGCGTCGATGACCACCTTCGGAGCGCGCAACGGCTGGTAGAGCCGTCGGCCCCGCTCGACCCGGTCCCAGGTGAGCTCGTACCAACCCGGGATGTCTCGCCGCCGCCCCTCGACCCGCCTGCGGTGGACGGCGACGTCGGTGCACACGCACTCGACCACGGCGAACCCGGCCTCGTAGCGGCGGGCGAGCGCGTCCAGCTCCCGCCGCGGTTCCTCCCGCGCGACCAGGTCGACGATGCACGAGCGGTCGCCGCGCAGCTGCTGCTCGGCGGCCCGGGACAGCAGGTCCCAGCCGACCCGGCGCTGGTGCTCGACCGGCTGCTCGACGGCCGCCCACACGTCGTCGTGGCTCCGGAGGGCGGACATGAGCCAGTCGAAGCTGGCGACCGTGGCCCGAATCCCGGCAGCCAGCAGGTCGGCCATCGTGGACTTGCCGGCGCCGGTCCAGCCGGTGACGACGATCAGCCAGGGGCGGGTCACGGGGCCAGGCGTGCCAGGGTGTCGTCGACGTAGCGGCGCACCGAGTCGGCCATCGAGAACGACCGGTCCGCGAGGAACCACTGCAGCCGGATGCCGTCGAGGTGGGCGATCAGCGCCGTGGCCTCGTGGCGGGGGTCGAGGTCGGCGCGCAGGTCGCCGGCGGCCGCCGCCTCGCCGAACGCGGTCTCGTACCGCTCGATGCCCTTGCGGTAGCGGGCCTGCAGGGCCCGCCGCACCGAGGAGTCGACCGTGAGGTGCTCGGCGGTGAGCACGATGAGCAGGGCCGAGATCTCGGGGCGCCTCTCCATGCCGGCCCCCCACTCCCGCACCATGCGGAGCAGGCTGACCCCGTGGACGCCGGCGAGGTGGATCTCTGTCTGCACCGACCGGCCGTACTCGTCCAGCACGCCGAGGAGCAGGTGCTCCTTGGTCTTGAAGTGGTACAGCACGCCGGCGTCGGTGATGCCGACGCGGGCGGCGACGGCGGCGATGCTGGTGCCCCGTGCCCCCGACGTCGAGAACAGCTCCGCGGCTGCCTGGAGGATCTGCGACCGGCGGGTCGCGGGCGGCGCGGGCTGATCGGTGGTGGCCATCCGGCTCCGTTGACAGGGGGGATCGGTCGTGGTTAGTTGGCGAGCACTTAGTGGACACTAAGTCGCCGGGGGCGTCAAGCGCCGCCGGGCCATCGGGGAGACACGCATGACGACACGCACGACCACGTCCGCACCGCCGCCGCTCGACGACCCGATCAGCCTCGACCCCCGGATCGTCGACGGCTTCGCCCGCGACGGGTGCGCACTCGTGCGGGGCCTGGCGTCGTCCGACGAGGCCGCCGCGTACCTCCCGCTCATCGAGAAGGCGGCCATCGACACGGCGTGGAACAAGGACCAGGCGAAGGGCAAGCAGAACTTCGAGCGCGTCTTCCTGCAGTCCTTCAATCTGTGGCGCGTCGACGAGGCGATCGCCCCGTTCGTGCTGTCGAAGCGGTTTGCCGGTGTGGCCGCCGCGCTCCTCGGCGTCGAGCGGGTGCGCCTCTACCACGACCAGGCGCTCTGCAAGGGGCCGGGCGCCCGCCGCACCCCGTGGCACCAGGACCAGTTCTACTGGCCGCTCGACACCGACCGCACGATCACGATGTGGATGCCGCTGATCGACGTCCCGCCCGAGGTCGGGTCGATGACCTTCGCCACCGGCAGCCACCGGTTCGGCGACCTGCGGGGAAAGCCGATCGGCAAGGAGTCCGACGAGGAGTTCGCCGCGCTCATCACCGAGCGCGACCTGCCCACCCACACCTACGGTCCCCTACGGGCGGGTGATGCCACGTTCCACGGCGGCTGGACCATCCACTCGGCGGGCCCCAACCGCAGCGACCGGCTGCGCACCGTCATGACCGTCATCTACGTCGCCGACGGCGCCCGCGTCCTCGACGAGGTCACCCCGGCGCAGGAGGTCGACCGCAAGGCGTGGCTCGGCGGCCGTCCCCTCGGTGCCCTGGTCGACCACGAGCTCAACCCCGTGCTCTGACGGCGTCACCGGGGTGTTGCCGGCGGCGCGATGAGTTCGCGGGCGTGGTGCGGTCGAACATGCCACCGACACCACCCCTCCGGAAGGATCCCCGATGACGCAACGAGCGAAGGCCCCCGCGGGCGCCCCCACCTGGATCGACCTGATGACGTCCGATCCGGAACGGATCCGACCGTTCTACGGCGAGCTGTTCGGCTGGACGTCGACAGAGCCCGATCCGGACTACGGCGGCTACATCAACTTCCTGAAGGACGGCGTCGTGGTCGCCGGGTGCATGCAGAACCAGCCGGAGTTCGGGACGCCCGACGTCTGGTCGGTCTACCTCGCGAGCGCCGACGCCAAGGCCACCGGCGACGCCGCCGCGGCGCACGGCGGAGCCGTCGTCGTCCCCGCCATGGACGTCATGGACCTCGGTCGCATGGCCGTCGTCACCGATCCCGGCGGCGCCTCGATCGGCGTGTGGGAGCCGCTGGCCCACCCGGGGTTCGGCGTGCTGGACGAGCCGGGCGCACCCGGCTGGTTCGAGCTCCACACCCGCGACTACGACGCCACGGTGGCGTTCTACCGCGACGTGTTCGGCTGGGACGTGCACACCGCGGCCGACACGCCGGGTTTCCGCTACTCGACCCTGGGCGAGGGCGAGGGCCAGCTCGCCGGGATCATGGACGCCGGCGCCGACTTCCTGCCCGAGGGCGTGCCCGCGCACTGGTCGGTGTACTTCAGCGTGGCGGGCGCCGACGACGCCATCGAGACGCTCGTCCGCCTCGGCGGGTCGCTGGTCCAGGTGGCGGAAGACACCCCCTACGGACGCCTGGCCACGGTCGCCGACCCGACGGGCGCGGTGTTCAAGCTCGTCCAGCGCTGACGGAGGTCTCCCCGCGGGCGCCGCCGCCCGGCGGCCCCGCCCCGGCGCTGCGCGGCCCCCGCCCGCCGCCCCCGCCGGCCGACCGGTGCCCACCGGTCGGCCGGTCACCGTCGCCGGGCGACGAGGACCACCAACCCCGCCGCGATCAGCGCGATGCCGGCGGCGGTGGCGCCCCCGAACCGTTCGCCGACCACGCCGACCCCGAGCACCGCGGCGGTCGCCGGCTCGGCCAGCGTGAGCGTGCCGGCGGCCCCGACGCCCACGCCGTGCAGCCCGCGGCTGAACAGCACGTACGCCACGGCCACGGTCACCACCCCGAGGTGCGCGACCATCAACAGGCCGCCGGGCGTCAGCAGCGGGCCGATGCCCGCGGCGAGCGCGACCGGCACCAGCAGCAAGCCGGCCCAGGCGAACACCCGGACGGTGAGGGTGTCGGGTGCCCAGCCCTGGTCGAGCACCAGCTTCGACGCCAGCACGTAGACCGCGTACGCGAGCCCGGCGCCGAGGGCGAGGGCGATGCCAGCCGGGTCGACGTCGTCGCTGCCACCGGTGCCCACCAGCAGGGCCGTCCCCGCCAGCGCGAGCGCGGTGGCCGTCAGCCAGCGGGGTCCGGGCCGCTCGCCCCGGACGACGGCACCGAGGATGCCCGCGAACACGGGCGAGCTGCCGATGCCGACCACCGTGCCCACCGCCACCCCGGTGCGTGCAACGCCGCCGAAGAACAGCGGCTGGTAGGCGGCCATCGCCACGGCCGCCACCGCCAGCGGCATGCGAGCGCCGGCGACATCCGCGGATCGGGAGGACCCGTCGGCTCGCGAGGACCCGCCGGCTCGCGAGGACCCGTCGGTTCGCGAGGCACCGAGACCACCCCACCGGGCCGCAGCGACGAGGCAGGCACCGCCGATGACGAGCCGGGCGGCGCCGACCGCCGCCGGCGACGCATCGTCGGGCCCGAGCGCCCGCGCCGTGCCCGTCGTCCCCCACAGGGACGCGGCCAGCACCACCAGGAGCCGGGCGTCGAGCGAGCCGGTGCCGGCGGACAGGCGGGCGAGGCGAACGGGGCGCGACACGGCGGTAGTGCAGCACGCCCCGGGATCTCCGCCCAACCCGGCGGCCCCGGAATCAGCGCAGGTCGACGGGGCGGGGCGCCTGTCCCGGCGGGGTGACCACGAGATCGCCCTCCGGGGTGGGCGCCACCGCGGCGTCGGGAGCGACCCGGGTGCCCACGGTCGTGTCCGCCAGCCGCTCGACCTGCCCGTCGTGGCCGAAGGCGACGGTCCGCACCGTGCCGTCGGCACCGATCGCCACGTAGCGGCTCGTCCCGTCCGGCTGGGGCACGCTGGCACAGCGGGCCCCGGCGATCTCCTCGACGCCGAGCATGCCCGGCACGGCCTCGCACATGACCTCGCCCGATTCCCAGGCGAGGTCCCCGGCGTCGCGGCTGCCGTCGGCCGCGGCCGCGCCCGGTGCGGACGACCGCGGGACGATCTCCCCCTCGGCGGCTTCGTCGGCCGCGGCCTCCTCCAGGAGGGCCTCGACGTCGACGCCCGGTTCGGGGCTCGGGTCCGCGTCGGCGCCGTCCTCGAGTTGTTCGAGCGACTCCTCGAGCATCTCGACCTTCGGGTCTTCCGCGTCGATGCCGCTCTCGATCATGCCGTCGATCTCGGCCTGCATCTCGTTCTCGAGGGGGACGGGCGCCTCCTCGGACAGCGCGGCGCTGGCCGCGGCCGAGGCGGCCACGGCCGCGAGCACCAGGGTGGCCGTGAGGATCGCCCCCCGGCGGGGCCGGGGTCGCGTCGACGGGGAGGGGGATGAGGTGTGCCGGTCGTCGGTCATCGCATCGGTCCGATCACGAGTTCCAGTTCATGTCGGTCATCGTCTGGAGGCTCGGCTGCCAGGTGCGCGGGTCGGTGTTCAGCCACCACAACAGCTGGTCGTGCGCCTGGTGCGGGGTGTTGCTCGTGCCCGCGCAGCCGCCCACCTGGCGGCAGGCGCCCGATTGGCTCATCGAGCCGTAGAGGTACATGCCGTCGCCGACGTGCACCGTCGCCCACAGGTCGATCAGCTGCCACTGGCGGGCCTGGTTGCCGCTGTTCGTGTAGATCTGCGGGATGGGCAGGGCGGGGTCGTGCTCCCAGGCCAGGTGCCAGACCCGGTGCTGGTTCCACCCGTTGTTGCACGGGTCGTTGTTGGCGTTGTTGACCGAGCACCCGTCCGCCGAGGCGTTGACGAACATGAGCTGACGGCCGGGGTGCCCGTCGTAGCCGTGCATCCACGCGTCGGCGGTGGCGAACGAGGACCAGGACGGCTCCGGGTCCCAGGCGCCGAACACCTGGGCGACGCCGGGGTAGTTGGCGTTGGCCCAGGCGGCGAGCGCCCGCACCGACGTCGCCCAGGCCTTGCCGTGCGCCTGCAGCCACGCACCGGTCCGCGAGTTGATCGTGCTGTTCGAGGTGCCCACGCCGATCTGCAGCCGGTAGCCGCCGTTGGTCCGGCAGTAGGCGTAGCCGCGGATGACGTTCTTGACCACGTTCTCGATGTCGGCGAGGCGCAGGTCCGGCGCGCCCCATGCGGTGGCGCCGTAGCTCCCGCCGACCGCGGTCGGGGCGCCGAAGAACAGCGTCATGCGGCCCGACTTGTCGCCGTTGTAGCAGCCGAGCGCCGCGGCGTCGGAGGCGGAGTTGCGGGCCATGTAGTAGCTGCGGGTCTCGGCTGCGGGAGGCACGTGGCACGACCCGGCCGCGCCGACGGCGAACGCGCAGAGCACGGCCACGAGATAGCGCATCGGCCGCTGGCGCATGGCACCACTCCTCACGTGACGGGCGCCCGGGGGAGCGGGCGGGAGACCCCTTCAGCGCTGAACGATTCCGCAGGAGCCCTCGAATTTCAAGCACGCAACGCGAGTGACCACCTCTCGGTGTGGTCGTCGGGCGCGGCTGAACCAGGCAGAGGTGCCGGTTCAGAACCCCGTCAGGGTCTGACCGCGACGGTGTCCCCGCGGGCCACCGCCGTCACCTGCGGGGCGAGCCACGCACCCAGCTCCGCGGCGCCCGCCCAGGCGAAGTGGACGCCGTCGGCCCGCGCCTCGCCGAACTCGCCGTCCGGCAGACCGCGGGCCCAGGCGCCGAGGTCGACGACGTGGACGTCGGGCCGGTCCGCCGCTACCTCGCGCACGATCTCGTTCAGTCGGTCGACGCGAGCGGGGTCGTTCTCGTCCAGCTCGTCCCACGGGATCGAGCGGTCGGCCGGATCGCGCATGCGGAGGTGGGGGAGGGTGCCCCAGACCACCGGGACGTCCGAGGTCGACAGGATGGCCGCGGTCGCGGCCAGCCGCTCCTCCAACCAGCGGTCGAACACCGGGTCGCCCAGGTGGTACCAGTCGCCGGCGAACCGGCGCTCGCCCATCTCGAACACGCCGGCGGCGAACACGACGACATCCGCGTCGGCCTCCGCCACGATCTGGCGGAGGTTGTCGTGCCACACCCGGCAATCGCCGCCCCGATGCCACTCCTGGCCGTTGATGCGCACCGGGACGTCCAGCCCCCCGAGCGGGCAACCGAAGGGGGTGTAGCCCTCGACCCTGATCGGCACGGCCGGATCCGTGTCGTTCCACGAGCCGAACGCCGGCCCGATCGACCACGCCACGGAGTCGCCGAGGAGCAGCACCCGCACCGGGTCCGGGCCGCCGGCCGGGACCGTCCACCCCATCTCCTCGGCATCGGCGTCGAGCCCCAGGCCGGTGGCGGCCCCCCGGTCGACCGGCAGCACGAGCACGAGCGCGGCCACGAACCCCATGGCCGCGCCGGCGACCCCCGCCAACTGCGGTCGGGGCAGCCGCAGTCGGAACCGCACGGGTGCCTCGATCAGCAGGTACGACGCCGTGGCCAGCGCCAGCGTCACCGCCACCCGGAGGAGGAACAGCCAGTGGGGGTGGCCGACAGGGTTGCGCTCGCCGTCGAGCACGAGGAACACCGGCCAGTGGTAGAGGTAGGCGCCGTAGCTGATGCGCCCGAGGGCGCGCAGCGGCAGGAAGCCGAGGGCGCGGTCCACGAGTCCGCCGGTGGTGGTGGCCAGCACGACGAGCACGGTGAGCACGGCGTTGAGCGCCGTGATCCCCCGGAAGAGGCCCGGGCTGCCGAGCGACGTGGCCCGCCACAGCGCGAGCAGCGCGACGAGGGCGGCCGCTCCGGCGACGGTGACCGCGACCCGCAGGCGCCGTCCTGGTCCGAGGACCCGCGGCGCAGCTCCGGACGCACGCGCCGCCCGCACGAGGACGAAGGCGTGCGCCGCGACGACGCCCACGATCAGCTCGCCCGCCCGGGTGAAGGTGGCGTAGTACACGAGGCCGCTGTTGTCGCCCCCCTGCGCCAGCGCCCACGCCGCGGCGAACGACGCAGCGGCCAGCACCGCCCACGCCGCGGCGGCCACGGCGACTCGCGCCCGGCGGCGGTCGACGATCCGCATGATGCCGGCGAACACCAGCGGGAACAGCAGGTAGAACTGCTCCTCGATCGCGAGCGACCACAGGTGGGCCACCGGCGACGGGTCGGAGAACAAGCGGGCGTAGTCACCGGTCGTCGCGGCCGCCCGCCAGTTGGCGACGTAGCCGAGCGCGGCGAGGAGGTCGCCCCGGAAGCCGGGCGCCGAGCCGATCCCGAGCGTCAACTGCAGCACCGCGATGCCCGCCAGCGCCACGAGCGCGGCGGGGAGCAGGCGCCGGATGCGGCGCTCCCAGAAGCGACCCGCCGCCAGGCGGCCGCTGCCCGACCACTCGCCGAGGGCCAGCGTGGCGATCAGGAAGCCGGACAGCGTGAAGAAGCTCGACACCCCGAGGAACCCGCCCCTCGCCCACCCGAACCCGTGGTGGAACGTGAGCACGGCCAGCAGTGCCACCGCGCGCAGCCCGTCGAGCCCGGGCAGGTAGCCGAGCCGAACGATCGCGCCATCATCCGGATCGTCCTGTGTCAGATCGGTCGTGCGCGGCACCCGGCTCCCCCCGGCATCCGGCTGTGGCCGACGGCCGTCAGACCTGGTTGCGGCCGCGCCGGGTCACGTCGTGCCGGCGGGCCTCGATGGCCGCCGGGTCGAGGCCCTCGCCTTGCCAGGCCTTGGCGACCGTCGTCTCCAGCTGCCAGGCGTCGCCCGCGGTGAGGAGCGCGCCCTCGTCGTAGGTCCGGAGGATGCGACGCACCCCGCGCTGGTCGTTCGAGACGATGTCGGCGGCGAGGCTGCGGCAGAACGGCAGCAGTTCGGTGTGGGAGACGACGTGGTTGACCAGGCCCCACGACAGGGCCGTCCGGGCGTCGAGGAAGTTGCCGGTGGTCGACAGCTCGCGGGCCCGGCGCACCCCCACCGCCTGGGGCAGCAGCACCGTGAGACCCCAGTCGGGCATGATCCCGACCCGGGCGTGGGTGTCGGCGAACGCCGCCCGCTCCGACGCGACGAGCATGTCGCAGCGCAGGGCCAGCTCGAAGCCGCCGGTGATCGCCACCCCGTTGATCGCGCCGATGACCGGCTTCCCGATCCGCGGGAACGGCCCCCGGTCCTGCGGCGGGGTCGCCTCGTCGGTGGCCGCGAGGGCGTCGACGGACCCGGCCTTCGAGCCGCCCAGCTCCTTGAGGTCGAGGCCGGCGCAGAACGCCGGGTCGGAGCCGGTGAGGATGACGACATCGACACCGTCGTCGTCGGCGACCTGCTGCATCGTCCGGTGGAGAGCCCGCCGAAGGTCCCGGTTCAGGGCGTTGCGCGCCTCGGGCCGGTCGAGCGTCACCGTCGCGACGCGGTCGGACACATCCAGCCCCAGCACATCTGTCATGACCGGACGCTACCGCCGGGCGGTGGGCGGAGCCCCAGCGAGCCGGGTCCGCGAGGTCCGGTCAGTGCCCGTCGTCGACCGGGGGCAGGAAGGGCAGGGTCAGATCGCCGAGGCGGACCAGCGTGGCGGCGATCCACCCGCCCATGGCGCTCAGGTGGTTGTCGAGGATGGTGCCGTCCTCGAGCGTGGCCTCGTCGAGGTCGTAGCTGCCCTCGTAGGAGACCTCGATGGCGTACTCGCGCTCCTGCAGGTCGGCGGAGCAGACCGTCTCGATCGTCGGCCCCGACCGGTCGAGGCGCTCGGTGCCGATGGGGGCGCTCGTCTCGGGCAGCACCCCGAGGACCAGCCCGGGATCGGGCGACTCGGCCAGCCGCTGCACACGCATGACCAGCTCGATCTCGATGCGGGGCGGGTCGTGGAAGGGCTCGCCGATGTACCAGGAGCGATATGCGGTCTGCGCCCACGTCGGCCAGTCGAGCGTGAGGTCGGCCTGGACCCGAGGGGGCAGGCCCTCCCCGGGCAGCCCGTAGGACGTCTCCCAGGTGACGTCGCCGAGCAGCACGTCGACCTGGAAGCGCTCCTCGAAGGCCTGGCGCTCGAGGAACGCACGCTCGAGCGAGTCGCGCAGGGCTCCGATGGCATCGGTGAAGACGTGGTCGAGCATGGCGTCGGCAGGCTACAGGGACGTGTCGTCGGAACGTCCGGCGTCGTCGCCGGCTGCCGTCGGCCTGGTCGATCCGCCCTCGGCCGCCCGCCGAGGGGCGCTCGACATGAACGCGATCGGCACCGACACCGAGTCGTCCCTGCGCAGGGTGGCGATGCGCCGTCCGGCTTGCACCGCCGTCTTCGGGGCGCCGATCCGATCACCGAGCTCGGCGGCGGTCGCGTCGATGTCGGCGACCGTGAAGGCCAGCCCCCAGAACGCGGCGGGCCCGTCCCCGGAGGGCTCGACCGGGCCGACCAGCTCGAGGATGACCTCGCCCAGGCGGAAGAAGCGCTGCAGGCGTCCCCGTCCCGCCTCCCGGGTGCGGCGCGCGGCGACCCCGGCAGCCTCGATCGCGGCGGTCGTGCGGTCGAGGTCGGGGGTGAAGGCCACCACGTGGTCGATATGCACGGCCCCGTTGGGATGCTCGGGTGGGCCGGCTGCAGCGTCGCCGCCCGCATCCTCGAACGGAAGAGCCGCGATCGTCGGGAGCCCGTCGAGCCCCCCGTCGAGCCCGTCGAGCCCGCTGTCGGGCCCGCTGTCGAGCACCCGCACGCCGGCGAGCGCCCACCCGAGGATCCCGCGACCGCGCACGTCGGACGCGCCGACCAGGCGGATGCGGGTGGTGCCGACCCGCGTCACGCCGTCGTCGTCGACCCCGAACCCCACCGCCCGCCAGGCCTGCGGATCGTCGCCCACGACGATCTCGGTCAGCGTGCCCACGTCGATCGCCATCGCCGGGACGCTACTCGCCACCCCCCGCTGTCCGGCCAGGCCGCCACGCCTGTCGTCGGCGGTGGGCGGCCGCGGGGGAGCGATGGCTCAATACCAGGAGCAACGGCACCGGTGCCGAGGGACCGCCTTGATGTCCGGGTCCTGGCCGCGCTGCCAGAGCTGGTGGTCGATCGCGGCCGCGCTCAGCCCGGAGGTGCGGCTCAGCAGCTCGATCGCGTGCAGGCCGCAGGCCCGGATCTCCACCTCCTGCGCGCTGCCCGCATCGAGCAGCTCCTCCTCCTCGATGCGTTCCGCGAGCTCCTCGTCGTAGACGAGCACCCCGGCCATGCGCAGGACGTGGGGCACCAGGTTGTCGGCGAACGCGGTGAGACGGCCGGCGTCGTCGAATCGGCCGAGCCCCTCGCCGTCGAAGGCCCGGGCCAGGTGGGACACGGTGATCTGCGCACGCTTGTAGAACGGGACCTCGATCTCGTCGGGTCCGGCGCCGTAGCGCGCGACGTCGTCGGCCAACGCCATCGTGGCGAGCGTGGCCACCAGGGCGGACGCAGACCCGTCCGCGGACCGCACCATCTCCGCAGCGGAGCCGTCGAAGCGCTCGGTGAGCAGGAAGCCCAGGTCGCGCCACGCCTGGGCGAACAGCTCCAGGAGATCGTCGACCGGGCCGGGGCGGGGCTGGCCGAACACCGCGGCGCAGAAGTCGGCGTCCGCCTCGGCCAGCTGGGCCGCATCGGGCACGCCGGAGGCCGCGACGTGGTCGGCCAGTGCCTCCGCCAGGCTGCGTGCGCCCGACAGCCCCTCGCGCTTGCGGAGGGCCGGGAACCAGCCCGAGCCGAAGTTCACGGCGTTCCACACCACGACCTCGGCGGCCATGGCGTCGGTGTCGCCGGTGGGACGCTCCTCGGGGAGGAGCGGGGCTTCCTCCGGCGCCAGCGTGGCCGTGAGCTTGTGGAGGGCGCCGAGGTCGATGTCCACGTGGAGAGCGCGCTCGGCCACCGCCGCGCACCCGGCGCGGATCCGGTCGAACACGGTGGGCGCATCGGCGCCGACACCGGGGGCGTCACCCGAGCCGTTGATGTCGGTCACGTTCCCAGTCCTGTCTGCCAGCGGAGGAAGGTGTGCACGTCGGCGGCCTCGTCGGCCTGCTTCGAGGCGGGCTTGCCCTGGCCGTGGCCGGCACGCGACTCGATCCGTACGAGCACCGGGCGCTCCTCGCCGCACGCCGTGGCCCAGGCCAGCGCCGCACCGAACTTGCGGGCGTGGGCGGGGTCGACCCGGCTGTCCTGCTCGCCGGTGAGCACCAGCGTGGCCGGGTAGCAGGTGCCCGCGACCACGTGGTGGTAGGGGGAGTAGGCCCACAACCAGGCGAACTCGGCGGCGACGTCGGGGTCGCCGTACTCGGGGGTCCACAGGCGGGCGATGAGGAACTGCGGGTACCGCACCATGTCGGTGAGCGGCACCGCGCACACGGCGGCCCGGCAGAGGTCCGGTCGCTGCACGATCGAGGCCGCGACCAGCAGCCCGCCGTTGCTCCCGCCGCGGATCGCCAGGTGCTCGCGGCTCGTGCGGCCCTCCGCCACCAGCCAGTCGGCTGCGGCGGCGAAGTCGTCGAACACCTGCTGCTTGCTCTCGCGCATGCCCGCCCGGTGCCACTCCTCGCCGCCCTCGGCGCCGCCCCGGATGCAGGCGACGGCGAACACCCCGCCGTCGTCCGCGACCGCCACCGCCGTCGGGCTGTACGCGGGGCTCATCGTCACGGAGAAGCCGCCGTACCCGGTGAGCAGCGTGGGTGTGGCGACGCCGGGCACGACGTCGCCACGGCGGACGGTGAACAGGGTGATCTCGGTGCCATCCGTCGACGGGTAGCGATCGACGCCGACGGTGTAGGCCGCGGGATCGACCGGGGAGGGGAGGTTGCTCCACCGCTCCAGCCCCTCGTCGGGCGACCCGGGGAGGTCGGACGCGCCGGGCGTCCACCGCCACAGCTCCGACGGTCGGGCCCACGAGGTGAAGGCCACGACGGCGGTCTCGCTGTCGCGGTCGCCCGCGACGCCGGCGAGCGAGCCGGGTTCGGGGAGGGCGATCTCGGTGGGCTCCGGCACCTCGTCGAGCGGGGGCGCGGCGGGCGAGGACGTGCCGGGCGCATCGAGATCGGGCGCGCCGGCGGTGGCCAGAGCCGTGAGCGGCAGGCGGTGGAGGCGACCGAGAGCGTTCCGTGTGGAGGCGACCAGCAGCGACGACCGCGTGACCGCCACGCCATCGATCACGTCGTCGGACTCGGGCACGACCGTGCGCCAGTGCTCCGGAGCGGGTGCGGCCAGGTCGGCGGTGACCACCCGACCCCGGGGCGCGTCGAGCGTGGTGGTGCCCACCAGCCGATCGCCGACGACGGTGAACGACGACACGGCCTCGACCCCTGCGATGACCGTCGTGCGGTCGCCCGTGGTGCGATCGATGAGGTGGACGTCGACGCGGGTCCACCCGTGGGAGACCTCGACCAGCACCCAGCGCCCGTCGCGGGACACCTCGACCGACGGCCACGCCGTCTTGTCGTCGGCGGGGCCGAACACCAGCTCGTCGTGGCCGGGGTCGTCGCCGAGGACGTGCCACCAGACCGCTCGGTGGTAGTTCGCCTCGTCCTCGCCGACCGCGGCAGGGTCCGGATATCGGGTGTAGGCGAAGGCGGAGCCGTCCGGCAGCCAGCCGACCGACGCCGCCCGCGTGAACGGGATGCGGTCCGGTCGCCGCTCGCCGGTGGCGACGTCGACGATCGACAGCGTGCTGCGCTCGTCGCCGCCGGTGGAGACACCGAACGCGACGAGGCGCCCGTCCGGCGACGGGGCGTACCAGTCGAGCGCGGCCGTCGCGTCGCCGGTCAGCTCGTGCGGGTCGACCAGGGTGCGCGGCGCGGGCATGCGCTCGCCGTGGGCGTCGCGGACGACGAGGACAGCCTGCTCCAGCTCGCCCCAGCGGTCGATCGAGAACAGGCGCCCGCCGCGGATCGACGGTGCCCCCGACGCGCCGGCCGAGAACAGGTCGGTGTAGCGGCTCGCGAGCTCGGCCCGACCGGGACGGGCGTCGAGGACGGTGCGGGTGCGGGCGTTGCCGGCCTCGACCCACGCCTCGGTGTCGGGCGAGTCGGCGTCCTCCAACCAGCGGTAGGGGTCGGGCACCTCGACGCCGTGCACGACATCGACCGTGACGCCGCGGGGTGCGGCCGGCGGGGTCAGTCCCATATCTCTCCCAGGTCGGACGCGGCGGGCAGCCGGGCGACGGTGACGCCCGCCTCGGACGCGAGTCGGGCCAACAGCACGCCCCCCACCTGCTGGCGGCGCCCGCGGGGCCAGCGGCGCTCGCCCCGAGGTCCGAACAGGGCGAGGGCGCGGCCGCCGCCCGGATCGTGGCGCACCCGGTAGCGGACGCCCTGGTGGCCGGCGGCGGCGAAGGCCGCGGCCCACTGCTGGGGGAGGGCGTAGGGGATGATGCTCGCCAGCTCGGCGGTCACCCCGAAACCACGGGCTTCGCGCACCGTCGTGTCGGCAGCGCTGCACTGGTTGGGCAGCCCGAGGTGCCACATGCTCAGCCGCTGGGCCCAGCTGGGGCTGACGACGGTGACCGGGCCGAGCACCTCCAGCAGGGCGCCGACCTCGTCGTCGGCCAGGTAGCAGGTGCCCCGGGGCGGGTCGAGGTCGAACCGTCCGTGCGCGCTGCTCGAGAACCACCACGGTCCGAGGCCCGAGGTCGTGACCCGGCACAGCACCGTGCCGGCGTGCACGTGCCACACGGGGAAACCGGCGAGCTGATCGGGCGGGGGAGGCGGCCCGATGCTCGGCGTCTGGCGGGCGTCGGGCGGCCGGCGGGCGTCCTCCGTCATGCCCCCGTGGCCGCCTGAGCGGTCGGCGGCCGGGCGGAGGCACACCGGGGGCTCATGGGCGCACATCCTAGAGATCCGGCCGATCGCACGCAGGGAGCTGAACCGACTACGCCCGATGCCTGGGTGTTCGCGGTGCGGTCCGCGCCTGGGCGCGACCCCTACGCAACCGGTGTCGGGTCCCAGAGCGCTGCTCGCTCCTCGGCCAGGTCGATGGCCGGGGCCAGGTCGCCGCCCGCTCGCAGGTGGCTGGCGATCGAGCGCCCGTCGAGCCCGGGCTGGGGCGCGGCGACGAATGCGGCCACCATCCACTCGTCATCCGGCGTGTCGGGACGGAACCGGTCGAGCACCTCGGCGAGCCCGTGCACGACCCGGTTGCGATCGTCGAGCTGGAAGGCGGGGTACACCCACACGCCGTCCGTGGTGCGCAGGGCGAGGATCGTGCGCCGGCGCCGTCGCTCCTCGACCGCCTGCCGGCTGATGCCACCCAGCACCCGGGCGATGCCGGCCGTGCTGTAGAAGGGGCCGAGCTCGGCCCACGGTGAGGGCTGGGGGACCGCCGCCAGCATGCGGGCGGCCAGAGCATCGGCGTCGCCGAGCTGCTCGGGCGCCTGGCCGGTGGCGCGCAGGGCGTCGACCCGCCGGGCAAGCTCGGCGCTGACGGTGGCGGAGACGCGCTCGACGTAGGGGTCGACCGCCGTGGCCGCCGAGTTGGTCGCCGGGATGCGCTCGGCCCTCTGTCGGTCTGTCATGGGTCCAGGTTAAGGGCGCAAGGCCGTCAAGGCAAGGGTGTCAAGGCCGAGGATTTCCCCCGGGACGGTTTCCCCAACCGGCCTGGTCGCTGGAGCGACCAGATCCATTGGAGAAATCGCCGGCGAGGTGGCGGCACTCCGGTCGGGCCGGAGCCACGGCTCACCCGGTGGCGTGGGACGCGGCCCAGGCGACGAGGTCGTCGGCGGGCATCGTGTTCACGACGGTCTCCGGGTCGATGCCGTGGCGAGCGGCCTTGTCGCAGCCGTACGCCAGCCACTCCATCTGGCCGGGCGCGTGGGCGTCGGTGTCGATGGCGAAGCGCAGATCCCATTCCATGGCCAGCTCGACGAGGTCGTCCGGCGGGTCCTGGCGCTCGGGCCGGCAGTTGATCTCGAGCGCGGTGTCGAACTGGGCGCAGGCCGCGAACACGATC
>CAYUXB010000022.1:0-24493 GCA_964448525.1 uncultured Acidimicrobiaceae bacterium
ATCGACTTCCTGCTCGGCTACCTGACGAACCTCCTGCCCCGGCGGCCGGACCTGAAGGTGATCGTCACCTCGGCCACCATCGACACCGACCGGTTCGCCAAGCACTTCGACGCCCCGGTGGTCGAGGTGTCGGGGCGCACCTACCCGGTCGAGCTGCGCTACCGCGCGCTCGACGACGCGCAGGATGCCGACAGCGGCGACCGCGGCGGGTCGTCGGGCAAGCGTCCCGGCCACGGCAACGGCCCCGGCAACGGCGGGCGGTCCAAGGGCGCCGGCTACGGCGCCCGCGGCGACCAGGTCGACGCGATCCGCGGCGCGGTCGACGAGCTGCGTCGCGAGGGCCCCGGCGACATCCTCGTGTTCCTCAGCGGCGAGCGCGAGATCCGCGACACGGCCACCGCGCTGAACGACGCCAACATGCCGGGCACCGAGGTGCTGCCGCTGTACGCCCGGCTGTCGGCCGCCGAGCAGCAGCGCGCCTTTCGACCCCACAAGGGCCGGCGCATCGTCCTCGCCACCAACGTGGCCGAGACCTCGATCACCGTGCCGGGGGTGCGCTACGTCGTCGATCCGGGCACCGCCCGCATCTCCCGCTACAACCGCCGCACCAAGGTGCAGCGCCTGCCGATCGAGCCGGTGAGCCAGGCATCGGCCAACCAGCGGGCGGGGCGCTGCGGCCGCGTCGCCCCCGGCATCTGCATCCGCCTCTACAGCGAAGAGGACTTCGACGCCCGGCCCGAGTTCACCGAGCCCGAGATCCTCCGCACCAACCTGGCGTCGGTCATCCTGCAGATGACGGCCCTGGGGCTGGGCGACGTCGAGTCGTTCCCCTTCGTCGACCCACCCGACGCCCACGCCGTCCGCGATGCGGTCGCCCTGCTGGTCGAGTTGGGCGCGATGGACCCCGGCACCGCGATCGGCGGTCGGGGTGCCGACCGTCGGCTCACCCCGGTCGGACGGCGACTCGCCCGGCTGCCGATCGACCCCCGCTTCGGGCGCATGATCCTCGAGGCGGGCGAGCAGGGCTGCGTGCGCGAGGTGTTGGTCATCGCGGCGGCGCTGTCGATCCAGGACGTGCGGGAGCGCCCGTCCGAGGCCCAAGCCGAGGCCGACGAGCTCCACGCCCGCTTCGCGGACCCGGACTCCGACTTCATGGCGGTGCTCAACCTGTGGCGCCACCTCGAGAGGGAGCAGCGCGCCCGCGGGTCCAGCCAGTTCCGGCGGATGTGCCGCGCCGAGCACATCAACCACGTGCGGGTGCGCGAGTGGCAGGACCTGGTGCGTCAGCTGCGCGAGGTCGCCCGTGAGCTCGGCCTGCGCCGCAACGACCAGCCGGCGGACGCCGAGCGCATCCACCGGGCCCTGCTCGCCGGGATGCTCTCCCACGTCGGCATGTACGACCGCACGACCAAAGACCACGTCGGCGCCCGCCAGGCGCACTTCACGATCGCGCCGGGGTCGGTGTTGCACCGCCGCACCCCCGCCTGGGTGATGGCCGGCGAGCTGGTGGAGACCAACCGGCTCTGGGCGCGCATGGTGGCCCGCATCCAGCCCGAGTGGCTCGAGCCGGCAGCCGAGCACCTGGTGCGGCGCACCTACGGGGAGCCGTGGTGGGACGCCCGCCGCGGTTCGGCGACCACCACCGAGCGGGTGACCCTCTACGGCCTGCCGATCGTCGACGGCCGACGTGTGCAGCTCGGGCGCGTCGACCCCGCCCTCGCCCGGCAGATGTTCATCGAGCACGCCCTCGTGGAGGGCGACTGGCGCACGCAGCACGCCTTCGTCGCCGCCAACCGCGCGCTGCTCGACGAGGTGCGGGACCTGGAGGAGCGCACCCGCCGGCGCGATCTGCTCGTCACCGACGACCGGCTCGTCGCCTTCTTCGACGCCCGCGTCGGCGACGAGGTCACCTCGGCCCGCCACTTCGACCGCTGGTGGAAGCAGGCCCGCCGCACCGAGCCCGATCTGCTGACCTTCGGCCTCGGCGACATCGTCGACCCCGAAGCCGAAGCCGTGGACGGCGAGGCCTTCCCCACGACGTGGCGCCAGGGCGAGCTCGCGTTCGACGTGTCCTACACGTTCGGCCCGGGGGCGCCGGACGACGGGGTGACTGTCCACATCCCGCTCGCGGTCCTCAACCAGGTCGACGCGGGTGGGTTCGACTGGCAGGTGTTGGGGCACCGCCTCGACCTCGTGACCGCGCTCATCCGCGCGCTGCCCAAGTCGGTGCGCCGCCGCCTGGTCCCCGCCCCGGACCGCGCCCGCGAAGCCCTGGCGGGCATCTCGCCCGCCGACGGACCGTTGCTGGAGGTGCTGGCGCGGCGGCTCGCCACGCTGTCGGGCGAGGCGGTCGCCGGCGACGACTTCGACCTCGGCAAGGTGCCGCCCCACCTGCTCGTGCGGTTCCGCATCACCGACGGCGCCGGCGACGAGGTGGCGAGCGGCCGCGACCTGGCCGCGCTGCGGACCCGCCTCGGCGGGCGCGTCCGCCGTGCCGTCGCCGACGCCGCACCCTCGATCGAGCGGCGGGGCCTGCAGAGCTGGGACGTCGGCACGCTGCCCCGCACGGTCGAGGTGACCTCCGGGGGGCAGCCGGTCCGCGGCTACCCGGCGCTGATCGACGAGGGCGAGACGGTCGCCCTGCGGGTGATGGCGTCGGCCGACGACCAGACCCGGGCGATGTGGACCGGCACCCGCCGCCTCCTGGCGCTGGGCGCGCCCGCGGCGCGACGCGACGCCGAGCGCCGTCTGCGGGCGGTGCCCGCCCTGGCGGCCGCGACCGCACACGTTCCGAGCATCGGCGACCTGGCCGACGACTGCGTGACCGCGGCCGCCGACCGCATCATCGCCACCCACGGCGGGCCGGCCTGGGACGAGGAAGGCTTCGCGGAGCTCGCGGCGTCGGCCCGGGACAGGCTCGCCGCGCTGGCCGGTGGGACAGCGGCCCTGGCGGCCGACCTCGTGGCCGCAGCCGTGGCGCTCGAGCATCGGCTCGACGCCCCCCGACCGGCCCGGTTGCAGCCCGCGGTCGACGACATGCGCGCCCAAGTCCGGGCTCTCGTGCGGCCGGGCTTCGTCGCGGCCACCGGCCTGACCCGCCTGCGCGACGTCGGCCGCTACCTCGAGGGTGTGCGGGTCCGCCTCGCCAAGGTGGGCGAGCGCCCCGAGCGCGACCGGGCCCTCATGGACGCGGTGCGGGCGCTCGAGACGGACTACGCCCGTCTCGTCGAGGCGCTCCCCCGGGGGCGGCGGTCGGCGCCGGAGGTGGTGGAGGTGCGCTGGATGCTCGAGGAGCTGCGGGTCAGCTCGTTCGCGCAGACCCTCGGCACATCGCGCCCGGTCAGCGAGCAGCGCATCCGCAAGGCGCTGGCCGCCGTCCGGGAACCCACGCTCAGTTGACCAGCTGGGCGTCCAGCGTGATGTCCACGCCGGCCAACGCCTTCGACACCGGGCACCCCGCCTTGGCGGTGGCGGCCTGCGCCTGGAAGGTGGCGTCGTCGATCCCGGGGACGGTGGCGGTGCAGTGCAGATCGACGCGCGAGATCTCGAACCCGCTGTCCGCCTTGCCGAAGTGCACCTCGGCCGTCGTCTCGACGGAGGTCGGCGGGTGGCCGGCCTGCTCGAGGCCGAGCGACAGCGCCATCGAGAAGCACCCGGCATGGGCGGCGCCGATCAGCTCCTCGGGGTTGGTGCCGGTGCCGTCCTCGAAGCGCGACGAGAACGAGTAGGCACCCTCGAAGGCGCCGCTCCCCAGGCGCATCGTGCCGTTCCCCTGGCGGAGACCGCCCTCCCAGCGGGCGGAGGCTGTGCGTACGGGCATGGATCGATCCTCCCGATCGTGGTGCCCGCGCGGCCGCACCTTACCCAGATGAGCGGTCAGTTCGTCCCCGGGCCGGGCAACGGGCACCACCACTAGCGTGCGGGCGTGGCCGACCACGATCTGCACGACTACGAGCGCACCACCTTCACCCACGAGGGCAAGGCCCGCACGGTGTTCCGCAAGGGCACCGGCCCCGCGGTCATCGTCATCGCCGAGATCCCGGGCATCACCCCCAAGGTCATCGCGTTCGCCGATCGGGTCGCGGCCATCGGCTGCACCGCGGTGATGCCGCACCTGTTCGGGCAGCCCGGCCGCGATCCCGACCACGGTGGCCGGGCCAGAGGCGCCGCCTACGCGCTGTCATCGCTCGCGCCGGCCTGCATCAGCCGGGAGTTCACCGTGCTCGCCACCGGACGCACGTCGCCGGTGGTGTCCTGGCTGCGAGCGCTCGCGGCCGACGAGCACGCGCGGTGCGGAGGACCGGGCGTCGGGGCGGTCGGCATGTGCTTCACCGGCGGCTTCGCCCTGGCCATGGCCACCGACGAGCGGATGCTCGCGCCGGTGCTGTCGCAGCCGTCCATGCCCCTGGGGCTCACAGCGAAGGCGAAGCGGTCGATCGACATCTCGCCCGACGAGCTCGACGTCGTGAAGGACCGCTGCGCAGTCGGAGGCCTGGAGGTGCTGGGCCTGCGCTTCCGGGGCGACAGGCTGGTGCCCGCCGAGCGCTTCGAGTTCCTCGCAAAGCAGCTCGGCGACGCGTTCGTCGCGATCGAGATCGACGACGACGACGCGAACCCCGACGCCGCCATGACACCGCACTCCGTGCTGACCGAGCACCTCGTCGACGAGCCCGGCCAACCCACCCGGATCGCGCTCGATCGGGTGCTCGACCTGTTCCGCGCCAAGCTTCTGGTCGGCACCGGCGCCTGAGCAGGCTCGACCACCCCGCGGGGCACCTAGCGTGGACGGATGGGCGAACGAGCACAGCACTACATCCCCCGGTCGGTGACCTCGCTCGCGGGGGCGCTCGCCGAGGTGGCACCCGCCGGAGCCCCCAGCACCGACCACGACGACTTCCTCCTGCTCAGCCGGCTCGTCTCGATTCAGCGTCACGTGGTGTTCCACGACCGGGCGCGTCAGCTGACCGACGCCTGGGAGGACGCGCCCGACGATCCTGACGCCGCGGCCGTGGTCGAGCACGACCTCGAGGCGCTGCTGGCCGACGCCAAGTACATCGAGATGAGCCCCACCCAACTCGACGAGGCGATGCGGAAAGAGTCATCCCTGCCCCTACGACTGGAGGTCGACCTCGAGCCCTACGGCGCCGTGCTGGTCCACCGGCGCGGCAGCCGGCGGGCCGTGGTCGATCGCACCCACTGGGGTGGGCTGCGCACGACGCAGCACGAGGTGATGGTCGACAAGCGGGTCGTGGTCCACACCCGGGTCCGGCAGGCCGGCTGGTTCGCCGAGCGGGGCATCGATCCCGCGGCGCGGGGCCTGGTGCCGGGGCACGTCGCGCTCAAGCAGTTCCGTGACGTTCCCCGCGCCGACATCGAGATGTTGCTGCCCTCGGCCCGCGTGCGCATGCGTCGCATCGACTCGCTGATCGTCGGCGTGCCCGCCGTCGCGTCCGGGGTGGCGGTGCTGTCCACCAAGCTGCTCCCCACCCTCGGCATGATGTTCGTGCTGGTGGCGGCCTGGCTCGGGCTGCGGGACGACCAGCCCCGCCTCGACCAGGGCGCGCTGGTCGTGCTGTTCGGGGGCGTGGTGACGTTGGGCGGCTTCCTGCTGCGCCAGTGGACCAAGCTCAAGAACCGGCGCCTGACCTACCTGAAGACCCTGTCCGAGAGCCTGTACTTCCGCACGATCGCCGACGGCCCCGGCGTGCTGCACTCGCTGCTCGACGCCGCCGAGCAGCAGGGGACGATCGAGGTGCTCCTCGCCTACCGCCATCTGCTCGCCGCACCCGAGCCGCTGACCCCGGCCAGGCTCGACGCGGTCGTCGAGCGCTGGCTGGCGGAGACATGTGAGCTGACCATCGACTTCCAGGTCGATCACGCGGTCGCCAAGTTGCGCGACCTCGACCTCGTGGTCGACGACGGCCCGAGTCGCGACGACGAGACACGGCTGGTCGCCCGGCCGCTACCGGAGGCGATCGAGCGCCTCGACGCCCGCTGGGACGAGCTGTTCCGTCCTACCGCCGTACGAGCCTGAAGGCCCGGCCGAGGTGGCGGGGCGGCGCTCCCCGATCAGGCGGCCTGGGCGCCCTTGCTGAGCCAGAAGTCGTTGAGCGACTCCTGCACCTTGAGGTACCAGATGATGTTGCCGATGAGCGGCAGCAGGAACCACAGGCCGAGCAGCGGGCTGACCGGGCTCTCGCGGCCGTCACGCTGGTACATCTTCTCGATCTCCATCGGGATCGTGAACATGAGCACGACCGACAGCAGGATGAAGATGACGAGGTTGAGCACGCCGCCGAGGCCGTCGTTGTTGTACTGCTTCAGGTCCTCGCCGGTGCGGTAGCTCCACACGGCGCCCCAGATGCCGCAGGTCACGATCGTGAGCAGGATGACGAGCCCGGGGCTGTAGAAGGGACCGCCGATCGAGGGCGGAACGGCGCCGCCCTGCTGCCACTGACCGGCCTGCGGGTACTGGGCGCCGGGCGGATACTGACCTGGCTGCTGCCACTGCCCACCGGGGGCGCCCTGCTGGCCGGGTGGCGGCGGGTTGCCCGGGGGCGAGCCGCCTTGTGGCGGGAGAGGCCGGTCGGCGGGGGGTTCCTGTTCGCTCATGCCCGGCACAGTACGTGCAACGGCAGAGCCAGTGGTGTCCCCCCAGGGGCGCCCACCGCTCGGGGCGGGCGCCTCGACGTCCCCGCGGACGCGCGGACGCGCCGACGGGTCCGACCGTCGACCCCGGCCGGACCCGCGCTGCGCGCCTGTCAGGGCGTGAGGTGGCCCGTCAGAGGTTGCTGTGGAGCAGTCGGTTGGGCGTGGCCGGCGTGCACCAGAACCACCAGCACGATCCGGCCGTGCCGGAGATCACGTTGGGGGTGGCGGAGCCCGTCACGGTGTTGGCCACCGACGCGGGCGTCGCACCCGGGTTCTGCTGCAGCACCTTCGCAGCCGCGCCGGCCGCATGTGGCGCGGCCATCGACGTGCCGCTGATCGTGTTGGTGGCGGTGTTGCTGGTCGACCACGCCCCGGGGATCTGGTTGCCGGGTGCGATGACGTCGATGCAGCTGCCACGGTTCGAGAACGACGCCAGCGCGTCGCTGCTCGTGCTGGCGGCGACGGTGATGGCCGACGGCGCCCGGGCCGGCGACACGTTGCACGCGTCGGCATTGCTGTTGCCTGCGGCCACGGCCACGCTGACGCCGTCCGCGGTCAGCCGGGCGATGGCGTTGTCGAGCGCCGTGCTCGCCCCACCGCCGAGGCTGAGGTTGGCGACCGCCGGCTGACCGCCCTGGTGGTGGCCGACGACCCAGTCGATGCCGGCGATGATGCCAGAGGTCGAGCCGCTCCCCTGGCAGTTGAGCACCCGGACCGCGACGAGCGTCGCCCGCTTGGCGACGCCGTAGGTGGTGCCCCCGATGGTCGATGCGACATGGGTGCCGTGCCCGTTGCAGTCGTCCGCGGCACCACCGTCGACGACGTCGTAGCCGGACGTCGCGCGCCCACCGAAGTCGGCGTGGCTGGTGCGGATGCCGGTGTCGATCACGTAGGCGGTGACGCCTTGGCCGGTGGCCGTCCACGTGTAGGACCGCGACAGGGGCAGTGGCCGCTGGTCGATGCGGTCGAGACCCCACGGCGCGTTCGACTGCGTGTCGAAGGCGTGCATGATCTGGTCGCGCTCGACGGCCGCCACCTGGGGATCCGCGGCGAGAGCACGCGCCTGGGTCGCCGTCAGCTCTGCCGTGTAGCCCTGGATGGCCTCCTCGAAGACCTGCTCCGGTTCGGCGGCCGCCGCGCCCTGGACGTCGAGCTGCGCCTCCGCTTTGGCGGTGACGTCGGCGCTGGTCGGCTCCAGCGTCACGATGTAGGTGTCGGTCGCCTGGGATGGTGCATCCACCCCATCGGGCGACGCCGACGCGGGTAGCGCGGAGGCCGCGAGGCCGCCGATCGCGAGTGCCGCGACGGCGAGCGTACGGCCGGGCCTGGTGGTGATCATGGTTCCCCCCATGGATGTGGGACGTCATCGACGCCTGCCCACCCGCCTCACTCGGCGTGCGTAGTCAAGCACACTTCGTTCGCTCTGTGACGGAGGATCTCGCCGGACGTGAACGTCAACACACGGAACGCCTGGGATGGAGCGACTCATCATGCACGTGATCGATCAGGTGATGCGTTTGCATCATCGTGGACCTTTGGCCCTGTCGACCGGTCCCGCTGGTTCCCTAGCGTGACCGACAGCCACCTGAAGGAGCCACGCGTGCTGCAGATGAACGTTCAACCGATCCCGACCGTCTCCGAACGCATCAACGAGGTCCGCGCCCTCACCGCCGAGATCGTCAACCGGGAGATCCTCCCCCACGAGAACATGATCTGGGCGGAGCAGCGACCGACCACCCGCCTCACCGACGACGATCGGGCCCGGTCCCGCGAGCTGCGCGCCGCGGTGCAGGACAAGGTGCGCCAGGCCGGGCTGTGGGCGCCCCACCTGCCGGCCGAATACGGCGGTGCCGGGCTCGACTTCCTCGAACTGGCCTACATGTACGAGGTGCTGTCCTACGCGGTCGGGGCGGCGTCGCTGTTCGGCGTCGTGGCCCCCAACAGTGGGAACCAGTCGATCCTCGTCAAGTACGGCACCGACGAGCAGAAGCAGCGCTGGCTCCTCCCCCTCATCGACGGGACGATGCAGTCGGGCTTCTCGATGACCGAGCCCGACCAGCCCGGCTCCGACCCCCGCTCGCTCAAGACCACCGCCCGGCGCGACGGCGACGAGTGGGTGATCGACGGCCACAAGTGGTTCACCTCCAACGGCAAGCGGGCCGACTTCTTCATCGTCATGTGCCGCACCGAGGAGGTCGACGGCGGCGCCGACCGCAACGCGGCGATGACGCAGATCATCGTCCCCACCGACACCCCGGGGGTGGAGATCGTGCGGGGCATCGACGTCTGGGGCCGCGAGAGCGACCACTGCGAGATCATCTACGACGGCGTGCGCGTGCCGCTCGACAACGCGCTCGGTGCGCGTGGGTCGGGCCACCAGGCGGCCCAGGACCGCCTCGGGGCCGGGCGGGTGTACCACTGCATGAACTCGCTCGGCGCCATGTGGCGGGCGTTCGACCTGATGGTCGAACGGTCCCTGACCCGGGAGGTGCACGGCGGGCCACTCGAGACGAAGCAGTTCGTCCAGGGCTTCATCGCCGATTCGTACATGGACGTGCAATCCGCCCGCCTGATGACCATCAACTGCGCCGAGAAGATGGCGGCGGGCCAGGACGCCCGCACCGACATCTCGGCGATCAAGGTCTTCGTGCCGGCCGCGTTCCACCGGGTGGTGGACCGCGCCATCCAGGTGTGGGGAGCGGCCGGCGTGAGCGGCGACCTGCCGCTGGCGGCGATGTACCAGGGCGCGCGCACGTTGCGCCTGGCCGACGGACCGGACGAGGTGCACCGCATCCTCATGGCGAAGAACGTCCTCGCCCGCTACCGCACTCTCGACAAGGGCTGGGACTTCGGCAGCTGACCGCCCTCCGCGTTGTGGCGAGTCCGCGATTCTGCCCCCGGTTCTGGTCGCTCCAGCGACCAGAACCGCGCAGAAAACGCTCGGGGGCAGTGCGGGGTCAGAGGACGTCCGCCAGCTCGGCGCGGTCGCTGACCCCCAGCTTGGCGAAGATGCGATAGAGGTGGCTCTCGACCGTTCGGGGCGAGACCACCAGGCGTTCGGCGATCGCGCGGCTGGTCATGCCCCGCGCCGCCATGCCGGCGACCTCGTGCTCGCGGGCGGTCAAAGCCGGCACCCGTTCGGTCGACCTCAGCGCCGGCGACGTTGCACCGCGGCACGCCCGCACGAGCTGCTGGGCGCGGCCGGTCGAGCGGCGTGCCCGCGACCCCGCTCCCGCACGGTGGTGTGCCCCGCCCGCCTGCGCGGCGGCCTCGGCGGCCAGGAGCAGCGCGCCGGCGTCCTCGAACGCGACGGACACCTCGTCGAGAGCTGCACCATCCCCGGCGGCGGCCGCCGCCGCGTGGTCGGCGTAGCGGGCGGTCACCGGGCTGGCCGCCGCCGCCGCCAGCTCCCCCAGGCGTGTCACCGCCCCCGCCGGCCGGCCGAACCGTACGAGCGCGTGGAGCGCGCCCGCCTCGAACGGGGCCAGCCCGCCGGCGCATGCCTGCGCGGCGGCTCGCGACGCGGCGACGACAGCGGCGTCGATTCCCCCGTCCGCGGCGTGGCACCAGGCCTCGGCGAGCTCCAGGTCCGCATCGAAGTAGCGCGGCTGCGTGGTCGTGGTCCGCATGAGGTCGCGGGCGTCGTGCGCCGCGTCGACATCGCCGGTGAGCGCGTGCGCCATCGCCAGGTAGGCGAGAACCCATGGTCGGTAGCCGTAGCTGTCGTACTCGGCGAGGAGCACATCCGCCTCGCCGAGGCGACGGGCAGCCACGGCGGGCTGGCCCCGGTCGAGGGCGAGCTGCCCGAGCACGGCGGTGAAGACAGCCATGCCCGACAGCGAGCCTTGCTCGACGGCGGGTTGGTGGCACATGTACGCGATCTGCTCGGCCTCGGCGAGGCGCCCGAGCACGCGCGTCGCGAACAGGCGCCCGAGCATGAGCTGGCCGACCACCTCGGGGATCTCCTCGGTGTGTGCCAACGCCGTGGGGACGAACCGGTCGGCCAGCGAGATCGCGTCGTCCGGCCGGCCGCCGAGCGCCAGCGCCGCGGTGCCTGTGGCCGCCGCCAGGGCGGCGAGCGGGGTGGATCGCGCGTCGTCGCCACCGGTGTCGATCAGGCCGACGGCCAGGTCGGCGGCCTCGTGCACGCGCCCCACGTTCAGCGCGATGCCGGCTCGAAGGCGCCGCAAGCGCCCCCGTGACGCCGCGTCCACCGCGTCGCGATCCGCGGCGTCCAGGATGCTGCAGGCGGTGTCCGCCTCGCCGAGCACCCAGAAGTGCAGCGCTGCGCGGGCCAGCGCGACCTGCACCCGCTCGGTCACGGTGGTCGCCAGCGGTCCGAGTTCGGCGGTGAGCGCGGCCGCGTCGTCGCGGCACCCTCGCGCCACCAGCACGGTCGTGAGGGCCAGGCCCGCCGACAGGGAACGGTCCGCGTCCCAGGCGGCGCCGGCCAACCGCTCGGCGAGGGCGAGGTCGTGCGGCGATGGCCGCGCCGACGGTTCGCCCGCGGCGACCGTCGTCGTGAGAGCGTCGACGCGGGCGCCACCCGCGGGCAGGCGTTCGGCCAGCGCCTGGGGGAAGGCCGCCTGGGCGTAGCGCGCCGCGACCACGAGTTGATCGGTGTCGACGTCGACGCCTTGGTCGAGGGCAAGCGTGGCGACCCGCACGGCGGTGCGCGTGGACGCGCCGGTGGTGGTGAGCGCGTCGAGCAGGTCCTGGCGCAGCGCGCGAGCGCGGCCGGTGGGCATGCGGTCGCGCAGCACGACGTCGTAGGCCGGATGAGCGAGGACCAGTGTCGGGTCGACGCCGTCGTCGCGTTCGTCGACCAGGCCCCGAGCGGCGAGCGACCCGACGGCCGACACCGGCGCCAGCCGCCCGATGGCGGACGAGGGAAGCGGTCCGCCCACTGCGAGCGCCTCGAGGACGGTCCGTTCGTCGTCCGTGAGCTCGCCCAGGCGGTGCCGAACCAGGGCCGCCAGGCGCGGCCCCGGTGCCGCGCGCAGGTCGGGCACGGGGCCCGAACCCGCGGGGTCGACCGTGAGGAGTTCCCGCAGGAACAGAGGGTTGCCCAGGCTGTGGTCCCACAGCCAACGTTGCCGCGCCGGGTCGAGGTCGCCGTCACGCGCGAGCGTGGCCAACTGGTACGTCTCGGCCCGGCTCAACGCCTGGAGCTCGACGCGCTCGGCGTGGCCGTCCTTCCACAGGCTCACGACCGGCGCCGGTGCCGCCACGTCGCTGCGCACCGTCAGCAGGACGAACGTCGACGGTGTGCCGACCAGGCGGCGGACCAGGGCCAACGATGCCTCGTCGAGGAGGTCGGCGTCGTCGACCACGATCATCAGCGGGCGCCGGGCCGCTCGAGACCGCACGTCGTCGGCCGTGGCGAGCAACACGCCGAGCGGATCGCGCGGTCCGTCGCGGCCCCCGAGGCCCTCGGGGACGAGGTGGGCGACCGCCCCGAACGGTATCGAGGCCGTGGCGTTGGCGCCGTCGACGCGCTCGCCCGTCCACCGCTCGGCACGTGCCGCGGCCAATGCCTCTGCCGCGAGGCGGCTGCGACCCACGCCAGGTGCCGCGCCGACCACGACGGCCGCCGTGCCTTCCGCGCGGGCGCGACGCAGGTGATCGAGCTCCTCGGCACGCCCGATCAGGGGCCACTCGCGCCCGGCCGGTTGCAGGTCCGCCTGCGGCATGACGTCCATCATGCAGTACCGACCTACTGACGATGGCCACCGCAGCGTTCCGTAGGGTCGATGCGTGGAGCGCGACGAGGCCTTGGACACGTTGGCGGCTCCGTACACCCGGGCGCTGCGGATGGCGGATGCGGGTCGGGAGCACGCCGAGATCGCCGCTGAGCTGGCGATCGACATTGCGGCAGTCGCCCCGCTGCTCGCCATCGGCGAGCGCAAACTCGCCCGGGCGATGGGCGTCGATGATCCCGACGACGGTCGGACTTCAGTACCGACCTACTGATGCCTCGCCGCCCATAGACCCCCACGATGTCGACGACAGGACGATGAGCGGCGCCCCGCGGGCGACCGGTCAGCCACGGCGCAACAGGAGGACGGCGGATGAGACGACGTTTGGCAATGGGTACGGCGGTGGCGCTGGCGCTCGTGCTGGCAGCGTGCGGCAGCGACGGTGACGACGACGCGTCGACCGAGCCCGCTGCCGATACCGGCGGTGACAGATCGCCCGAGGCGGCATCGGCAGGCGACGGGGGCGACTTCTGCACCGACCTCGAAACGGTCGTCACCGAGTCCGCGGCGCTGATGACCGCTCTGTTCGGCGAGGACCTCGACGGGGTCCGGACGGTCGTCGAGGGGCCGTTGGGCGAGGCCGGGGTCGCGGCCGAGATGTCCGCACCCGAGGCTCTGGTCGACGACGTCACCGTCGTCAACGGCTGGACGCGCGACCTGCTCGGGGCACTCGAGGCGGTGGACCTGGACGATCCCGCGGCCATCGAGGGCGCGTTGGCGGGGGTGCCGGCCACCGACGAGGACGTCGACGCGGCCGGCGAGCGGCTGAGCGACTACGCCACCGCCGAGTGCGGCTTCGACCCCGAGGAGGCGATGGGCGAGGTCGGCATGCCCGAGTCGCCCGAACCGCCCGACCCGTGCACCTTCGTCGACGCGGCGGTGGCGGCCACTCCCGCCGGCGTGGAGCTGGCCGACAGTGGCGGCAACGACACGGCGAGCTTCGACGTCGGCGTGTACGCCATCCGGGGCTGTGCCTACGACCGGGGCGAGATGATCGTCTCCACCCTGACGTTCGCCGGCAGCGTGGACGAGATCATCGACATGTACACCTCGTCGACCGAGGATCAGGGCGGCACGGTCACGACCGACTTCGACGCGGGCGACCTGCCGGCATCGACCCTCATCACCACGGCCAACGGGACCTCGACGATCACGGTGTTCGAGGCGCCGACCCCCTTCTCGGTCGGGTTCCAGAGCGTGACCGACTCCGCGCTGCTGGTCGCCTCCGCCGAGGCCGTGCTCGCCGCGACCGGCTGAGTCCGCGATTCTGCCCCCGGTTCTGGTCGCTCCAGCGACCAGAACCGCGCAGAAAATCCGTGGAGGCGGACAGTCAGGGGGTGATGGCCACCCGGTCGAGGACCGCGCGGCCCTCCTCGTCGGAGGCGGCGAGGTCGACGCGGGCGTGGACGGCCCAGTCGCGGTCACCGGCGGGGTCGTCGAGAGCCTGGCGGGCCCGCCACTCCCCCTCCCCCGCGTCCTCGTCGAGCCGGAGCAGCGCCGCGCTGCGGGCATCCGCCCCGATGCCGACGGCGTCGTGGGCCTCCCAGTAGCCCGCCATCGCCGCCGCGATGGATTCCGCCGTCCACGCCCGCGTCGGCAGGCGTTCGGCGAGATCGGCGTAGGCGCGGCGCGACAGCAGCTCGACCCAGTGGAACAGCTCGTTGCGCACCATCAGGCGGAACGCCCGGGTGTTGGCCGTGACCCCCGCGGGGGTGTGGTCGGCCGGGTGCACCAGCTCGGGCTCGACCGCCACCGCGACACCCAGCTCGGCGTACGGGTCGCCCTCGGTCTCGGGCTCGGGATGGCGGAGCTGCTCCCACTCGTCGAGCAGGCTCGAGTCGACCTGGCGCACCAGCTCGCCGAGCCATTCGGTCACGTCGAGCAGGTCGTCGGTCTTGGCGTCCTCCGGCACGTTCTGGACGAGGCCCTTGTAGGCGTCGGTCAGGTAGCGCAGCACCAGCCCCTCGGAGCGGGCGAGACCGTAGAGCTGGACGTAGTCGGTGAAGGTCATCGCCCGCTCGAACAGGTCGCGGGCCACCGACTTCGGCCGGATCGTGTGGTCGGCCACCCACGGGTGCCGCGTGGCGTAGTCGTTGAACAGCTCGTAGGTGAAGTCCCGCAGCGGCTTGGGGTGCTCGAGCTTGTCGAGCTCGGCCATGCGCTCCTCGTACTCGACGCCCTCGCGCTTGAGCCGCTCGATCGTCTCGGTGCGCAGGCGGTCGAGCTGCGCCCGCAGGACGGTGCCCGGGTTCTCCAGCACCGACTCGACCACGGACAGCACGTCGAGCGGGTAGGTCTCCGAGTCGCGGTCGAGGTGCTCGACCGCTTCGAGGACGAACGGCGACAGCGGCTGGTTCAGGGCGAAGTCGATCTGCAGGTCGACCGTGACCCGCACGAGCCGCCCGTCGGAGTCCGGCTCGTCGAGCCGCTCGATCACCCCGCCGCCGAGCAGCGACCGGTACATGCCGATCGCCCGCCGGATGTGGCCCCGCTGGGTCGGCCGCGGGTCGTGGTTGTCGAGCAGCAGCCGCTTCATCGCCTCGCAGCCGTCGCCCGGCCGGTCCAAGACGTTGAGCAGCATGGCGTGCGACACCCCGAAGCTCGACGTCAACGGCTCGGGCGGCGCCGCGGCCATCCGGGTGAACGTCTCCTCGTTCCACGGGACGTAGCCACGGGTCGGCGCCTTGCGCTTCACGATCTTGCGACGCTTCTTCGCATCGTCGCCGGCCTTCGCCACAGCCCGCTCGTTCTCGATGACGTGCTCGGGCGCCTGCGCCCACACGTGGCCGACCGTGTCGAACCCGGCCCGCCCGGCCCGCCCGGCGATCTGGTGGAACTCGCGTGCGGACAGCAGCCGGGAGGCGCTGCCGTCGAACTTGCAGAGCTGGGTGAACAGCACGGTGCGGATCGGCACGTTGATTCCGACCCCCAGGGTGTCGGTGCCGCAGATGACCTTGAGGTGGCCCTCCTGGGCGAGGCGCTCGACCAGCCGGCGGTACTTCGGCAGCATGCCGGCGTGGTGCACGCCGATGCCGTGGCGCACGTAGCGCGCCAGCGACCGGCCGAAGCCCGGGCCGAAGCGGAAGTCGCCGATGGCGTCGGCGATCGCGTCCTTCTCCGCCCGCGAGCACATGTTGACGCTCATCAGCGACTGGGCCCGCTCGACCGCCGACTGCTGCGTGAAGTGGACGACGTAGACCGGCGCCCGATCGGTGGCGAGCAAGGTGTCGATCGTCTCGTGCAGCGCCGTGTTGCGGTACTCGAACTCGAGCGGCACGGGCCGCGTGGCGTGGCGCACCACCGCGGTCGGGCGGCCGGTGCGCTCGGTCAGCTCGGTCTCGAACCGCCGGGTGTCGCCGAGCGTGGCCGACATGAGCACGAACTGCGCCTGCGGGAGGGTGAGCAGCGGGACCTGCCAGGCCCAGCCGCGGTCCGGGTCGGCGTAGTAGTGGAATTCGTCCATCACCACCTGGCCGACGTCCGCGCGGTCGCCACCGCGCAACGCCATGTTGGCCAGGATCTCGGCGGTGCAGACGATCACCGGCGCCGACGCGTTGACCGCGGCGTCGCCGGTGAGCATGCCCACCCGGTCGGAGCCGAGCTCGCGGCACAGGTCGAAGAACTTCTCCGACACGAGCGCCTTGATCGGCGCCGTGTAGAACGTGCGCCGCCCGTCGGCCAGCGCGGCGGCGTGGGCGGCGAGCGCCACCAGCGACTTCCCGGAACCAGTGGGGGTGCCGAGGACGAGGTTGGCACCCGAGCAGATCTCGAGCACCGCCTCCTCCTGCGCGGGGTACAGCGTCAGGCCGCGCTCGGTGGCCCACGTCGTGAAGGCGTCGAGGACGTCGTCGGGGTCGGCCGTGCCCCCCAGGCCGGGGCGGGGCAGGTGGTCGGCGAGGGTCACGGGCATGGGCCTTCGATCATGCCCTGCCCGGCATCAATCGACGTAGGTCGGGGCGGGTGGGCCCTCGCTCGGACCGAGCAGATCGGCCAGCCAGTCCTCGTAGTGCTGCTGCCAGCGCCCCGAGGTGCGGACGTCGTCGAGCACCGCGTTGACGTAGCGCACCCACTCGTCGTGGCCCTGGGGCAGCCCGAGTGCGGTCGGCTCGGAGCTGAGGTTCGCGTCGAGGATGCGCAGGTTCGGGTCCTGCGCGTTGAACCCGGCGAGGATCGTGTCGTTGGTCGACATGCCGTCGACCTCGCCCTGCTGGAGCATCACCAGGCAGTCGGCGCGCTGGGCGGCCGGCACGGGGGTCGGCGCGGGAGCGGGCAGCTCGGCGATGTTGGCCAGCGTCGTCGTGCCGGCCGAGGCGCAGATCCGGCGGTCGGCCAGGTCGGTGACCGACTCGGCCTCATCGTCGTCGCGCAGGAGCACGTCCTGGGTCGACGTGTAGTAGTCGGTGGAGAACTCGATCTGCTCCCGCCGGCTGCACGTCGGCGTGAAGGCGGAGGCGACGAGATCGACCTGTCCCTCCACCAGGGCGTCCACCCGGTCGCTGCTCGGGATGCCGATGTAGGTGACGGCGGTGGGATCGCCGAACAGGGCGACGCCGACCTCGCGAGCGATCTCGACGTCGAAGCCCTCGAAGTCGCCGGTGAGCGGGTCGATGGCGGACAGACGCAGCGTGCCGGTGTCGACCCCGACGCGCAGGTGGCCCCGAGATCTGATCTCGGCCATGTAGCTGCCGGCCGGCACGTCCGTGGTGGCGGGCCCGGCGGGCCGGAGGCTGGCGACCGGGTCGCCGCAGTCGGGTTCGGGCTCCGGCGCCGCGGGGGCCTCCGTCGTCGCGGTCGTCGGCCCGGGCAGGGACTCCGGTACGTCGGCCTGCACGCAACCCCCGATGGCGACCGCACCCACGAGCCCTGCGAGCAAGGGGAGGGAGAGGGAGCTGCGACGAGGCGGCATGGCGCCCATCTTGACCGATCCGGCGGCCGCGGGCGGCGCAGGCTCAGCCGACGCCGACGAGATCGACCACGAAGACGAGCGTCTCGTCCGGGCCGATCACCCCGCCGGCGCCGCGGGAACCGTAGGCCAGCTGCGGCGGCAACGTCAGGCGGCGCTGACCGCCGACCTTCATGCCCTGCACGCCCTGGTCCCACCCGGCGATGACCTGGCCGGCGCCGAGGCGGAAGCCGAACGTGTCGCCACGATCCCACGAGGCGTCGAACTGCTGGCCGCTCGACCAGGCCACGCCGACGTAGTGGACCTCCACGTCGTCGCCGGCAGACGCCTCGGCGCCGTCGCCGACGACGATGTCGTCGATGACGAGCTCGGCCGGCGGCGCGGTCGGGGGGATGGTCACGTCGGGCTTGGCCATGTCCGTCACCCTAACGGCGGACGCTCCCCGGCCCGGACGCCCGCCGGTCAGCGGCGGGCTCGCCGACGCCGCCAGGAGCTCGCCACCGCCGGCGGCACGTAGCCGGCATCGGCCCAACCGAAGTTGGTGCCGGGCTTCACGATCTCGTCGATCCGGTCGAGCACGTCGTCGCTCAGCACCACGTCGGCGGCGCCGAGCTGGCCGTCGAGGTGCGCCGCCGTGCGCGGGCCGATGATCGCGGAGGTCACCGCCGGGTGGTTGATCGTGAAGGCGATGGCCATGTGCACGAGGCTGATGCCGCTCTCCTCGGCGAGGACGGCCAGGGCCTCGGCCGCGTCGAGCTTGGCCTGGTTCTCGGGGAGCGTCAGGTCGTAGCGGGCGGGGATGCGCTCGGCACGGCGGCTCGTGAGCCCGTCGGCCCCCTTGCGCCACTTGCCCGACAGCCAACCCCCGGCGAGCGGGCTCCACACGATCGTGCCCATGCCGTAGCGCTCGCAGGTCGGCAGCAGCTCGGCCTCGATGCCCCGGGCGAGGATCGAGTAGGGCGGCTGCTCGCACACGAACCGCTCGCGCTGGCGCTTCTCCGCGGTCCACTGCGCCTCGACCACCGCCGAGGGAGGGAACGTCGAGCTGCCGATGCAGCGGACCTTGCCCTGGCGGACGAGGTCGGTGAGCGCGCCGAGCGTCTCGTCGATGTCGGTGCGGGGTTCGGGACGGTGGACCTGGTAGAGGTCGATGTAGTCGGTGCCGAGCCGCCGCAGGCTGTCCTCCACCGCCCGCATGATCCAGCGGCGCGAGTTCCCGGACCGGTTGGGGTCGCTCCCCATCGAACCGTGGACCTTGGTGGCGATCACCAGGTCGTCACGACGACCCGCGATCGCCTTGGCGAGGATCTCCTCCGACTCGCCGGCCGAGTAGACGTCCGCGGTGTCGATGAAGTTCACCCCGGCGTCGATGGCCGATCGGATGACGGCGACGGAGTCGTCGTGGTCGGGGTTGCCCCACGAGCCGAACATCATCGTGCCGAGGCACAGCGGGCTGACCTCGAGACCGGTGCGACCGAGTGTGCGGTACTTCATGGGGAGATCCTCCGTGACGGGTGCGTCCCGCATCTTGTCCGACCGGATCGTGTGCGTGGTACGGCACTTGACACCTCGGCCAGGATGGCCGGGTTGCGACGAGGAGGCAGCGTGACCGACTTCATGGCCGAGAACCAGCCGGCGCCCAACGGCCCGGCACCCTTCGCTCCGCGTCCGGTCGCGCCCCGGCCGGACGGCGCCCACCTGGCTCCGACCGGTGAGACGGGGGCGGCGGACGCACCGAGCCCGATGGGTCCGGCCTCGACCGACCCGGCGCCGCGCTTCGCGCCGCAGCGCCCGGACACCCGCAGCGACGTCGCGCGCCCGGCGACGAGCCGCCCGGGCCCCGAGGTCAAGGGCCGCATCCACATCGCCGACGAGGTGGTCGAGAAGGTGGCGGCACTGGCCGCCATGGAGGTCGCAGGCGTCGCCGACCTGGGCGGCGACTTCGAGCGGGCCGTCGAGAGCGTGCGCGACCGCATCGGGCTCGGCAACAAGCGGGGCGACCAGGGCGTCAAGGCCGACGTCAAGGGCCACGAGGTCACCGTCGACGTCACGGTCATGGTCGAGTACGGGCACGTGGTGCTCGACGTCGCCCGCGAGGTGCAGTCCAACGTGGCCACCAAGACCCAGAAGATGCTGGGGCTCAAGGTCGTCGAGGTCAACGTGAACGTCGACGACGTGCGCACGACCCGTCCGGATGAGCCCGGGCAGCGTTCGGCCGCCGAGGCCTGACGCCTCGACGCCACAGCCTCCACAGCCCCTGATCGAGCGGTCAGCCGAGCCCGAGCAGGTCCAACAGCCCCCCGATCAGGCCACCGCCCGACGACGACCCCGCCGCGGTGGTCGTCGTCGTGCTCGACCCCACGGTCGTGGTCGAGGAGCCCGGGGCGACCGTCGACGTGGACGTCGGCTCCGGCGGCGTGTCGGGGGCCGACACCTCCGGCGTCGCCGGTGGCGCCGCCACCGGCGTGTCGTCGAGCGCCGCGTCGGACCCCTCGGTCTCCCCGGCGCCGTCGGGGACCTCGCCCGTCGACGTGCCGGTGCGTGCGCCGCCCGGGGTGGGGCGGCTGGCGACGCCGTCGATCAGCGGGCGGCCATCGGGGTCGGCCGGATCGGGATCCGACTCGGCGGACCCCTCGTCATCGGTGCGCACGTCGCGCTCCGCCGCGCTACTGCCCGCCGCCTCCCCGTCGGGGCCGCCGTCTCCCCCGCCGGTCGCCACGACGATCAGCCCGCCCAGCACCAGCGCCGCGACCGCGCCAGCGATGACCAGGGTCCTCGGACGGGTACGTCCCAGCGCGACCACGATCGTGCCCTTCAGGGCGCCCGCCAGTTCCATGAACGTCCGCACCGGTTCAGTCTGCCCGAGCGACCGCGCTGAGCGCTGATCGGCGCCCGCGCGTTTGGCACTACCGTGTGAAGTCGACAGACGCTGGACCTGGACCTCGTCACGCTCGCAGCCGGGGCAACCGCGATGCAGACCGAGAATCACACGACACACCACCCTGGCGTCCCGGTGATCGGCGCGCTCGCCTTCGCCGGGATGATCGTCGTGATCACGAGCACCGGCCTGGTGTCCGACGATGTCGCGGTCATCATCGACGACGGCGCCCAGCTCGGCGCGGGGCTCGCGGCCACCGTGGCGTGCCTCGTCACCGCCCGGCACAGCCGCGGCCCCGAGCGGACCTGGCGCCGCCGCATGGGCCTCGGCATGGCGGGGTGGAGCGTCGGCATGTCGTTCTGGGCCTGGTACCAGATCGTGGCCGACAGGCCGATGCCCTCGCCCTCGTGGGCCGACGTCGGGTTCCTCGTGATGCCCGCCCTGGCCCTGCCCGCGCTGCTCTCGCTGGCCGCCGGCCACCGCCCGGACGCCCGCCCCGACCCGCACCGGTCGATCGTCTTCTTCCTCGACGGCATCGTCGTGGTCGGCGCCCTGTTCCTCCTCACCTGGGCGACGTCGCTCGGCGCGGTCGTGCACTCGGTCGCGCCCACCACCGGTGCGTTCGTCGTCGCCGTCGCCTACCCGGCGACGGACCTCGTGCTGGTCGTGATGGTCGTGCTGCTGATGGTGACGCGACGCGTGCCGCCCCAACTCCACAGCCAGCTCATGCTGCTCGGCTGGGGGCTCGTGGCGATCTCCGTGTCGGACAGCGTCTTCGCCTACCTGGTCAGCACGGGCGCCGAGGAGATGCCCCCGTTCACGAACGCCGGGTTCGTGGCCGGACCGCTGCTGATCGCCGTGGCCGCGCTCACCCCGGCCCGCGCCGCGGGCGACGGCGGGCGGGGCGCGCACCGGACGGTGGCGCGCGCCCACCTGGTGCTGCCGTACGCGCTGGTGGCCCTGACCGCCACCGCGATGGGGGTCCAGGCGGTGGCGGGTACGGACATCGACGCGCTCGAGGCCGTGCTCGCCTGGTTCGTGGTGATCGTCGGTCTGGCCCGCCAGATGATCACGCTGATCCAGAACAACGCCCTGCTCGAACGGGTGTCGGCCGCACAGGCCGAACTCGCCCACCAGGCGCACCACGATCCGCTCACGGGGCTGGCCAACCGTGCGCTGTTCGGCGACCGCCTGGATGCCGCTCTCGACCGCCACCGCCGCGGAGGTCGACCTGTCGCCCTGCTCGTGATCGACCTCGACGACTTCAAGGAGGTCAACGACAACCACGGCCACAGTGTCGGCGACCGCGTCCTCAGCGCCGTGAGCGAGCGCCTGTGCGGCTGCGTCCGCAGCGGCGATACGGTCGCTCGCCTGGGCGGCGACGAGTTCGCGGTCGTGCTCCACGGCGACGGGGCCACGCCGGAGACCGTGCGGTCGCGCATCGCCGACGCCATGCGCGACCCGTTCGAGATCGACGGCACCCTGCTGACGCTCCGCGCGAGCGTGGGGATCGGGACACCGCTGCCCGACGACGCGGACGTGACACCCGACCTCCTGCTCCACCGAGCGGACAGCGCCATGTACGTCGCCAAGCGACACTCGAAGGGCGTCGCCGGGGAGCGCTCGCCGGCCGGGCCGGGCATGGCGGTCACCAGGCCCTGAGCTGCGCCCCGCGGCGGACGCTCGTCCGTGCACCGGCGCCGCGGTGCGGTCACCGCCCCGGTGGGAGCACCCCGAAGATCGACGCCGTCGAGCCCGAGCCCGCCTTGTTGATCGGTCCCCCGACGAGCACCCAGGCGCCGTTGGCCGGCAGCGACGCCAGGTTGGTCAGGTTCTCGAGACTGATCCGGTGCTCCTGGTACAGCATGATCGAGACGGCGTAGCTGTCGTCGACGCCCCGGTCCGGGCCGAACGTGTCGGACCCGAGGGCGCCGCGCCGACCCAGCCGGCCGGTGTCGACCAGCCACTGCACGGCCTCGACGCCGAAGCCGGGCGTGTGCATGACGCCGTCGGCGTCGTAGTTGGGGTACGCGGGGGTGCCCCACCGCTCCTCCCACCCGGTCCAGAGGATGATCGCCGCGCCGTCGGGGATGCGGCCGTTGCGTCGTTCCCAGCGCCGGAGGTCGTCGACGGTGACGGCGTAGTCGGCGTCCGCGGCGGCCTTGGCACGGATGTCGATCTTCGCAGCCGGCAGGAACAGGTCGTGCGGGTCGAGCTCGTCCGCGGTGAGGCCGTCCTCCGCGAAGTGGGCGGGGGCGCCCCAATGGGTGCCGGTGTGCTCGCCCTCCCGCACGTACTGCATGTAGTAGCCGTCGACCGGGACGGTGGTCATGGTCTCGAGGGTGAACTCGGGGTCGCCCGGGAACATGCTCGTCGTCGCCGGGTCGTTGACGTGGGACAGCAACACGAGGCCCAGCTTCTCGAGCACCGAGCCGCGGCCACGGTGGCCGGGGGCGGCACCCGCGGTGGGAACACCGAGCATCTGCGTGCCGACGAGGCCGGCCACCCCCGTCGCTGCAGTCCGCAACACGTGTCGTCGCTCCACCAGTGTCCCCCTTGCCCTTCGGCTGTCGTGGGTTCCGTCGTGCGAGACGGTAGCGGCCCCTCACCCCTCCGGGTGCGGGCGGCACTACATCTCGCTCGCCCCTCGACGGCCGCCATCCGCACGCGGAACCCCGCGCGACCGAGGGCGGAACGCCGGGTGACGAAGGACTTCCGGCCCTACGGACCGTGCGGGACCCTCCCTAGGGTGGTCTGTGATCGACGACTGAGTTCGAAGCGCAGACAAGGAGCATTCCGATGCCAGGAGCAGTGAGCGAGGCTCGTACCACCCCTCCGGACGAGCCGGGAACCCCCGCCCGGAAGAAGGGTTCCGACTCCGACGTCATCCGCCTCCCCCGCCGCACGATCGACAAGCTGCTGATCGGCTTCGGCATCATCGCCGCGGTCGTGTTCGCGGTCGCCGGTGGGCTGTTGACATGGGGTGCCAACTTCTCGAACGACTACGTCCACGACGAGCTGTCCTCCCAGAACATCTTCTTCCCCGACGAGGCGAGCCTCCGCGAGGAAGGCCGCGACGACCTGGTGAAGTTCGCGGGCGAGCAGGTCACCACCGGCGACCACGCCGAGGCCTACGCCAGCTACATCGGCGGCCACCTGCAGGAGATCGCCGGCGGCCAGACGTACTCGGAGATCGACGATCGCGGTGCCGCCGAGGCCGTCGAGGAGGCCGAGGCATCGGGTGCCAGCGAGGCCGAGATCGAGGAACTGCAGGCCACCGCCGATCAGCTGCGGGGCCAGCGCGACAGCCTCTTCAAGGGCGAGACGCTGCGAGGCCTGCTGCTGTCGAGCTACGCCTGGTCGACCATCGGTCGCATCGCCGGGATCGCCGCCTGGGTCGCCTACGCCGGTGCGGTCGTCCTCGTCGGACTGGTCGCCGCCGGGCTGGTGCACCTGCGCCGCTCGCCCGTGAGCTGACCGCCGCACGCCGGATCCACCGGGGAGAACAACCGACAGGATCGCCGGGCCGAGAGGCCCGGCGATCGTCGCGTGTCGGCGGACTGTCACGCGACGTCCATCGGCCGGACATCGTGGACCCGTAACATGCGGCGACGGAACCGGCCCGCCCGTTCGGCCGGTGCGGTCTCAGGAGCACCAGAGGCGATCGGCGGATGCCTGGACGAGCGAGCCAGCTGACGAGCGTTGTCGGGCGGGGCGCGGGCGCGCTCCGCCGGCTCCTTCAGCAGCGCACCCGCGTCGCGGCCGGTGTGGTCGCTGCAACCTGCGTGGTGCTCATGGCTCTGGTCGGGAGCGACTGGGCCGCGACGCGCGACGCCACCGATCGCACCCGCGCCAGCACCGACGAGGCGCGAGCCGAGCTCGACCGGACCGAGACCGACCTCGCCGCCGCCCTCGACGCCATGCGCACCGCGGACACGACCCTGGCCACCGAGGCCGCGGCGCTCAGCGCCCGCCAGGCCGAGCGGACCGAGGCGCAGGGCACCTTCGACGCCACCCAGCTGTGGCTGGCAGCCCTCCAGGCCGAGCTCGCGTCGGCGACGACCGAGCTCGAGGCCAGCACCGGACGGGCCACCGCCCTGCAAGCCTGCCTGGCCGGCGCAGCCCAGGCTCTCAACCAGGCGGCGGCTCGCGACATCGGAGGAGCGGCTACCACGGTCCGCGACATCGAGGGCGTCTGTGGCGAGGCCGGGGTCGAGCTGTGACCGTCGAGACCGACGCCGACGACACTGGCACGGTCCGAACGGGCACCGACGCCGACGACGCTGGCACGGTCCGAACGGG
>CAYUXB010000023.1:0-24165 GCA_964448525.1 uncultured Acidimicrobiaceae bacterium
GCAGCACCCCGAGCAGCCCGGCGACGTCCAGCGCACCGGCGGCGACAACACCGCAGCACGGACCCTGCTGGGTTGGGAGCCGCAGACCACGCTGGCCGACGGCATCGCCGCCCAGGTGGCCTGGCACCGCGCCCGCCGCTGACTGCTACCGCAGCACTGCCAGAACCGTCGTGGTGGAACTGGCAGTGCTCCTGTAGCAGCTCAGCCGAGCTCCTGCTCCCAGTCCATCGTCTCGAGCAGCTCCTTGATGCGGGCGATGAACGCGGCGGCGTAGGCGCCGTCGAAGGCCCGGTGGTCCCACGTGAGCGTGAGGTTGCCCACCGAGTGGATGGCGATGCCCTCGCTGCCGTCCGGCATGTCGACGACGACGGGCCGGCGCTTGACCGCGTCGGTGGACACGATCGCCACCTGGGGCTGGTTGATGATCGGCATCGTCAGAGTCGTGCCGAACGGCCCCGGGTTGGTGATGGTGAACGTGCCGCCGGCGATGTCGTCAGGTCCGAGCTTCTTCGACCGGGCCCGCTGGGCCAGGTCGCTCGTCTCCCGCGCCAGCGCTCGCAGGCGCTTGCCGTCGGCGTCCTGGATGACCGGCACCATCAGCCCCTGGAAGTCGAGGTCCACCGCGATGCCCAGGTTGACGTAGTTGTGCACCACCAGCTCGCTGTCTCCGAAGCTGGCGTTGACGTGGGGGAACTCGCGGATGGCGTCGACGATGGCCCGGCTGATGAAGGGCAGGTAGGTGAGGCTGAAGCCCTCGGATGCCTTGAACCCGTCCTTCTGCGCCCGACGGACGCGCTCGACCGCCTCGAAGTCGACTTCGATCGACGCGTACACGTGCGCCGAGGTCGCCTTCGACCGGGTCATGTGCTCGGCCGTGCGCCGTCGGATGTTGGTGTGGGGCACCGCGGTGTCGCGCTCGCCCGCACGGGCCACCGGCTGCGGTGCCGCCGCAGCGGGAGCGGGCGCAGCAGCCGGGGCCGAGGCCGGCGCGGGGGCTTGCTGGGCGGGCGCCGCCGGTGCCGGCGGGGCTGCCTGAGCACCGCCTTGATCGAGCACGGTCAGCACGTCGTTGCGGGTGATGCGCCCGTTGGGGCCGGTGCCGCTGATCGCGGCGGGGTCGAGGTTGTTCTCGGTGATGAGCCGACGGACGACGGGCGACAGCAGGCGACCACCGTTCGACCCGGGAGCACCTTCCGCTGCCGGGGCGGACGGGGCCGGCGGGGACTGGGCAGGGGCCGCCGCGGGCCCCGGGGCCGGCTGCTCGGCGGCGGGTGCCGGGGTGGCGGGCTGGGCCGGGGCCGGCTCTGCCTCGGCCGCCGGGGCGGGCTCGGCAGGCTGGTCGGCCTGGCCGTCGCCGCCGTCGGTCGGGGACGGAGCCTCCGCGGGTGCCTCGGCGGGTGCCTCGGCCTGCGCCGCCTCGGGCGCGTCGGAGTCGGAGTCGGAGTCGGACTCGCCCTCCGCGGGTGCCTCTCCCCCACCTGCCGGCGCGTCACCGACCCGGGCCAGGACGGCGCCGACGTCGACGGTGTCGCCCTCCTCGACGAGGATCTCGGACAGCGTGCCGCTGACCGGGGACGGGACCTCCGAGTCGACCTTGTCGGTCGAGACCTCGAAGAGGGGCTCGTCCTCGGCGACGGTCTCGCCGACCTGCTTGAACCACTTGGTGATCGTGCCCTCGGTGACGGTCTCACCGAGCTGGGGCATCTGGATGTCGGCCATCAGGCCTGGGCCTCCATGTCGAGCGGAGCGCAGGGGGGCGCCCCGGTGGGGCGGGTGGTGGAGAGGGCGGGCATCAGTGCAACCGGCGACCGGTCAGATCCTGCACCGTGTCGCCGAACAGCTCCGACAACGTGGGGTGCGGCTGGATGAACGCGGCCACCTCGTCGACCGTGGCTTCCCAGTTGACGGCGAGGTAACCCTGGCCGAGCTGCTCGGTGACCCACGGCCCCACCATGTGGACGCCGACGATCGTGCCGGCCTTGCCGTCGGCCGTCTTGGTGGCGATGACCTTCACGAGGCCTTCCTGGTCGCCGATGATCTTGGCCCGGCTGTTGGCGCTGTAGCGGTGCTTCGAGGCCACGACGTCGAGACCGGCCTCCTTGGCCGACTCCTCGGAGTGGCCGGCGAAGGCGACCTCGGGGCGGCAGTAGATGCCCCACGGGACCTTGCCGTAGTCGATGGGCACGGGGTCCTCGCCGAGGATGCCCTTGATGGCCACGATCGCCTCGGCGAAGCCGACGTGGGCGAGCTGCGGGGTGGCGATGCAGTCGCCGACAGCCCACACGCCGTCCTCGCCGGTCTGGCACGACTCGTCGACCACGACGAAGCCGCGCTCGTCGAGCTGCACCTGGGTGCCGTCGAGGCCGAGGTCGTCGGTGGCGGGCTTGCGGCCCACCGACACGACGACGACGTCGGTCTTGACGGGGTCGGCGCCGTCGATGTCGACGACGGTGCCGCCGTCGCCCGGCTCGTGGCCGGTGACCGTGACGCCGGTGCGCACCTCGATGCCGCGCTTCTTGAAGGAGCGCTGGACGACCGAGGTGACGTCCTTGTCGCAGCCGGGCAGGATCTTGGGCAGGGCCTCGAGCACGGTGACCTGGGTGCCGAGATCGGACATCATCGACGCGAACTCGCAGCCGATGGCGCCGCCGCCGATGACGACCGCGGTGCCGGGCACCTCGGGCATCGACAGGACCTCGTCGGAGGTCATGACGATCGAGCCGTCGACCTCGAACCCGGGGATGGTGCGGGTCTCGGAACCCGCGGCGATGATGACCGCGTCGCCGGTGACCGTGATCTGCTCGGACCCGTCGGTGGGGTCGATCGTCACCGTGCGGCCGGCCTGGAGCCGGCCGTGCCCGTCGAAGACGGTGACCTTGCGGCCCTTGAGCAACATGCCGACGCCGCCGACCAGCTCGTCGACGACCGCCTGCTTGCGCTCCTGGGTGACCGCCCAGTCGACCTGGGGCTCGCCGGCGTTGATGCCGAACGAGGCGGCCTCGGCCACCGTGCGGTACACGTGGGCCGTCTCGAGCAGTTCCTTGGCGGGGATGCATCCGACGTTGAGGCAGGTGCCTCCGATCCAACGCTTCTCGATGAGCGCGATGTTGAGCCCGGCGCTGGCGCCGTAGAGCGCCGCGGCATAGCCGCCGGGGCCGCCGCCGATGACGACGACATCGAAGTGAGCGGCCGTGGGGACCACCTCCAGGGGGAATGACGTGGGGGCCGTGTTCGGTCTCCGACTCTACCGGCCAGCCGGAGCCCGCGGATCGGGCCGCCGGGAGCGGGCCGACGACGCGCGCCGCGATCCCTCGAGCGGCGTCGCCACCGCCCGGATCGCGCGCGTCAGCGGCTGCTGACGATGTCGTAGAGCTGGTAGGTCGACGCCAAGAGGATGGCCATGCCACAGAGGAGGGCAGCGAAGATCAACCGGCGGGTGCTCATATCGGATGATCAGGCTACCGGGAACCAGCGGGCCACCCCCGATCGTCACACGCACCATGATCACCGCGATGGGCAGACGGATGGGCAGGGCAGGCAAGCGACGGGGCGGGGTGTCCAGGACGGGCATCGTCGGCCTTGGGCTCGCGCTGATGCTGGTGGTGGGGTGCGCCGGGGAGGGTGACAGCGACAGCGGCGGCGTGGCGGACGACGCCGGGTCGGCCAGGGAGGCCCCCTCGGCGACCGGTGGTGACGCCTCGGCGGAGGCGGACGAGGCGGCACCGAGCACGGGAGGGGCCGGCGACACGGGCGAGATCTCCACCACCGGCGCCCTCGACCTGGTGGCGGCCGACCGCGACGTCGTCCGCACCGGGACCATGTGGCTCACCGTCGACGAGGTCGAGAACGCCCTCGTCGAGGTCCGCACGATCGCCGTCGGCGCCGGGGGCTTCGTGTCGGACGAACAGCTGCGGGCGGAGCACGACGCCGCGGACATCACGGTGTCGGTGCCCACAGCGGACTTCGACGACGTGCGGACCAGCATCGGGGAGCTGGGCGAGATCACCGAGGAGAACGTGCAGGCCCAGGACGTCACTGCGGATGTGGTCGACCTCGAGAGCCGCATCGGCTCGCTGCGGGCCAGCGTCGAGCGGATGCGCGGCCTGCTCGCCGAGGCGGGCGACGTCACCGAGCTCGCCACGGTCGAGAGCGAGCTGGCCAGCCGCGAGACCGAGCTCGAGGCGCTGCTCGGGCAGCAGCGGGTGCTCGCCGACCAGGTCGCGCTCGGCACGCTCACGGTCCGTCTCGCGGAGGAGCACGTGGCGCCGGTCGAGCCCGACGGCGGCCCCGCCGGGTTCGCCGACGGCTTCAGCACGGGATGGGGCGTCCTGGTGGACGGCGGGCGCGCTCTCCTGGCGGCGATCGGGTTCACGATCCCGCTCGCGGTGCCGGTCGGGGCCGCGCTGGGAGCGGCCGCGCTGTGGCAGCGGCGCCGGCGGCGGGACACGCCCTCTCCCGAGGGGACGGCCTAGCCCTGGCCCAGCCCAGGCGCGGTCGACCGCCCGGCCCACTCGCCCGCGGGCGGTGCGGCCGGGCTACCGTGCGCGGGCGCATGTCCGCTGTCGCTTCGTTCCGGACCCGCCTCGACGGGCTGCTCGCCGAGAAGGCCGCGGAGCACGGGGTGCCGGGCGCCGCGTGCGGGTTGCTCATGGGCGGCGAGGCGCACGTGTCGACGTGGGGCATCGCCAACGTGGGCACCGGGGTCCCCGTCACCCCGGCGACCCTCTTCCAGATCGGGTCGATCACCAAGGTGTACACCGCCACCCTGGTCATGCAGGCCGTGAACGCGGGGGTGATCGCGCTCGATGAACCGGTGCGGGCCCAGCTCCAGGAGTTCACCGTCGCCGACCCGGCCGCCACGATCGAGATCACTCCCCGCCACCTGCTGACCCACACGAGCGGCATCGAGGGCGACCACCTCATCGACACCGGGTGGAACACCGACGCCCTCGCCCGCTACGTGGCCACGCTCGCCGCGCTCGGCCAGATCCACCCGACCGACCAGGCCTACAGCTTCTGCAACACCGGCTACGGGGTGCTCGGCCGCCTGCTCGAGGTCGTGACGGGCGAGCACTTCGACCGCGTGCTGCGGCGCCGCCTCACCCGACCACTCGGCTGCCGCACCACGCTCACCCTCCCCCAGCACGCCCTGCTCCACAGCGTGGCGGTCGGCCACCTGCAGGCGCCGGGCGGCGAGGCGACCCGCCAGGCGCGCTGGGTGCTCACCCGGTCGAACGGGCCGATGGGCGGGATCCTCGCCTCGCCGGGCGAGTTGCTGGCCTTCGCCGGGATGCACCTGGCGCAGGGTCGAGCACCCGACGGCGTCGACCTGCTCGCCCCCGCCGGCGTGGAGGCCATGCTCGCGCCCCAGGTCGAGAGCCCGGTCCCCGGCGAGCTGCAGGCGATCGGCTGGACGCTGCGCCACTGGGGCGACCTCACCTGCTTCGGTCAGGACGCCGACACGTTCGGCCAGCGCGCGGTGCTGCGGATCGTGCCCGAGCGCGACTTGGCGGTGTGCGTCATGGTCAACAGCCAGATGGGCGCCGTGGTCGCCCAGGGTGTGCTCGAAGGTGTGGCGACCGAACTGCTCGACGTTCCCGTCGACGCCCTCGACATCGCCGGACGGTTCGTCCCCACCGGAGGCGAGACCGCCGCGGCGACGGACCGGCCCCCGCGGGCGGCGGCGGACCTCGATGCCTTCGCCGGCGTGTACGAACGGCTGCACCAGCGGATCGTCGTCACGGCGGGCGACGGCGGGTTGAAGCTCGTCACCGAGCCATCCGGGGTGCTGGGCGCGCTCGCCGTGCGCCCGATCGAGCTCGACGCGCGGCCGGTGCTCGACACCGGCGACGACGACGCGGACGGCCGGCTCGTGGTCGAGGGCGTCGACCCGTCCTCCGGCCTGCGCGAGGTGGGCGTGTTCACCCCGGCAGCCGGAACCCAGAGCGCGGGTGTCCACCTGTCGGGCCGCCTGCACCGCCGCACGGCCTGAGTCGTCGCCGGCCGGCGCCGCCGGGCGACAGCGACGGCGACGGCGACAGCGACGGCGACAGCGACGGCGACGGCGACGGCGACGGCGACGGCGACCACAGAACCTCGGCGCCGAGCTGGCTTGTGGCCCGGTCGGCCCGACCTGGCCGGAGTGCCGGACGGAGTGCTGGCCGGTGGCCCGGTCGGCCCCGTCAGCTGCCGGTGAGGATGCCCCGCACCTGGTCGATGCTGTCGGCGGTGACCAGCACGAGCACCTCGTCGGCGGCCTGCAGCCGCGTGTCGCCCCGGGGGACGACGACGCGGTCGTTGCGGAGCACGGCCACCACGGTCGAGTCGCGGGGGAAGTCGAGATCGACGATCTCGCGGTCGACGGCGGGGCTGTCGCCGGCGAGGGTCACCTCGATGAGGGTCGCCCGGCCGCCCTCGAAGGACAACAACCGCACGAGCGTCCCGACGCTGACGGCCTCCTCGACCAGGGCAGTGAGCAGGTGCGGCGTCGAGACCGCGACGTCGACGCCCCAGTTCTCGTTGAACATCCACTCGTTCTTCGGGTTGTTCACGCGGGCCACGACGCGGGGGACGGCGAACTCCTGCTTGGCGAGCAGGCTGATCACGAGGTTGTCCTCGTCGTCGCCGGTGACCGCCGCGACCACGTCGGCCTCACCGAGGCCGATCGAGCGCAGGCTCGACACCTCGCAGGCGTCGGCGACGTGCCACTCCACACCGTCCGGCTCGCCGATGGCGACCATGCGCGCGACGCGGTCGCCGTCCTGCTCGACGAGGTGCACCTCGTGACCGGCCTTGCGCAGCTCGCCGGCGATGAACGTGCCGACGGCTCCACCGCCGGCGATGACGACCTTCATCGTGCGCCCTCCGCGAGATGCCGGTCGACCTCGGCCAGCTGACCGACGGCCACGGCGAGGTAGAGGACGTCGCCGTCCTGGGTGATCAGGTCGGGAGTCGCCACCTGGGCGAGCCCGGTGCGGCTGAGGGCGACGGCGCGAGCGGTGCCCGGCAGCTCGATCTCGGCCAGCGGCCGCCCGGCCCACACCTTGGTGACCAGCCGTTCGACGACGACAACCCGGGCGCTCGGGTCGACCCAGTCGTGCTCGGAGGCGTCGGGCAGCAGCTTGCGCAGGACCCGATCGATCGTCCACTGGACGCTGGCGATGGTCGGGATGCCGAGGCGCTCGTAGATCACGGCACGCCGCGGGTCGTAGATGCGGGCGACGACCCTCTCGATCCCGAAGACCTCGCGCGCCACCCGGGCGGTCAGGATGTTGGAGTTGTCGCCGTTCGTCACGGCGGCCACCGCGATCGCGTCGCGGATGCCCGCTGCCGCGAGCCGGTCGCGGTCGAACCCGACCCCCACGACCTGCTGGCCCCGATAGCCGTCGTGCAGGCGACGGAAGGCCGTCGGATCCTTGTCGAGCACCGCCACGGAGTGGCCTTGCTCCTCGATGATGCGGGCCAGGCCCGACCCGACCCGGCCGCAGCCCACGATCACCACGTGCATTGCGGGGGACGCTAGCGCGGCCACCGCCGGGGCCACCCCGTCGCGTGCGCGGAGGGCAAGGCCTTGACACGTGCCGGCGATAGTAAGCATGCTTACCTTCACGTGACCAGAGGAGTTGCTGGAGGGCCGCAAGTGGCTGAACTACCTGGTAGCAGGCACACCACGCCGGGTGCGGGCAGGGCGTCCGCATGATCATCTGCCACTGCAAGGTCCTCAGCGACCGGCACGTCAGCGATGCGATCGACTGCGGTGCGTGCACGGTCGACGAAGTCGGCGACCACTGCGGCGCCGGCACGCGCTGCGGCTCGTGTCGGCCTACCATCGGGGTGCTCCTCGCCAGACTCCTGGCACCGGAGCAGGTAGAGCCGGCAGCCTGACCTCCCCCGGGACAGGCTCCGGCCCGCACGCGAGCCGGAGGTCATGTCCCGATGCAAGGGCAACCCGAGATCATCGAGCTGCTCAACGAGGTGTTGACCGCCGAGCTGACGGCGGTCAACCAGTACTTCGGCCATTCGAGGATCCAGAAGAACTGGGGCTACAAGCGCCTCGCCGACCACTCCTACGAGGAGTCGATCGACGAGATGAAGCACGCCGACACCCTGATCGAGCGCATCCTGTACCTGGACGGCATGCCCAACCTGCAGCGCCTCGGGTCGGTGCGCCTCGGCGAGGACCCCGTCGAGCAGCTCCAACTCGACCTCGAGATGGAGCGCGCAGCCGTCGAGCGGCTCAACGAGGGCATCGCCCTGTGCGTGTCGCTCGGCGACAACGGCACCCGGGAGCTGCTTGCCGACATGCTCACCTCGGAAGAGGACCACGTCGACTGGATCGAGACCCAGCTCCACCTCGTGGACAAGCTCGGCGCGGAGCTCTACCTCGCCGAGCAGATGGATTGACCTGGGCCCGTCGCCAGCCACCCGTGCTGGCGAGCGGGACGACGGGCCCGACCCCGGGTCACCAGCCGGAGGTCGACGGAGGGCCCTCGGCCGGGCCGGGGCCGCCCGGAGCTCGACCGGTGGCACCGGCCTGGGCGCGGAGCAGGTCGCGGATCTCCGACAGCAGCGCGGCCTCGTCGGACAGCTCCGCGGGCTGGGGCTCCTCGCCGCGGCGGCGGCGCTCCTGGAGCACGTTGAGCGGCTTCACGACGAGGAAGAAGACGACGGCGGCCACGGCCAGGAAGTAGATGATCGCGTTGATCACGATGCCGTAGCTGAAGACGCTGTCGTTCAGCGTGAACGTCATCTCCCGGAAGTCCGTGCCCCCGATCATGCCGACCAAGGGCGTGACCAGCCCCTCGACCACCGCGGTGACGATGGCGGTGAACGCGGCGCCGATGACGACCGCGACCGCCAGGTCGACCACGTTGCCGCGGGAGATGAACTCCTTGAACTCCTTGACGACGTTCGACACGTTGGCACTCCCTGATCGTCGGGCCCACCCGTTTCGGCTCGGCACGTACGGTACAGAACAGCGACCACGCAGGAACCGCCCGCCCGTCGAGGGCCCGGCGACGAGAACGGACGGGTACCCGTGACCACACGAACCATCGCCATCACCGGCGCAACGGGCCTGATCGGGTCCGCGCTCGCACGGTCGCTCCGCGCGGATGGGCAGGCGGTGCGACCGCTCGTCCGGGGACCGAGCGACGACCCGAACGCGGTTCGCTGGGATCCGGCCGAGGGCACCATCGACGCCGGTGCGCTCACGGGCGTCGACGCGGTCGTCCACCTGGCCGGAGCGGGCATCGGCGACAAGCGCTGGTCCCCCGCCCGCAAGCGCGAGATCCTCGAGAGCCGTACCCGGGGCACCGCGCTGATCGCCCGCACGATGGCCGAGATGGCGACGCCGCCGACCACGTTCGTGTCCGGCTCCGCCATCGGCTTCTACGGCACCCGGGGCGACGAGGTGCTCACCGAGTCCAGCTCCCCCGGCGACGACTTCGTGGCCGAGGTCGTGCAGGCGTGGGAGGACGCCGCCCAACCGGCGGTCGACGCCGGCATCCGCACGGTCTTCGTGCGCACGGCGCTCGTGCTGGCACGTGAGGGTGGCATCCTCGGGCGCCTCGCCCTGCCGTTCCGGTTCTTCGTCGGCGGGCGGCTCGGCTCGGGCCGGCAGTGGATGAGCTGGATCACGCTCGACGACGAGGTCCGCGCCCTCCGCTTCCTCCTCGACCGTGACGACGTGTCCGGGCCGGTCAACCTCGCCGCGCCGGCGCCGGTGACCAACGCCGAGATGGCCGAGGCGATCGGGACCGCCCTGCACCGACCGAGCGTCGTGCCCGTGCCCGCCGTCGCGCCCCGCCTGGCGCTCGGTCGGGAGATGGCCGACTCGCTGCTCTTCGCCAGCCAGCGGGTGCAGCCGGCGGTGCTCACCGAGGCCGGCTTCACCTTCACCCAGCCCACCCTGGCCGGCGCGCTGGCGTCGACGCTCGGCCGTCCATGAGCGACATCGACAGGCGGCCGATCGTGAGCGGGACCGACGGGCGGCCCGGGCTCGCCGCCTTCGACTTCGACGGCACGCTCGCCGAGCGCGACACGCTGGTCCCGTTCCTGCGGGCCCGACGCGGCCTCCCGCGACTGCTCGTCGCCACGGCTCTGTCCGGCCTGCGCACCCGCGAGCGCGATGCCCTCAAGGTGGCCATCATCGGCCGGCTCTTCCGGGGGATGTCCGCCGACGAGCTCGACGCCGCGGGGCGCGCCTACGTGGCCACGCTGGTGCCGCTGCTGCGCGCCGAGATGGTCGAGCGGATCCGCTGGCACCAGGACCAGGGGCACGCGGTGATCATCGTGTCTGCCTCGCTCGGGACGTACCTGCGCCCGCTGGCCGAGCACCTCGGCCTCGACGCGGCGCTGGCCGTCGAGCTGGTCACCGACGCGGATGGGTACCTCACAGGCGCGGTCGTGGGCGAGCTCAACACCCGCGGCCCGCAGAAGGTGGCGCGCCTCCAGACGTGGGCAGCCACACGCTTCGGTCCGGCCACCCCGTTCGAGCTGTGGGCCTACGGCGATTCGGCCGGCGACGAAGAGATGCTGGCGCTCGCCGACCATCCCACCTGGGTCGGCCGGCGAGCGATCGATCGCGCCTGAGGCGGGATCAGGCGGCGAAGCCCCGCCGCACGGTGCGGGACGGGCGGCGGCTGATCGCGAGCGCCACGGGCACGCCACCGAGGGCCGCGAGACCGAGCGCCACGCGCGCGATCGTCGCCAACGGTCCCGGATCGCTGTCGGCCGCCGCGGGCGTGGAGGAACCCGAGCGCTGCGCGTGGGCGACCTCGTCGCTCCCCCCTGTCGAGCCGTCGCCGGTCACACCGTTCGCCGCCGCCGTGTCGCCGAACAGGGTGGCGGCGTCGGCAGGCACGCCCGGGCCGAGGAGGCCATCCAGCGCGGGCTCGGCGCCGCGAGCGGTCGCCGACCCACCGGCGCCCCCGGCACCGCCGGTGGCGCTGCCCCCTGCGGTGCCGCCACCCTCGGCCGGGGCTGTCACCACGCCCCCGCCGTCGGCGCTCGGCGCGGTGCCCGAACCGGGCCTCGGCACCGTGATCACGGTCGTGAGGAACAGCGGGCGAAGGTCGGGGCTGAGGCACGCTCCGGAGACGACGTGGCGTCCCGGCCGCAGCCGTGCGGGCACCGTGACCGAGGCGCGGGCCACGCCGTCGGCACCGACGACAGGGGCCGCGACCAGCTTCAGATCGATGCCGAGAAGGGCGATCGTGCCGACCCGGCACGTGCGCAGCGTGATGGTGAGGGCCTGTCCCGGCGCGGGGGTCGTGTCGTCGACCGTGATCGAGCGCACCGGCGGGGGGTAGGTCTGCGCGGACGCCGGTGCACCAGCACCGACAGCAACGAGCGCAGCAACGGCTACGGCCGCGACGGCCAACACACGCTTGCTCATGATCCTCCCCCTGGCGTCCCCGGTGGGCGCCGTGCACGGCGCGACGACGCCTGCGGCTGCGGGTTTACCACACGCGACGATGTTGGCGCCGAGTCAACACCGGCTGCATGCGCCGGGCGCGTGGTCGACAGCGATCAGTCGCGCACGGCCGCGACCGACAGGCTGCGGGGCTCGTCGCGGGTGGTCGACCACCGGACGGTGTTCCCCTCGACCGTCGCCTCGCCGTCCACGACCGGCGTCGCCCCGACCACCTCGACGTTGACCGCGATCTCGTCCGCTGTCGCGAACGGCTGGACCGGCAGCTCCAGGTCGTAGCGGCGACCGTCGACCGACCCGGTGAGGTCGAGCTCGACATCGACGGTGCCACCCGGGGGGATGTCGACGAACAAGGAGTACACGTTGTGACCGAGCTCGAGCTCCGACTGGATCGGCACCGGCTGGTCGCCGAGCCGGGCTGCGTCGAGCGCGAACGGGCTGTAGATGGACACGTAGGACCGGTTCGTGCCGGGCGGCAGCCCGACGGAGTTGCCGATCACGTAGTGCGGCCAGCCCTCGGCCGGCGCGTGGTTCTCCAGCGTGACCCGGAGGGTGCTCGTGACCGCGCCGGTCGCCGGGTCCCACCGGACGTCGTACTGCTGGCGGCGCGCGAGGAAGACGTCGATCTTGCTGCCGCCACCGTTGGCCGTGGTGAGGGTGACGGTGTCGCCGCCCTCGGGGGGTTGGGGCATGACCCCGGTGATGCCGTTGGCCTGGAGGATGAAGGCGGCCGCCGGGTCGAACGGGACGAACTGGAGGTGCCCCCCGTCGACCGCACGGTCGAGGTGCTCGCTGAGCGCCCGGGGCCCGGGGAGGTCGGCCGAGGTGAGGCCGTTGAAGGTGTGGTCGGCGACCGTGTCGAGCATGTCCACGCGGTCGTCGTTGTCGGCCTCGAACTGGACGTACTGCTCCAGCAGCAGGAACGACTCGACGTTCTCGGAGGTCAACGGCTCGGCTCGCCCCTCGACCGGGATCGGGTCCGTGTAGCGCATGAGAGCTGCCAGGCCCGCGGGGTCGACGCCGATCACGCCGTCGACCGGTTGCCCCCCGGACTGCGGGTACAACTCGGCGGCCGCCAGCGCGAGGGAGACGAAGTCGGGCGTCATCGTGAGGTTGCGCCACGTGTTCTCGATGTCGAACCGGCCGTACCGCGCCACCATCTCGGGGGACATCTGCAGCGTCCGCTCGGTGCCGCGCCCGGCCAGTTCGAGCTCGGCCACCCGGCCGAACACGGGCATCGACAGCTGACCGTCGTCGACCACCAGCTCGGCGTAGTTGCCGGGAAACCCGACGCGTCCGCGAGCCTCGACCGGGGTGGTGAACAGCACCAGGTAGCGCTGCGGACCGTCCGCGCCGAGGAGGGTGGGGGCCACCGTCACCGCGTCGTACGCGACCCGGGCGTCGGGCACCGCGGTCGCGATCTGCTCGTCGAGGCGGTCGATGCGGGTGGAGACCAGGCTCATCAGCCACGGCGAGCGGGCCTCGTCGACCTCCTCCTGCAACGTGTCGAGAGCCCGGCTCACCTCTGCGAGGGGCTCCTGCATGTCGGCGACGGCCTGGGGGTCGAGGCGACCGTCGACGAACCGCAGCGCGTCGACGTCGGCTGAGCTCGCGGCCAGGGACGTGACCTGGGCGACCTCGGTGGCCTGGGAGGCCAGAGACGTGACCGCCTCGAGGTTCGGGCCGACGATCGGCAGTGTCTTGGCGGGGCCGACGAACCAGCTCGACAGCGTCGCGTCGGCCGAGGCCAGCGACCGCGCCGCCTGGTCGAGCTCGGCGGCGGCCAGGTCGTCGTCCGCGTCGCGCGCCGCCGCGATGCCGCCGTCGATCGAACGGACCCCGTCAGCCACCTCGTCGGTCACCGACACCACACCGAGCACGGCGCCGCCGATCATCAACCCGATCACGGCGGCGGCGATGCCCGCCACGCGACGGGCGCGTCGCTGCACACGGCGGCCGGCGTGGGCGTACCCGGACACGACCATCGGGGCGACGGCCAGCGCGGTCAGGAGGGCGGAGAACCCGTGGAAGGCGATCGGGTCGGCGCGCAGCAGGGCGATGACCCCGAGGGAGGCGACGAACGCGCCACGGGCCCGGCTGCGCGTGTCGCGCATCACGGACACGAACGACACGACGATCGCCACCGCCGCCAGCGCGAGCGCCAGCGAGTCGCCTGCGATCAGTCCGGCGACACCGGCGGGGAGGAACCAGGTCCACCGGCGGGCGGTGGCGCCGAAGAAGGCCACGACCGCCACGAGGGCCGCGCTCCAGAAGGCGTCGGGGACGGCCGAGCCCGTCGGCTCGGCCGTGGTGAGCGCCACCGCGGCCACGGCGGCGGCCGCCACCGTCGCCCCGAACAGGACCGTGCGGGAACGGCGGGTCGCGAGAAGGCTGTGACGGCGGAGCGCGACGGACATGGAAGACGACAATCTAGGTCACCGTGGGTGTGCGCAGCCCATCAGGGCGCGGCCGCACCAGGCCGGTGCGACGCCCATCGTCAGTACGCACCTGCGCCGCGGAGGACCGCCGAGAACGTCTTGGCCATGATCGTGAGATCCATCGTGGGCGACCAGTGGTCGACGTAGTAGAGGTCGAGCCGCACCGCTTCGTCCCACGACAGATCGGACCGGCCGCTGACCTGCCACAGCCCCGTGATGCCCGGCTTGACGAGCAGCCGGCGGTTCACGTGGCTCTCGTAGAGATCGACCTCCGCCGGCAAGGGCGGCCGAGGCCCGACCATCGACATCTCCCCGCGCAGCACGTTGAAGACCTGGGGCAACTCGTCGATCGAGAAGCGCCGCAGCAGGCGCCCGGTGCGGGTGACCCGCGGGTCGGTGCGCAGCTTGAACAGCAGGCCGTCGGCCTCGTTGCGGTGCTCCAGGGCAGCCCGCTGCCGGTCGGCGCCCGCCACCATGGTGCGGAACTTCACCATGCTGAACCGGCGCCCGTCGCGCCCGACGCGGACCTGGCGGTAGAAGACCGGCCCCCGGCTGTCGAGCTTCACCGCGAGGGCCACCACGGCGAACACGGGCGCGAGGACCACGAGCGCCACCGCCGCGCTCGCCCGGTCGAAGACCTCCTTCACCACCCGCTGGGGGCCGGTGAACGTCGGCTCGCCGACGTGCAGCAGCGCGAGATCCGCCACGCCGCGGACGACGGTGCGCGGACCGGCGACGTCCGCGATGGCCGGGGCGACCAGAAGCTCCACGTCGGTGTGGGCGAGCGCGGCCGCCAGGTCCTGCAGCTCGCCGGGCTTGGACTCCGTGGTGATGGCGACGGCGTCGGCCCGGCAGGCGGCGACGGCGCCGACCACGTCGGCCGACGTGCCCACCACCGGCACCGATCGGACGCCGATCGTGAGCGCCTCACCCGGCTCCGCCCCGGTCTCGAGGCACAGCCCGACCAGCAGGAAACCGGACCACTCGGAACGCACCAGGTGCTGTCCCACCTCGACCACCGCGGTGGGTGTGCCCACGAGCAGCAGGCGGTTCACGTACCGGCCGCGACGCCGCTGGTGCTGCACCCACAAGCGCACCCCGTAGCGGGTGAGGAGCGTGAGCACGAGCGCCACCGGGATCAGCACCCCGACGTAGCCGCGAGCGATCACCAGCCGGCCGAGGAAGTGGGCCAGGGCCACCACCGCCAGGAAGTGGACCCCGCCGTTCAGCACCCGGCGGTACTCGTCGGCCCCGATACCGAGGATGCGGCGGTCGTAGCAACCCGCCAGCGCCAGCACCCCGAGCCACAGCGGCAGGCCGACGAGGGCGACGAGCACGTACGGCACGTTCGGACCGGGGAGGAGCGCCCCGGACACGCCGAACCGGAGCAGGTGGGCGATGCCGAGCGACACCGCGATCGCGGCGGTGTCGGCGGCCACGTAGGCGGCGACGGGAGGGATGTTGCCCGGACCCTCGCCCCGGGGCGGGCGCGTGCTCGTCGCAAACCCTCCCGCAGCGGACGCAGCGCGCGCCGGCCGGGACTCTGCTACCCCCATCCCAGACACTGGCCGCCGAGCATAGACCGCGACCTGGATCACGACCCGGGGGACGGTCGGACCGTCCCCCGGGTGGTCAGATCACTTCGGCTGCATGCGGACGCCGCCGTCCACCCGGATGACCTCGGCGTTCATGTAGCTGTTGCCGAGCAGCTCGACGGCCATGCCGGCGAACTCGCCGCCGGTGCCGAGGCGCTTGGGGAACAGCACGTCGCGCTTGAGCTTCTCCTTGAAGGCCTCGCTCGCCTCGCCCTCGCCGTAGATCGGCGTGTCGATGAGCCCCGGGGCGATGCAGTTGACTCGCACGCCGACGGCCGACAGGTCGCGGGCGATCGGCAGGGTGATGCCGACGACCCCGCCCTTGGAGGCCGAGTAGCTCGCCTGGCCGATCTGGCCGTCGAACGCCGCGACCGAGGCGACGGTCACGATGGCGCCACGCTCGCCGTCGGCGAGGGGCTCGGTCTGCGACATCGCCGTGGCGGCGAGGCGGATGCAGTTGAAGGTGCCGACGAGGTTGACCTCGATGACCTTCTGGAACATGCCGAGATCGTGCGCCGAGGAGTACTGGCCGTCCTTGCCGATGGTGCGGGTGGCCCAGCCGAAGCCGGCGGCGGTGACGAGGGCCCGGAGCGGGCCGAGCTCCTTGGCGGCCTCGACCGCGGCGGTGACCTGGTCGGTGTCGGTGACGTCGGTCGGAGCGAAGATGCCCCCGACCTGCTTGGCGAGGGCCTCGCCCTTGTCCTGCTGGCGGTCGAGGTCGGCGATGACGACCTTGGCGCCGCGGGCGGCGAGCGCTTCGACGGTGGCGGCGCCCAGGCCGGACGCGCCTCCGGTGACGATGGCAGAGATCCCGTTGAGGTCCATGCCCCGGACTGTATTGACTCGCCGGTCAAGCAGGCGAACCGGTGTGCCGCGGCCTGCCGACGCCGTGGTGGCGGAACAGCCAGGACGCCCAGGCCACCGACGGCACCAGCAACGCCACGCACCATGCGCAGGCCCACCAGCCGGCCGTACCGATCGGCGTGCCGATGAGGAGGCCGCGCATCGTGTCGACCATCGGCGTCACCGGCTGGCGCTCGGCGATCGCGCGCAGCACGGGCTGCAGGTCGTCGGTCGGGACGAACGCACTGCTGAGGTAGGGCAGGAACATCACGAAGAAGGTGAACGCGCTCGCCGTCTCGGTGCTGCGGGCGATCAGGCCGATGGCGGTCGACAACCACGTCAGCGCCAGGACGAACAGGACGACGAGGCCGACCACCGCCAGCCACTCGACCGGGCTCGCGCTCGGGCGGAAGCCGACGAGGACGGCCACCACGAACACCATGGCGGTCGCCACCAGGTTGCGCGCCAGGCTGGCCACGACGTGCCCGGTCAGCACCGCCGAGGACCGCACCGGCAGCGTGCGGACCCGGTCGAGCACGCCGCCGACCTTGTCCGCGCACACGCCGACCGCCGTCGAGGCGGCCCCGAAGGCGGCGCACAGCAGGATGATGCCGGGAACGACGAAGTCCACGTAGTCGGTGCCGGTGTCGATCGCCGTGCCGAAGACGTAGACGAACAGCAGCATGATCATCACCGGAAGCGCCAGCGACATGACGAGGGTGTCGACGTTGCGCAGGGTGTGACGGAGGCCTCGACCGGCGAAGATCAGCTCGACGGCGAGGGGTGAGGCGCTGCTCGCGGGCCGACGCGGCGTCGTGCGGCGGCCGGAGCGACCGTCGCCGGGCTCGGCGGGAAGCGGCGCGGTCGCGCGGGATGCGGGCGCCGGCGCGGGAGTGGATGCGGATGAGGATGCGGATGCGGTTGTCATCGCGCGGTGGCCTCCGGTGTGCGGTCACGGTCGTTGCGGGCTCGGCGGCCGGGCGCGCGCCGATGCTCGCCGCGGGCGGGGCCCGTGAGGCTCAGGAAGACATCGTCGAGGCTCGGCCGCTGCAGGTCGACGCGGATGGCGTCGAGGCCGTGCGCGGCCAGACGTCCGAGGATGCGGCGCAGGTCGGCGGCACTCCCGTCGGTGGGAAGCCGGACGACACGTGGGCCGTCCCGCCCGTCCCACCCACCTCGGCCCGCGTCCGGCCCATCCGGTCCTCCCGGTCGGGCCGTCGCGTCGTCGACCCCGACTCGCGGCTCCCCGGCATCAGGTCCGCCGGCGGCGGTGTCGGCACCGAGGCCGGCGGCAGCGACTGCGGCCGCTCGGCTCGCCTCGGCGTCGGTGGCGAAGGTCAGCAGGACCACCTCGGCGCCGACTCGGGCCTTCAGCTCCGACCCGGTGCCCTCGGCGACGAGGCGGCCGCCGTCGAGCACGCCGATCCGGTCTGCGAGATGGTCGGCCTCGTCGAGGTACTGCGTGGTCAGCAGGACGGTCGTCCCGCGCCGGCGGAGGTCGCCCACGAGCTCCCACAGCGTCTGGCGGCTGCGGGTGTCCAGCCCGGTCGTGGGCTCGTCGAGGAACAGCACAGCCGGGTCGTCCACGAGGCTCGCCGCGAGGTCGAGCCGCCGCCGCATCCCGCCCGAGTAGGTGGCCACGCGCTTGTCGCCGGCCGCCGTCAGGTCCAACGTGTCGAGCAGCTCCGCCGCCCTCTCGGCCGCTTCCGCCCGGCGGTACCCGGCGAGCCGGGCCACCATGACCAGGTTCTCCATCCCGGTGAGCACCTCGTCCACGGCGGAGAACTGGCCCGTGACGCTGATCGCCCGGCGCACGAGGTGTGGCGCGGTGGTCACGTCATGGCCGGCGACGGTCGCCCGCCCTGCGTCCGGCGCGGCGAGCGTGGCCAGGATCCGGATGAGCGTCGTCTTGCCGGCGCCGTTGGGGCCGAGCAGGGCGAAGACCGTGCCGTCGGGCACGACGAGGTCGAACCCGTCGAGCACGACCTGGTCGCCGTATGTCTTGGTCACCTCGGTGACGCGAATCGCGGGTGCGGTCAGGGTCATGGGATGGCGCCTCGCTGGGGGGTCGTGCTCGTGGTCGGTCGGGTGGCCGTGGGCCAACCGCAGCGAAACTGCGTATGCCCTACACGGATCTGCGTACGTTATAAACAGTTAGGGCCTCGCCCGCAACCCCCGCTCCCCACAGGACGGACGACTTCCGTGACCGACCAGCCCGCCGACACCCCGCCGCTCTCCCGGGTGCTCGCGATCGCCTGGGGTCGCTCCGAGGCCGCCACCCGCGGGCCCCGGGCCGCCCTCAGCGTCGAGGCGATCGTCGCCGCCGCCATCGAGTTGGCGGACGAGGAGGGGCTCGACGCCCTGTCCATGAGCAACCTGGCGCAGCGCCTCGGCTACTCGCCCATGTCCCTGTACCGCCACGTCCCGTCGAAGGAGGACCTGCTGACCCTCGTGCAGGACGCCGCCTTCGGCGATCCCCCCGACCAGCCGGTCGGGGTGCAGTGGCGCGACGGCCTGGCGACGTGGACCCGGGACATCACCGCCGCCTACCTGGCGCGGCCCTGGGTGCTCGACGTGCCCATCTCGGGGCCGCCGGCCATGCCCCACCAGATCGCCTGGCTCGACCGGGTGCTGGCGGTGCTGGCCAGCACGCCGCTGACCTCGTCGGAGCGCCTGTCCGTCGCCCTGCTCCTCAGCGGCTACAGCCGCAACCAGGCGCAGCTCGCCCGCGACCTCGCCCGCGGGCGACAGCGGAGCGGGCGGACGGACGACCAGGAGTACCCCGAGTTCCAGCGCGTGCTGATGGAGGTCGTGACCCCCGAGCGGTACCCCGCCGTGCACGCGCTGCTGATCGAGGACGCGCCCGGCGGCGATCCGGGCACGGGCGACACCGCGATCGGGAGCGACGCCGACAGCCCCGACACCCTGCCCGGCGGCGGAGCGGGAAGCGAGGATGGGCCGGACGGTCTGGACGACGAGTTCGAGTTCGGGCTCCAGCGCATCCTCGACGGCATCGCGGCGTACGTGGACGAGCGCGACGGCTGAGTGGCGCCATCCGCCGTCACGCTGGGGCGGCGGGCTCCGGAGTCGGCTCGGCGACCGTCGCGGTCCACTCGTCGAGATCCGCGTCGGGCTGGAGGACGACCATGACCAGGCTGACCGCCCCACGCCCCTCGTTGCGGTAGGCGTGGGGGCGGTCGGCGTGGAACATGGCCGCGCCCCCCGCCGGCACCGCGTGGGGCACCCCGTCGACCTCGACGGTCAGGGTGCCCGACACGACGTGGACCATCTCGCGGGTGCCGGCGGCATGGGCCTCGGCCTCGTGGGCGTCGCCCGCGGCCAGGGTCCAGTGCCAGAGCTCCATGTGATCGCGCTCGTCCGACCCCACGAGGAGGTCGCCGAAGCTGCCCGCCTCGCTGTGCCAGAGGCGCACGACCTCGTCGGGCTGCACGACGCGCACGACGGGCGCCTCGTGCAGCTCCACGAGTGCGGCGAGCGACACGCCGAGCGTCTCGGACACCTTGCAGAGAGTGCCCAGGCTGGGGTTGGTGCGCGCCTGCTCGAGGTGGACGAGCATCCCCTTGCTGACGCCGCTGCGCGTTGCGAGCTGGTCGAGGCTCCACCCCCGGGCCGTGCGGACGCGGCGGGTGTTGCGGGCCACGGCCGCGGCGACGGCTTCCGGTGACGGCATGGCGGAAGCATATCGACCGTCTGGACCAATACAGTGACCGGTGCACTAGAGTGCCCGAGCCGGTCGTTGTGGTGATCCGACCGTGCGAGCCGTTCCGACGCCACGACGATCTTCCTCGGAGCCTCCATGGCCGCACTCTTCGCTCTCAGCGCCGCCGTCGCCTACGGCGTCGGCGACTTCCTCGGCGGCGTCGCCGCGCGCCGGGTCCCGCCCACCGCCGTCGTGCTGTGGTCGCACATCGTCGGGCTGATGATGCTGGTCACCCTCGCCCCCCTGGTGGGCGGCGACCTCACCACCCCGGCGCTGGCCATCGGCGGGCTGGCGGGCCTGCTCGGCGGCGCGGGCGTGGCCCTCTTCTACCGGGGGCTCGCCGTCGGCACGATGAGCGTGGTCGCCCCGATCGCCGCCCTGCTGTCCGCCGCCGTGCCCGTGGTCGTCGGCGTGGGGTCGGGCGAGCGCCCGTCGGGCGCGGCGCTCGCCGGCATCGCGCTCGCACTCGGCGCCGTCGTGCTCATCTCGCGCGAGGCGCCACACGTGCCCCGGTCCACCCACCGTTGGCAGGCGCTCGGCCTCGCCGTCGCCGCCGGCGTGGCGTTCGGCCTGTTCTTCGTGGCGATCGACCGCGCCGGCGCCGGCGCCAGCGTCGGCGTCTGGCCCCTCGTCGGCGCCCGGGTCGCGTCGGTGTCGCTGTTCGCATCGCTGGGGGCTGCGAAGGTCACCTCCGCGGCCCTGCCCCGCGGTGCCGCGGCCGCCGCGATCGGCTGCGGCGTGCTCGATGTGGGGGCCAACATCCTCTACCTGCTCGCCCTCCAGCACGGTCTGCTGTCGGTCGTCTCGGTGCTCACCGCCCTCTACCCCGCCGGCACGGTGCTGCTGGCCCGCTACGTGCTGGGCGAGCACCTCTCGCCGCTCCAGCGGACCGGGCTCGGCGTCGCGGGCGCCGCCGCGGTCTTGATCGCGATCTGACGTCGTCCGCCCCGTCTGCGGGGCCCCGGTCGAGCCATCGGTCGGACCGCGATCCGTCACACAGCCCTGTCTGACACCACCTTGCGTGACGGGATCCCACTCGGTCCGTTCGGGGCTGCACGTGTCGCTGGTGCCGAAGTGCACAACGTGGCGCGGGTCAGATCGCTATCGTGCGTCCCGGAGGGGTAGCGGGTCCTGGCGGACACCACCCGCGAGTGCCTTCCACACACCGGCGGCCTGCGTCCGCCCCGGCAAAAAGGCACGACACGATGGGTACACATCCACCCGTCCTCGGCCGATACTCGGCCTCTCGGATGCGGACGGATCGGTGACGGCTCCCACTGCGACCACCATCGACCTGCGTTTGCGGGTGGAGGTGGTCACCGAGCTGGCCGACCTCGAAGCGTTGAGCGACCAGTGGACCGACCTGGTCCACACCTCCCCCCTCGCGACCGCCTACGCCACACCCGCCTACATCCTCACCTGGTACCGCCACTTCGAACGCCCCGGCGGCATCTACGCCATCACCGTCTGGCACCACGACCAACTCGTCGGCCTCGCCCCCTTCGCCCGCACCCGCCTCGGCCACCCACCCGCCGCGGTCACCCTCCTCGTCTCCGCCGGCACCGAACACGGCGACTACGGCGACCCCCTCCTCGGCCCCGACCCCACCCCCGTCGCCCACGCCATCGCCGACCACCTCGCCACCCTGGTCAACCACAACACCATCATCAACCTCCGCCGCCTCCGCGACGACAGCACCACCCTCGCCACCATCGAAGCCCACCACGACATCGCGCACACACCCATGGGCCAGATCGCCGACGCCGCCGTCCTGCGCTTCGACCAACTCGAGGACCCCACCACCCACCTCAAACGCCTCGCCAAGAAACACAGCATCCCCCGCCGGCTCCGCCGCCTCGCCGAAGCCCACGGCGACATCACCTACCAACCCAACGACCCCCACCACACCCGCGCCCTCGACACCATGCGCGACATGCTCCAACGCCGCTGGGGACCCAACGACGGCCCACCCATGTTCCGCACCCCCCACATGGACGCCTTCACCCGCGACACCCTCCACAACCTCACCACCACCGGCTTCGCCCGCATCGCCACCCTCACCGCCGGCACCACACCCGTCGCCGTGTCGACGATCCTCGAGGTCGGCGACCGTCAGATCAGCGACAACGCAGCGCTCGACCCGGACCTGGGGCAGTTCGGACCCGGCCACGCCGAGCTCTACCACCTGCTCGACTACGCCCACCGCTGCGGTGCGAGCGAGGTCGATCTGCGCGCCGGCGACTTCCCCTACAAGCACAAGTGGGCCAACACCACCCACCGCACCCGCTCCATCGCCCTCACCACCCCGGGCGCCCGACGCGAACCCATGCTCGCCGCCCGCCGCGCCCTCATGAGCCTCCGCGCCCGCCGCCTCAACCGATTGCGCGACCACGCTCGCTGACCCCCCTCGACGACCCCGTCTCCCGGAGAGGTCGCCGGTGTTCGCCGACCGAGGGTCGCCCCCGGCTGCCATCCCGACCTGCCACGGCCTCCGAACGCCGGCTCCGGACGCTGCCACGGAGAGTCGCCGCGCGCTGCGGCGTTGTCGTCGTCCCCCCACCCCGCCTAGGGTGACCGGATCGAGGGTAGTGACATGGCGGCGACCGGCGGGACCGTGATGCGCGTCGCGACGGGCGGGAGGATGGCCAATGGGCGCATCTGAAGCGACCGGCGAGCGCGACGACGTGCCGCCCAGGCAACGTCGAGGGGGGTCGCACGGCACCGTGCCGACCCACCCCGAGACCACTGATGGTGGTCGTTTGCGGGTGGAGGTGGTCACCGAGCTGGCCGACCTCGAAGCGTTGAGCGACCAGTGGACCGACCTGGTCCACACCTCCCCCCTCGCGACCGCCTACGCCACACCCGCCTACATCCTCACCTGGTACCGCCACTTCGAACGCCCCGGCGGCATCTACGCCATCACCGTCTGGCACCACGACCAACTCGTCGGCCTCGCCCCCTTCGCCCGCACCCGCCTCGGCCACCCACCCGCCGCGGTCACCCTCCTCGTCTCCGCCGGCACCGAACACGGCGACTACGGCGACCCCCTCCTCGGCCCCGACCCCACCCCCGTCGCCCACGCCATCGCCGACCACCTCGCCACCCTGGTCAACCACAACACCATCATCAACCTCCGCCGCCTCCGCGACGACAGCACCACCCTCGCCACCATCGAAGCCCACCACGACATCGCGCACACACCCATGGGCCAGATCGCCGACGCCGCCGTCCTGCGCTTCGACCAACTCGAGGACCCCACCACCCACCTCAAACGCCTCGCCAAGAAACACAGCATCCCCCGCCGGCTCCGCCGCCTCGCCGAAGCCCACGGCGACATCACCTACCAACCCAACGACCCCCACCACACCCGCGCCCTCGACACCATGCGCGACATGCTCCAACGCCGCTGGGGACCCAACGACGGCCCACCCATGTTCCGCACCCCCCACATGGACGCCTTCACCCGCGACACCCTCCACAACCTCACCACCACCGGCTTCGCCCGCATCGCCACCCTCACCGCCGGCACCACACCCGTCGCCGTGTCGACGATCCTCGAGGTCGGCGACCGTCAGATCAGCGACAACGCAGCGCTCGACCCGGACCTGGGGCAGTTCGGACCCGGCCACGCCGAGCTCTACCACCTGCTCGACTACGCCCACCGCTGCGGTGCGAGCGAGGTCGATCTGCGCGCCGGCGACTTCCCCTACAAGCACAAGTGGGCCAACACCACCCACCGCACCCGCTCCATCGCCCTCACCACCCCGGGCGCCCGACGCGAACCCATGCTCGCCGCCCGCCGCGCCCTCATGAGCCTCCGCGCCCGCCGCCTCAACCGATTGCGGGAGGTCGTGGGCGACGAGCGGAAGCGGCGCTGGCTGCTCGCCGTCGCCATCGTGGTCGGCATCGCCGCGGGCGACACCGGAGCGTCCTCGTCGCTGGTGTCGGAATCAGCGATGACCGAGCTCGCCACCGCCGCCTGACCGACCGCTCCACGGCAGCGCCCCTCAGCGGCGTCCTGAGGACAGGCTCGCTTGTCGGGGTTGACGACATCCACATGACCGCGGCCGCTGCCCGGGCGCTCGCACCGATCGAGAGGGAGCGACTCGCTGATGCTTCGCCCTGACCACGACG
>CAYUXB010000024.1:0-6594 GCA_964448525.1 uncultured Acidimicrobiaceae bacterium
CCAGCGAGGTCTATGGCGACCCGCAGGTCCACCCGCAGCCCGAGTCGTACTGGGGGCACGTCAACCCCATCGGCCCGCGCGGGGTGTACGACGAGGCCAAGCGCTTCGCCGAGGCGATGACGATGGCCTACCACCGCTACCACGGCCTCGACGTCCGCCTCCTGCGGATCTTCAACTCGTATGGCCCGCGGATGAGGGCCCAGGACGGTCGGGTGGTGTCGAACTTCCTGGTGCAGGCGCTCCAGGGCAAGCCGCTCACGCTCTACGGCGACGGCACGCAGTCGCGATCGTTCTGCTACGTCGACGACGAGGTGCGGGGCATCCTCGCCCTGCTCGACGGCGACGAGGTCGGCCCCGTCAACATCGGCAACCCCCACGAGTTCACGGTGCGCGAGCTGGCCGAGCTGGTCGTCGAGGTGACCGGATCGTCGTCGCAGGTCGTGTACGAGCCGCTGCCGGTCGACGACCCCACGCAGCGCCAGCCCGACATCACACTCGCCCGCACCGCCCTCGGGTGGGAGCCGCAGATCCAGCTCCGCGAGGGGCTCGAGCGCACGGCGGCCTGGTTCCGCCAGGCGCTCTCCCTCGGCTGACCGCCGGGGTCAGTGGTCGCGGGCGACGGCCTCGTCGCGGTGGGCGAGGTACCAGTCGACGGTGCGGCGCAGGCCCTCGGCGAACGACACCTCCGCCTTGAACCCGAAGGCGCTCGCGGCCCGGCTGGGGTCGACCCGGCGCCGGGGCTGGCCGTCGGGCTTGGAGGCGTCCCAGCGGATCTCTCCGGTGAAGCCCGTCGCCTCGGCGATGAGCCCGACGAGGTCGCGGATCGGCAGCTCCTCGTCGGTGCCGAGGTTGACCGGCTCGGCGCCGTCGTAGCGCTCGGCCGCCAGCACGATGCCCTCGGCGGCGTCGTCGACGTAGAGGAACTCGCGCGACGCCGACCCGGTGCCCCAGACCTCGATGTGGTCGGCGCCGGACTCGACGGCGTCGACGCACTTCTTGATCAGCGCGGGGAAGACGTGGCTGACCGCGGGGTGGAACTTGTCGCCCGGCCCGTAGAGGTTCGTCGGCATCAGGTAGATGACGTCCTGGCCGTACTGCGCCCGGTTGGCCTGCGCCTGCACGAGCTGGGCCAGCTTGGCGATGCCGTAGGGGGCGTTCGTCTCCTCCGGGTAGCCGTGCCACAGCGAGTCCTCGCTGAAAGGCACGGGCGTGTGCTTGGGATACGAGCAGATCGTGCCCGCGACCACCGTCTTCGGCGTGCCCGACAGCCGGGCTTGCTCGATGACGAAGGTGCCCATGAGCAGGTTGTCGAGGTACAGGTCGGCAGGAGACGCCATGTTTGCGCCGATGCCGCCGACCCGGGCGGCGAGGTGGATGACGAGATCGGGTTCGGCGTCGGCGAAGAGGCGGGCGACGTCGTCGGAGCGGCGGAGGTCGTAGTCGGTTGAGCCGGGGGTGACGAGGCGCTCGACCCCCCGCTGCCGCAGCCGTGCGCACACGGCTCGGCCGAGGAACCCCCGGCCACCGGTGACGACCACGGTGCGATCGGACCAGGAGTCGGACATGGGCGCTTATCGTACCGTTCCCCCCGCACACCGGCGGTGCGGCAGATGCCACGTGAGGTGGCCATATGTCGTCGGTCCGGCGGCGCGTGGGAGGATGCTCGGCCATGCGTGCCGCCGTCGTCATCGAGCAGTGCTGGCACCGCGTGCCGGGGGGCACGGCCAGCGCGGTCGTCGAGCAGGTGGCGGCTGTGGCGGAGACCGGACAGGTCGAGCAGATCGGCGTCGCCGCGCGCCACGGCGAGCCCCCGCCGGAGGATCTGCGCCCCGCCATGCCCGTGCGACACCTCCCCCTGCCCCGGCAGGCGCTCTACCGCTCGTGGCACCGGCTGCGGTGGCCGCCGGTCGAGCGGGCGACCGGGCCGGTCGACGTCGTCCACGCCACGGGGTACGCCATCCCGCCTCGCACCGCTCCGCTGGTGGCGACGCTGCACGACCTGGCCTGGCGCCGCGATCCGTCGATGTTCACCCGCAACGGCGTGCGCTTCTTCGAGGCGGGTCTGCGGTGCGTGATCGACGACGCCGACCTCGTGCTCTGCCCGTCGCAGGCCACGCTCGAGGACTGCGCCGCCGCGGGGATCGGGCGTGACCGCCTGCGGCACGTCCCCTGGGGCATGACCCGGGCGGACGTCACAGAGGACCAGGTGGCGGACGTGCGGCAGCGCTACGGGCTCACGGGGCGCTACGTGCTCGCGGTCGGCACGCTCGAGCCCCGCAAGAACGTGGCGCGGCTGGTCGAGGCCTTCGCCCGCCTGCAGCACGACGACGTGACGCTGGTGGTTGCCGGGCCCGACGGCTGGGGCGAGTCCCCGGTCGCGGCCGCAGCCGCCCGGCTCGGCGATCGGCTGCGGTTGACGGGCTTCGTCCCCCGTTCGCAGCTCGCGCCTCTCTACGGTGGAGCCTCGGTGGTGTGCTACCCGAGCCTGTGGGAGGGGTACGGCCTGCCCGTGGCCGAGGCGATGGGCGCGGGCGCGCCGGTGGTCACCTCGGCGGGGACGGCCACCGAGGAACTGGTCGCGGACGGCGCAGGACTGGCGGTCGATCCGCTCGACGTCGACGCCATCGCCGACGCGCTCGCGTCGGTGCTCGACGACGACGACCTGGCAGGGCGGCTGCGCGCCGCCGGCCGCGCCCGGGCGGAGGCCACCACGTGGACCGCCACCGCGGCGGCGACGATCGCGGCCTACGAGGAGGTCATCGCACGATGAAGGTGGGCTGCAACCTGCTCTGGCTGGTGCCGGGGCAGGTGGGGGGGACGGAGACGGCGACGGTGGCGATGCTGCGCCAGATCGCCACCGAGCCCCCCGGGGACATCGACCTGACGCTGTTCGCGCTCGACGCGTTCGGTCAGACCTATCCGGACCTCGCCGCAGCGTTCCCCAGCGAGCTGGTGCCGCTGACGGGGCGGCTGCGGCCGCTGCGCGTCGTCGCCGAGAACTCGTGGCTGGCCCGGCGCAGCCGAGACCGCATCGATCTCGTCCACCACATGGGGGGCGTGCTGCCGATGGTGCAGGGCCCTCCGGGCGTGGTGACCATCCACGACCTGCAGCCCTTCGACATGCCGGAGAACTTCGAGCCGACCAAGCGGGCGTGGCTGCAGCGCGCGATCCCCCGGTCGGTGCGCCGGGCCGCGGCCGTGATCGCGCCGACGCAGTTCGTACGCCAGGGCATGATCGATCGGTTCGGGGTGGCGCCCGAGCGCGTCCATCTGGCGGCCTGGGGCGTGGAACTGCCGAACGCCGAGGTCAGCGTCGCCCAGGTCCAGGCACGCTACGGCCTGCCTCGCCGCTGGTTCGTGTACCCGGCCTTCACGTGGAACCACAAGAACCACGACCTGCTGTTGCGGGCCTTCGCTTCGGTGGCGGCGCGGGAGCACGACGTGATGCTGGTGCTGACCGGGGGAGAGGGCCCCGCCGAGGGGGCGGTGGTCGACCAGATCACCCGGATGGGGTTGACCGGGCGGGTGCGCCGCACCGGGCTGATCCCTCGGCGTGACGTGATGGCGATCGTGCGCGGCGCCGTGGCGCTCACGATGCCGTCGCGGTACGAGGGTTTCGGCCTCCCCGCCCTCGAGGCCATGAGCGTCGGCACGCCCGTGCTGGCCGCCGACGTCGCCGCGCTCCCCGAGGTGGTGGGCGACGCGGGCCGGCTGCTGCCGGTCGACGACAGCGCGGCGTGGACCGACGCCATGGCCCGCATGCTCGACGACGGGCAGGAACGGGCCCGGATGGCCGACGCCGGGCGGGTGCACGTGGCCGCGTTCACCTGGCAGCGGGCGGCATCCGAGACCCTGGCGGCCTACCGCGCCGCCGCAACCGACATCGCCACCGACGATCCCGCCTCCCTCGCCGGGGGCGACACCCGACACGACGGAGCCGCACCGTGAAGCTGCTGGTCCTCTGCCCGCACTACGCCCCGGACACCGCGCCGACCGGCGAGGTGATGACCAGCATCGGCACCGAGCTGGTGGCCCGGGGCCACGAGCTGCACGTCGTCACGTCCCTGCCGTGGTACCAGCACCACACCATCGAGCAGGGCTGGGAAGGGCGCATCGTCCGTCACGAGGACACCGACTGGGGCCGGATCACCCGCGTCCATCCGTTCCCGACGGACAAGCGCAACATCCCGGCCCGGGCCGCGGCGTTCGCCGGGTTCACCGTGCTGTCGTCCGCGATGGGTGTGCGGGGCCGGCCCGAGGCGGCTCCCGATGCCGTGCTGGCCATGTCGCCGCCGCTCACGCTGGGCGGCGCCGGCTGGCTGGCAGCTCGTCGCTGGCGGGTGCCGTTCGTGTTCAACATCCAGGACGTGTTCCCCGACGTGGCCGTCGAGCTCGGCGCCATCAGCAACCCCCAGGTGATCAGGATCGCCGCGTGGCTCGAGCGCTGGAGCTACCGGCGGTCCGACGCGGTCACCGTCCTGTCCGACGACCTGCGCGACAACCTCGTGGACAAGATCCGGGGCACCGTGCCCGACGCTCACGACCGCATCCGGGTGATCCCCAACTTCGTCGACACCGAGCGGATCCGTCCCGCCGATCCCGAGGCGGGGAGCTACCGCCGGGAGTTCGATCTCGTCGGGAAGCGGGTGGTCATGTACGCCGGCAACGTCGGCTTCTCGCAGTCGCTCGACCTGGTCCTGGCCGCCGCCCGCACGGTGGGGGCCCGCGACGACATGGCCGACGTCGTGTTCGTCATCAACGGCGGTGGGTCGGCGCGTCCGCAGATCGAGGAGCAGGCGGCGGGCCTCGACAACGTGCGCTTCGTCGACTTCCAGCCCAAGGAGCGGTTGCCCGAGGTGCTGGCCGCGGGGGACATCCACCTGGTGCCCCTCCGCCAGGGCCTGGCCCGTTCGAGCGTGCCGTCGAAGACCTACTCGATCCTGGCCGCAGGCCGACCGGTGGTGGCGAGCGTCGACGAGGGCACCGAGGTGGCACGGGTGGTCGAGAAGGCCGGCGCCGGCCTGGCGGTTCCCCCGGACGACCCGGACGCCTTCACCGCCGCCCTGGTCACGCTGCTGGAAGACCCGGAGGGCGCCCGGGAGATGGGCCGCGCCGGGCGTGCGTTCGTCGAGGCGTGGGCGTCGCCGGCCGCGATCGCCGAGCGCTACGAAGCGCTCTTCGAGGAGCTGCGTTCGCGTCGACGATGAGCGCGCGGATAGCCTCGTTCCTCTATGGGTAAGGCCTCTTCTTCCAAGAAGGTCGCGCGCGCGGCGCGTGCTGGCGGCCGTTCGTCCGGAAGCAAGCAGCGCAACCTGCTCTTCCCGGGTGCGATCGGGATCATCGTGCTGCTGGGCACCGGCCTCATCGCCTACGCGGCGGATGACCGCAAGTCCGAGGCGAACATCGCGCCGGTCGTGAACGAGGACCACTGGCACGCCGCGTTCGGCGTCTACGTCTGCGACGCCTTCGAGGCCGACGTGGCCGAGTTCACGAGTCCCGTCGGCATCCACACCCACAGCGACGGGGTCATCCACATCCACCCGTTCTCGTCGGGTGGGGCGGGGGAGGAAGCCCGGCTCGGCGTCTACCTCGAGGGTGCCGGCATCGAGCTGACCGACGACTCGCTCACCATCGGCGACCAGACGTGGACGGAGGGCGAGGACACGTGCGGCGACGAAGCCGCCGAGCTGGTCGTGGCCCAGTGGAAGAACGTGCAGGACACCGACGAGGAGCCGGCGTTGATCCGCCGCGACTTCGACGACATCCGGTTCCGCGAGGACGGCGAGGGCTACACGATCGCCTTCGTGCCCGAGGGCACGACCGACATCCCGAAGCCCGAGTCCGCCGCCCAGCTCGCCGAGCTCGGCGCGGCCGACGGAGCGCCCGGCGACACCGTCCCCGACCAGGAGACGACCACGACCGCCCCGGCGGACGGGTCGACGACGATTCCCGGCGACCCGGCGGCAGACCCGACCGCCACCACAGCAGCCGACCCGACCGCCACCACGGCGGCGGATCCGGCAGCCACCACCGTGCCGGAGGAGTGACATGCGCGCTGTCGTGCTGGTCGGGGGGTTCGGCACGCGGTTGCGCCCGCTCACCTGCGAACGTCCCAAGCAGATGTTGCCGATCGTCAACCAGGCGATGGTCGAGCACGTGGTCGGCCACCTCGCCGCCCACGGTGTCGACGACGTCGTGCTGTCGCTCGGCTTCCTGCCCGACGCCTTCCGCGACGCGTATCCCGGCGGCCGGTGCGCGGGTGCCCGCCTGCACTACGCGGTCGAGCCCGAGCCGCTCGACACCGCGGGCGCGGTGCGCTTCGCCGCCCTCGACGCCGGCATCGACGAGCGCTTCCTGGTGCTGAACGGCGACGTGCTCACCGACCTCGACGTCACCGAGTTCGTGGCGTTCCACGAGCAGGTCGGGGCCGAGGGCACGATCGCCCTGCACAAGGTGGCCGATCCGTCCCGCTACGGCGTGGTGCCCACCGACGCCGACGGACGGGTGACCTCCTTCGTCGAGAAGCCCGAGCCCGGCACCGCCCCCACCGACCTGATCAACGCCGGCACCTACGTGCTCGAACCGTCGGTGCTC
>CAYUXB010000024.1:6604-24148 GCA_964448525.1 uncultured Acidimicrobiaceae bacterium
GCTCGATCGCATCGAGGCGGGCCGGAAGGTGTCGATCGAGCGGGAGGTGTTCCCGGCGATGGTGCGGGACCGCAGCCTTTTCGCCCGCGACGGCGAGACCTACTGGATCGACACCGGTACGCCGCAGGAGTACATCCAGGCCCAGCTCGACCTCACCGAAGGTCTGCGCGGCGAGCCGGTCGCCGGCATCGACCCCACGGCGCAGATCGACGCCTCGTCGACGCTCCGCCGCTCGGTGATCGGTGCCGGGGCGACGGTCGCCGCAGGTGCCCGCGTCGAGGGCAGCGTCCTGCTCGCCGGCGCGCGCGTCGATGCCGGCGCCGTGGTCGACGGCTCGGTGATCGGGCACGGCGCCCACATCGGCGCAGGTGCCAGGGTGACCGGGTGCTCCGTCGTCGGCGACGGCGAGGTCGTCGCCCCCGATGCGGCGCTCGACGGCGTCAGGCAGCCCACCGGCTGCCCATGAAGCTGCTGGTCACGGGGGGCGCCGGGTTCATCGGCTCGACCCTGGTCGACCGCCTGCTGGCCGAGGGCCACGAGGTCGACGTCCTCGACGACCTCAGCACCGGGTCGCTCGCCAATCTGGCCGATGCCCGGGCCGACCGCACCCGCCGGCTGACGTTCCACCAGATCGACGTGCGCGACCGCCACGTGGTCGACCTGATCGCCCGGCGCACCCCGGAGGTGATCCTGCACCTGGCGGCCCAGGCCGACGTGCGGGCCTCGGTGGCCGACCCGACCTACGACGCCGACGTCAACATCCTCGGTGCGATCAACGTGCTGGAGGGCGCCCGGCGGGCCCGCACCCGCAAGGTCGTCGTGGCGGCGAGCGGCGGCACGCTCTACGGCGAGGTGGCGCCGCGGCACCTGCCGGCCAAGGAGTCGCAGAAGCAGGCACCGGTGTCGCCCTACGGCGTGTCGCAGCGGGCGGTGCTCGACTACCTGCGCATGTATCGCAACCTCCACGAGGTGGAGTACACCGCCGTGGCGCTCGCCAACATCTACGGACCCCGGCAGGATCCCGAGGTGGCCGGGGCCGTCGTGGCCGTGTTCGCGGCGCAGCTCGTGGCCGACGAGCCGTGCACCATCCACGGCGACGGCGAGCAGACCCGCGACTTCCTCTACGTCGACGACTGCGTCGACGCCCTGGTGCGGGCGGGGGAGCGGGGCGACGGCCTCGTCATCAACGTCGGCACCGGACGGCAGACGTCGGTGAACCAGCTGTATGCGGCCATGGCCGCTGTCGTCGGCGTCGACCGCCCGGCCCGGCAGGCGGCGGCCCGTCAGGGCGAGCTGCAACGTTCGGCGCTGGACGCGAGTCGGGCCACGATCCAGCTCGGCTGGAAGCCGTGGACAGAACTCGGCGAGGGGCTGGACCGAGCCCTCGACTGGGCCCGCGAGGTGCGCCGCTGAGCCTCGCGCCCGACCGGTCTCGCCGGTCGCCGTCGTCGTCGCGTCGTGGGGGTGCAAGGGATCGGAGCCCTGGGGTGTCGTAGGGGTGTGCGCATGACGGCGAGGGTTGCAGTCGACGGCGAGTCGACCGAGGCGCCCGGCAACGGTGACGGCATGGCCGAGCTCTTCCGGGCACGGTGGGGTCCCAGCGTGCGCCTGGCTACGGCGTTGACCGGCGACCGCGCGGCTGCCGAGGACATCGTGCAGGACGCGATGGTGGAGGTGTCCCGCCGCTGGGATCGGCTCGACAACGCCGAGGCGTACCTCCGAGTCGCCGTGGTGAATCGCAGCCGTAACCATCGTCGGAGGCTGGGCCACGGTCGGCGCCGCACCGACCCCCCGCCGTTGATCGTCGAGGCACCGGAGCTCGATGAGCTCTGGGCAGTCCTCGCCCGCCTGTCTGCGCGCCGCCGGGCCGCGATCGTGCTCCGCTACTACGAGGACCTGTCCATCGACGAGATCGCCCGGCTGCTCGACTGCCGGCCGGGCACGGTCTCGTCGCTGTTGCACCGGGGCCTCAACGATCTCCGAGAGGTTCTCCGCGATGAGGGATGACGACGATAAGCGTTCGCCGCTCGAGGTCACGGCGAGACGGGAGATCGCCCGATTGATCGATTCCATCGAGTTGGGCCCCCGTCCGCTTCGGCCTCCGTTCGACCGGCTGCCCACGACCCAGCGCGCTTCTCGCCGTGGCGTGATGGTGGGCGCCGGTCTGGGCGCGGCGGCCGCTGCCGTTGGCGCGATCGTCGTGGCGGAGGCAGTCCAGACGGACACACCTGCCACCGACGTGGTGATTGGTTCGTCGGGCGAGGAGGAGTGCGGCGCTCGCGTAAGGCAGGACGGGACCGTCGGCGCAGGGGTGATGCCCGGTGGCAGCGAATGGGAGTTCCGCATCGAGCAGGAGGGCGAGTGGCTGAACGGGTGGGTCTACGTTGACGGCCGCCGCTCCGGCGGCTGGGGCCACGACGACAGCTCATGGCCGTCGGTTGTCAACGGAGGTCGGCTGGGCGTAGACCTCCTGCCCGTCGAGGACGGCTGGGTGCTCAGCGTGCTCGCCCCGCCTGGCTCGGCCACGGTCACCCTCGATCTGGTCGACGGCGGCGAGCTTGTGCTCTGCCCCGTCGCGGCACCTGTCACGACGGCGGTGGAGTTCGCTGCCGGCTTCGTACGTGACGGCATCGAGATCCGCGGCCTGCGGGTGAACGACGCTCGCGGTCGGCGGGTCGCGTGGGCGGACGAGGTTCCGCCCCTCGCGGCTGATGATGACTGGAGTGCGTCGAACGCGCGGTTGCGGACGTCGCTGCCCGGTGCGCCGCCGCTCCCGCCCGGCCAGAGTGAGAAGTCGGTCATCAGCTTCGTCCTCCGCATCGACCCGGACCTGGTCCCTCTGCCGCTCGGCGGAACCACGGTGCCCGACTACGTCGATCCGCTGGCGACTGCCGTGGAGGTGGCGTCCGGTGATCTCCCGGGCGGACGGTGGTCGGTGAGCGCCGGCTCCAACGGCGACGAGATGGCGATCGAGCTGACTCGACCCGATGGAACCTCGACTGGGCAAGGCGGAACCCTCGATCAGATCGAGCGGGACGTGAACTGGGAGATCGAGCTGATCGAGGACCGCTACGTCCTGTGGGGGTTCGCTCCAGACGACGTCGCAACCGTGGTCGTGTCGCTCGGTGGAGGGACGGACCTGCGCGTCGCGACGATGCGCCCCGGTGTGGCAGGCCTCGACCTCCCGGTGTTCGCGGCCGTTCTTCCAGAGAGCGCGGCCATCGCCGATGTGGCGGGCTACGACGCCTCCGGCGCGGTTCGTCATCGGGCTGATCTCACCAACCTCGATGAACTGGTGGGCTCGCCTGAGCACACCATGGTTGGGCTGCTCGTCGAACCCGTGGGCTGAGGCCGAGTCGGATCAGGGCATTCGGCGTGTCCTGGTGCGTCGGGATGCGGGCCGTGGTGCTGCACCTCGACGTATCGGTGTTACACTTCCCGTCCGTGCCGACAGATCGTCCCCGTCACACGGTCACCGAGACCGATGAGCTGGCACGCGACCTCGACCTCGCCGCGCAGCGCTGGCCGGAGGACCGTGGTCGCCGCACCCGCCTGCTCATGCGGATCGTCCGCGACTGGGCGCGCGACCAACACGACGATCGGGAACAGCACCGAGCCGCGCTCCGGCGCACGAGCGGCAGCATGACCGGCGTGTTCCCCGAGGGCTACCTCGACGACCTGCGCGACGAGTGGCCGGAGTGACCTACGCACTCGACGCCAGCGCCCTCATCGCCCACCTCGACGGCAACGATGCCCACCACGCCGCAGTGGCCGTCGCACTCGAGCGGGCCGCTGGAGACCGGCTGGTCGCCCATCCCCTGACCATCGCCAGTTGCCTCGTCGGGGCGGTCCGACCGGGCAGGGGAGCGGAGATGGTCGACGCGATCGAAGCCATGCGCGTCGAGGCGATCGAGGTCGACCGCGACAGCCCGCTCCGTCTGGCGAAGCTCCGCGTGTCCACCGGCCTTCGCATGCCTGATTGCTGTGCCGTCGACGCCGCCCGGCAGCACGACGCGGTGCTGGTCACCTTCGATGATCGTCAGGCGGGAGCGGCCCGGAAGCTGGGCCTCGTCGTCGAGCCCGCTGGCGAGGCGGGCTCGCCGTCGTCACCGTCCGCTCGGTGAGCCGCCCTGCGCCGGGACGGCATGATTCTGGCGCTTGTGGGTTGCGGTGACCGCAACTCAGAAGCGCCGGAAGTGCAGGCGCCCACGGGGGCAACCGCATGGGGATGCGGCTCGTCCCGATCTGCCGACTCCTAGCGGAACAGGTCCTCCGCGGGGGGGCGGACGACCTCGGCGCGGACCTCGCCGCGGCCCAGCCACGTCGGGTCGACGCCGCGGACGACGGCGGCGCAGATGCCGCTCGACTTGCCCATGACCAGCTCGGCCGCGCCGGCGAGCTCGTCGACCACGCACACCTCGGTGACCGCCAGCTCGCGGCCGAGCGCATCGTCGGTGCCGCGCAGGTCGACGACCGCCCGGATGCCGGCGCAGCCGATGGCGACATCGGTGAGCCCGCGTCGCCACACCCGGCCGAACGTGTCGCTGATGATGACCGCGACGTTCACGCTCAGCCGCCCGCGCAGGCCGTCGCGCAGGCGGCGGGCCGAGCGGTCCGGGTCCTCCGGCAGCAGCGCAGCCCAACCGTGCTCGACGTTGGACAGGTCGACGCCTGCGTTGGCGCACACGAAGCCGTGGCGGGTCTCGCTGATCACCAGCTCGCCCCGGCGGCGCAGGACCCGCACGGACTCGCCTTCGACGATCCGGTTCTTGCTCTCGGGATCGTTGGGGTCGATCGGCACCAGTTGCGCCTCGGCCTTCGAGACCACCTTCTGCGTGACGACCAGTACGTCGCCGTCGCTCAGGTCGGGCGCCGCCGCGGCCAGCAACCGGGACAGGTCGTCGCCGGGGCGCACCTCGCCCACTCCCTCGACTGGCACGATCTCGAGTCCGCGAGCCACCACGACGTCCTTCCGCTAGAGCCCGAGCACCACCTTGCACAGCGCGGAGGCGGCATCCGGGTCACGCATGATCGTGTCGGTCACGACGCAGCGCAAACCCGCTGCTCGGACCGCGTCTGCGTGCTCGGCGTCGGCGTGGTCGATCACCAGCGTCCCCGCGAACGGTGCGTAGAGCCCGGCGACCCCGGCCACGGAGTCGTCGTGGCCCAACTCGCGGAGCAGACGGTCGGCAGGACCCTTGAGCGCGCGCCCGCCGACGAGCGGGCTGATGGCCACCACCGAGTCGCGCCGGGCGGCCACGGCCTCCCGGACGCCGGGGACGGCCAGGACGGGGGCGATGGACACGAGCGGGTTGGAGGGCGCGACGATCACCGTGTCGGACGTCGTGAGGGCCTCGATCACCCCCGGTGCGGGGCACGCGTCGTCGGCCCCCGTGAACCGCACCGACGCCACGGGCACGGCGTGCCGCCGCGCCACGAAGTAGTCCTGGAACGCGACCTCGTCGCCCGGCTGGCCATCGGGACCGACGAGGGTGAGCCTGGTGCGCACCGGGTCCTCGGTCACGGGCAGCACGGCGAGGTCGAGCCCCCACGCGCGTGCGATCTCGCCGCTGACGGTCGACAGGGACGCGCCCTCGGCGAGCCGTTGCGTGCGGTAGAGATGGGTTCCGAGGTCGCGGTCGCCCAGGCCGAACCAGGTTGCCCCGCCGTAGCGCTCCAGCGTCGCCATCGCCTGCCACGACTCGTCGCGCAGCCCCCAGCCCCGACCGGGGTCGATGGCGCCGGCCACCGTGTAGACGACCGTGTCGAGGTCCGGGCTGATCGCCAGCCCGTGCAGCACCATGTCGTCGGCGGTGTTGACGACGGCGGTGACCTCCGTCGGCGGCACCGCCCGGACGAGACCCGCGAGGAGGCGGGCGGCGCCCACGCCCCCGCACAGCACCGAGACGGTCACGGGAGGGCGGGCGCCGGGATCATGCGATGCCCTTGAGCTTCCCCTCGAGCAGGGCGACGTCGGCGTCGACCATGAGGTGCACCAGGCCCTCGAAGCTGGTCTTCGGCTCCCAGCCCAGCACGTCGCGCGCCTTGGACGAGTCGCCGACCAGCAGGTCGACCTCGGCGGGCCGGAAGAACTTCTCGTCGACGATGACGTACTTCTCCCAGTCGAGGCCCACACGGTCGAACGCGACCTGGCAGAACTCACGCACCGAGTGGGTCTCGCCGGTGGACACGACGTAGTCGTCGGGGGCGTCCTGCTGGAGCATCAGCCACATCGCCTCGACGTAGTCGCCCGCGTAGCCCCAGTCGCGCTTGGAGTCGAGGTTGCCGAGGCGCAGCTCGTCGGCGAGGCCGAGCTTGATCTTGGCCACCGCGTTGGTGATCTTGCGGGTGACGAACTCGAGGCCGCGGCGGGGGCCCTCGTGGTTGAAGAGGATGCCGCTGGTGGCGTGGAGGTCGTAGGACTCGCGGTAGTTGATCGTGATCCAGTGGCCGTAGACCTTGGCCACCCCATAGGGGGAGCGCGGGTAGAACGGCGTGGTCTCGCTCTGGGGCGTCTCGACGACCTTTCCGAACATCTCGCTGGAGGACGCCTGGTAGAAGCGGATCTCCGGGTTGACGATGCGGATGGCGTCGAGCATGCGCGTGACGCCGATCGCCGTGAACTCGCCGGTCAGCACCGGCTGCTGCCACGAGGTCGGCACGAACGACTGGGCGGCCAGGTTGTACACCTCGACCGGCTCGTGCTCCTGCAGGATCTCGATGATCGACACCTGGTCGAGCAAGTCGCCCTGCACGAAGGTGATGCGGTCCTGGAAGTGGCCGATGCGCTCCCAGTTGACCGTGCTGGTGCGCCGGACCATGCCCAGCACCTCGTACCCCTTGTCGAGCAACAGCTCGGCCAGGTGGGAACCATCCTGGCCGGTGATGCCCGTTACGAGCGCTCGCTTGGTCACGTTGAGGTCTCCTCCTGCAAGTGCGCCAGGTTGTCAGCAGCCAAGGCGGGCCCGCCAGTCTGCCAGGACGTCGGAAAGGGTCTGCTCGAGCGGGATCGTCGGCTCCCAGCCCGTGGCTCGGCGCAGGGCGCTGTTGTCGCCGACGAGGACCGGGATGTCGACCGGGCGCTGGAGCGTCGGATCCGACACCAGTCGCATCGGTCGGCGGGCCATCCCCAGCAGTGCCTGGGCGAGCTGCTCGACCGAGACGGCGCTGCCCCGGCAGACGTTGTAGACGGCTCCGGCCTCGCCCGACTCGATGAGGAGCCGGTAGGCCCGCACCACGTCGCGGACGTCGGTGACGTCGCGCCGGGGGGTCATGTTGCCGATGGGCACCTCGTCGCCGCCGTCGCGCTCGTTGCGGGCGATGCGAGCCGCGACGGAGGGGGCGACGAAGCGATCGCTCTGGCCGGGGCCGAGGTGGTTGAAGGCCCGCACGCGCACGACGGGAAGCTTGTGGCCGAGCCACGCCTGCTGGGCGAGGGCGTCGGCCGCGACCTTGGACGCCGCGTAGGGCGAGACGGGGCGCAGCGCCTGGTGCTCGTCGAGGGGAAGTTCGTCCTGGGTGACGCGGCCGTAGACGTCGGCGCTCGTCACGGCCAGCACGCGCTCGGCGCCGGCCTCGCGGCTGGCCTCGAGGACGTTCAGCGTGCCGAGGGCGTTGGCGAGGAACGTCGAGCGGGGCGCAGCCCAGCTGCCCCCCACGTCCGCCGCGCCGGCCAGGTGGTAGACGGCCTCGGGCTTGGCGGCGACCACCGCGTCCGTGAGCGCGTCGGCGTCGGTGATGTCGATGCCGTCGACGTTGCGTTCGAGTTGGACGACGTCGTCACCCTGTTCCTCGAGGTGACGGACCAGGTGAACACCGACGAAGCCCCCAGCTCCGGTGATCAGCGCTCTCACGGGCGGTCATCGTAGGTGGTCGAGCGAGGCGCCCGTGAACCGGGTCACGAGGACGACTCCGCCACCCGACGAAGGAGGGTGGCGACAGCGTCGGCGGCCACCTCCCAGTCGTACGCGGCCGCGACGTCGCGGCCCCGCCTGACCAGGGCCTGCCGGTGCTCGCCGTCGCCGATGACCCGGGCGAGCGCGGCGGCGAGACCGTCCGTGTCGCCGACGTCGACGAGCACGGCGCCGTCGCCGCACACCTCGGGCAACGAGCCCGCCCGGGTCGTCACCACGGGGACGCCCGCGCTCATCGCCTCGATCGGGGGGAGGCCGAACCCCTCGTAGACGGACGGGTAGGCGTACACGGCGGCGCCCGCCAGCAGGCCGGCCCGGGTGGCCTCGTCGATCCGCCCCGGCCGGACGATCCGGTCGCGGTGGGGCGAGGCGGCGATGGCGGTCGTGAGGGCCTCGGCGCCCCACCCGTCGGCGCCGGCGATCACCAGCCGCACCTCCGGGTCGTCTGCCGCCAGCGCATCGAACGCCCGCACGAGGGTGGGCAGGTCCTTGCGGGGTTCGACCGTGCCGAGGGCCAGCACGTAGGGGTCGCCGCCCGCCAGTTCTCGGCCCCGCTCCGGGTCGCCCGGCGGCGCGGCCCGCACCCCGTGGTGGATGGCGACGACGCGGTCGGGGTCGGCCCCGAAGTGATCGACGATCTCCCTGCGCACGAACTCGGACCCGGTGTGCACCCAGGCGCCGCGCCGCAGGGCCCGCCGGATCAACCCCGGATAGGAGAGCGTGAACTCGTTGGCCATCTCCGGGAAGTGCACGGGCGTGAGGTCGTGCACGCTCACCAGCGCGGCCGCCCGGGTGGGCGGGACCACGTAGTTCGGTCCCCACACGACGTCGTGCCGACCGATCCAGCGGTCGACGAGGGGGTGGTCGGCGCGACGCCACAGCTCGTGGAGCGGGCGCGCGGCCATTGGGCGGTCGACGACGGCGACGGCGGGCGGCACCACCTCCTGCAGCCGGCCCCTGCCGCGCCAGGTGACGGCGTAGGCCGTGAGCGCCATGTCGTCGCGGCGGGCGAGCCGCTCGACCGTCTCGCGCACGACGATGCCCACGCCGGTGAGGGGATCGAGCTGGGACGTGAGGTCGACGGCGACGCGGAGCACGGGGTGGGAACCTACAGGGGTGCGCCGGGTACATTGCCCCGCATGACCAGCCCCCTGGCCGCATCATCCGACCGTCGACGCCGCCTCGCCGGCTGGTGCCTGGCGCCCCTCGCGGCCGTCGCGTTCGCCGGCTGCGGCAGCGACGACGGCGACGGCGCCATCCCCCAGTCGGGCGAGCGGGAGACCACGACCACCACCACCGAGTCGACGACGTCCACCACGGCTGCCGACGACGCCGCGGGGGAGACCGACGCGGCGGAGACCGGGGCCACCGGTGCCGAGCCGGCCGACGCCCCGACGGGAGCGTGGGTGATGGAATCGCTCACGACGGGCACCGATGTCACCGAGGCGCCCCCGGACGCGACCCTCACCTTCTCGGACGGCACGGTGAATGTGGCGACGGGTTGCAACACCGGGTCGGGGTCGGCGGAGGCGGAAGACGGGACGATCGTGTTCGGTGTCGTGGGCCTGACGATGATGGCGTGCCCCGACGACGTGATGGCCTGGGAGTCCGAGGTCGTCGCGTTCCTCGAGGGCGAGGTGACCTACGAGACGTCGGACGCCGGGCTGGTCCTCACCCGCGACGACACGCAGCTCACGCTCACCGCGGACGACTGAGCCGGCGCGGCCTCAGCGCGCGTTGACGGTGCGCTCGACCTGCTCGGCGAGCTGGCGGACCGTGGCGGTCACCGTGCGCTCGAGCTCGCGCCGCTGCACCTGCAGGTGCTGGAATCCGAGGATGCCGAGGCCCACCGCGGTGTAAAGGGTGTGCTCGACGGCGACGGGGACGTTGTCGACGGAGAATCCGGCCATGCCCCGACGACCCTAGCGCCCTGGGGGTCCGCGACCGAGCGCGAACCCTCGGGTACCGTCCGCGCGTCGTGGAACCCGAAGAGCACTCCTCGTCACCGCAGCCCGTGGTCGTCGTCCTCGTCACGCACGACGCGCCCGCTGACCGGTTCTCCCAGGTCCTCCACGCTCTCGCCGCCCAGGACCACCCCAACCTCGACGTCCTGGTGGTCGACACCGGTACCGTCGACCCCACCGAGCGCGTCCACGCCGTCCTGCCGGCCGCCCAGATCCGTCGCATCGGCGACACGGGTACTGACGGCGACCCCGAGGGGGAACCCGGCGGCCCGGTTCGACACCGCGGGCGCATCGGTTTCGGGGCCGCGGCCAACGTCGTGCTCGACCTCGTCTCCGGCGCCGAGTTCTACGTGTTCTGCCACGACGATGCGGCGCCCGACCGGCGGGCCGTCAGCGAGATGGTCGCTGCCGCCGAACGGTGGGGGGCCGACCTCGTCGGTCCGAAGCTCGTCGAGTGGGACGACCCGCAGCGGTTCACCCAGTTCGGCCTCACGGTCGACAAGGTCGGTGTGGCACTGCCCTACGTGCAGCGCGGCGAGCTCGATCAGGGCCAGCACGACGGATTGCGCGACGTCTTCGCCATCCCCGGCGGGTTCACGCTGGTGCGGGCCGATCGCTTCGCGCAGATCGGCGGGTTCGACGAGGCGATCGACTTCCTCAGCGACGACCTCAGCCTCGCGTGGCGGGCCCGGGTCGCCGGTGCCCGCATCGTGGTCACCGCCGCCGCCCGGGTGCGGCACGCCGAGGCGTTCGCAGAGCGGGACCACGGCGCGACCGCCAGCCGGCTGGCGGCTCGTCACCGCGTCCGGGTGCTGCTCAGCAGCTACCAACTGCGGACGCTCGCCACGGTCATGCCCCAGGCCCTGCTCCTGGCGATGGTCGAGGCGGTCGGCGCGCTCGTCACGGGACGTCCGGGCCGCGCCCGCGCCGCGCTGGGGACGTGGCCGTGGAACCTGTGGCGGCTGCGGTCCCTGATCGCCGCCCGGCAGGAGGTGGCCGAGTTCCGCACGGTCGCCGACCGCGACATCCGGCGCTACCAGGTGCGGGGGCTGGTCGGCCCGCGTCTCACGCTGCTGCGGGTGGGCGGTGACGGCCGAGCCGAGGGCAGCGGCCGGCACGGCTCCGGCGCCCGCCGCGTGGCCGCGGTGCCCGAGCGGGGTCACATGGACGTCGATCCCGCCGCCTGGTCACCCGGCACGGTGCTGGTGGCGGCGGCCCTCGCCGGGGTGGTCCTGTTCGGCAGCCGCCACCTGATCACTCGTTTCGTCCCGGTGGTGGGCGAGATGGTGTCGGCCGGGGGCGGGTCGCGCGAACTGCTGGGCACCTGGGCCGGTGGCTGGCGGTCGGTCGGTCTCGGAGCCGACGCGGCCACGCCCGCCATCACCGGAGCGCTCGGCCTGCTCGGCACCCTGCTCGCCGGCCAGACCGACCTGGCACGCACGCTCCTCACCGTCGGCCTCCTACCGCTCGGGATCATCGGTGCGCACCGCCTGGCGGGCCCCACCGGATCGAAGCGCGCCCAGGTCGCAGCCGCGGTCGCGTACGCCGCCGTGCCGTTGCCCTACGACGCCCTGGCGTCGGGGCGATGGTCCGCGCTCGCCGCCTACGCGGCGGCGCCGTGGATGCTCTCCCGGCTCGCCCGCGCCTCGGGCGTCATGCCCTTCGGCCCGCGGGCCGATCGCCGAGACTCGCCGCTCCTCCCCGGTGGCGCCGGCGATGACCTGGTGATGCCGCACCGCCTATGGAAGCACGTGGTGGCCACCGGTGCGGTCACCGCGCTGGGCGGGCTCCTCGTGCCCCAGGCACCGCTCCTCCTCCTGCTCATGGGGCTCGGCCTGGCTGTGGGGACCTTCTGCGCCGGGGAGGTGCGCGGCGTCGGACGGATGCTCGTCGCCACGGTCGGCGGCGCCGTCGTGAGCGCTGCCCTTCTGCTGCCGACGACGCTCGACGCGATCGACTCGGGCCGGGCCGTCGACACCTGGCTGGGCCCGGAGCGGTCGGCCGAGGGCGTGCCCGCCGTCGACATCCTCGGCCTGCGCACCGGCGTGGTCGGCATCTCCGGCGTCGCCTTCGCCGTGCTCGCGGCCGCCGCCGTCCCCCTGGTCATCGGACGGCGCTGGCGCCTCGGCTGGGCCGTCCGGGGCTGGACCGTCGCCGTCCTGGCGTGGGCCCTCGTGTGGGCGCACGAGCAGGGATGGATCACGTCTCGGTTGCCCGATGCCGGTGCCGTGCTGGCCACGGCGGCGGCCGGGTTGGCGCTCGCGGTCGCCCTGGGGGTGGCCGCGGTCGACCACGACGTGCGCGGTCGGTCGAGGCGGTTCGGTCTGCGCCGGATCGTCGTGGCCGCTGCGGTGCTCGCGCTCGCCGGATCGACCGCGTCGATGTTCGCCGCGTCGATGGACGGCTGGTGGGACATGCCCCGCGACGACTTCGCCGGCCTGCTGGGCCATGTCGACGACGACGTGAGCGCGGGCCCGTCGCGGGTGCTGTGGGTCGGCGACCCCGAGTTGCTGCCCGGGGGCGACGGATGGGACCTCGGTGACCACCTCTCCTACACGGCGTCCACCGGGGCGGCGGTCCCGGGCGTCGCCGACCTGTGGCCCACGACCGGTGACGGCGCCTCGCCCCGACTCGGCGAGGCGATCCAGCTCGCCCTGGACCGTGACACGGCCCGACTCGGACGCGTGCTGGCACCGATGTCGGTGCAGTACGTGGTGGTGCCGCAGCAGCTCACACCCTCCGGCCCGGCCGGCGATGCCGCAGCCGCGGCAGCCACCGATCAGCTCGTCGCCGTGCTCGCAGAGCAACTCGACATGGCGATCGTGCGCGGCACCCAAGGGCTCGTCGTCTACCGCAACACGGCGTACCTGCCGCTGCGCACGATCCTCCCTGGAGGCGGCGAGGGCGTGATCGACGAGACCTCGGTCGCCGCGCTCGGCGGGGTCGACCTGTCCGGCGCGGCCCCGGTGCTGCTCGGGAGCGAGGCCCCCCGCTCGACGGGCGGCACCGTCCCCGAGGGTGGCACGCTCGTGCAAGCGTCGACGGCGTCGGATCGGTGGCGGTTGACCGTCGACGGCGAGCCCGCCGACCACGCGACGGCCTACGGCTGGGCCGACGCGTTCACGGTCGAGAACGGTGGGGAGGCCGAGCTCGTCTACCGAACGGCAGCGGAGGTCCGCGCGCTGGTGGCCGGGCAGGTGCTGCTCTGGGCCGTGGCCCTGGCGGTCGCGCTGCGGATGCGCTTCGGCGCCGACGAGCGCCCACCGGCCAGGCTGGCCGGGCGCCGGTCCAGCCGCGTCTCACCGCCGGGCGACCAGGCGGTCCCGTCGGGTGCGGTCGAGCCGGAGCCGGAGCCGGCACCGGGAGCGGAGCGGCAGGTGGTTCCCGGCCGGACGGGGGACCTGGTTCCCACGGGGGTGTCGGCGGCCGGGCCGTCGACGTCAGCACGTGCTCGCCGGGCGGAACCTCGCCTCCCGCGGGTGGGCGCCGCTGTCGGCGTTCTCGACCGTCCAGACGACGTCGTTGACGTCGGCGACGGCGAGTCGGCCGATGGTCCGGTTGGCGAGGACGGGTCGGCGGTCGACGCGGCGAGCGAGGTCGACGGGCAGCCTGGTGGGACCGGCGGTGTCGCCCGCTCCGGCGATCTCGGTTCAGCGGTCGATGTCGAGAACGAGGGCACGGGCAATGGGGGATCCGGTGGTGCGGGCGATGTCACCGACTCCGGCGATGGCGTGTCGGTCGATGATCCCGTCGAGGATGTCGTGTCGGTCGACGATCCCGTCGAGGATGTCGTGTCGGTCGACGATGCGGAGAGCGACGGCGATCCCGATGACGGCGACGGCGACGACGAACCTGATCGTGGTGACGACGTCGAGCCCCGGGTGACGCGGCGATGAAGCGGGACGACGAGTCGATCGACCCGGCCGCGCCCGTGCACGGCCGACGATCTCGCCCACGGGTCGACGGCAGCGAGGGGCGCACCCGGGCGATCCGATTCGGTGCGCTGGCCGCTCTGGCCGCACTGGTGGCGACGGCGGTGGTCCTCGACGGCGATCCCGACGACGCCGGGAGCGCGCCCGCGGCTCCGGATCGCGTGGCGGCGGTCATGCCGGCGTCGTCGCCCGCCGACGCCCAGGCCTCGACCTGGTACTGCGCGGCGGGAACCGCCATCGAGGACGGCATGGCCGACCACACGGTGACCATGCTCAACCCGACGGACAGCCCGCGGGTCGCCTCGGTCACCGTGTTCGCCGGCGACATGGTGGGCGGTGCCGCCGCGGGCGAGCACCCGGCGGTGACCAGGGAGGTCGCCCTCCCCCCGCGCGAGGTGGCGTCGCTCCGCCTCGCCGAGGTGGTCGAGGCCCCGCTCGCCGCCGCGCTCGTCGAGGTCGACGGCGGCGACGTCGCGGTCGCGCACCGCGTGGCGGGGCCGCACGGCGCGGATGTGGCACCGTGCGCGACGGTGGCGGCGCCGACCTGGCACCTGGCCTGGGGTGCCACCACCCGCGACACGCGGGAGGTGGTGGTCGTGTTCAATCCGTTCCCGAGCGGCGCCACAGTCGACGCGGTGTTCGCCACCGAGGACGGGGGCCGCGAGCCGGTGAGGCTCCAGGGCCTGCCGGTGCCGCCGCACAGCGTGGTGGGCATCGACCTGGGCGACGACGTGACTCGCAGCGAGCAGATCTCGGCGACGATCTCCGCCCGTGCCGGCAACGTCGTGGTCGAGCGCCTGCAGGAGTACGACGGTTCGCTCGACACCCGGGGGCTCTCACTGGCTCTCGGCGTGTCGGCCCCCGGGGAGACGTGGATGTTCGCCGACGGGGAGGCCTCGACCCGGGCGCCGGTGACGCCGCCACCGGACGCCGGCACGGACGCTGACGAGGCGGCTGACGACGAGCCGGCTGACGACGAGGCGTCCGATGACGAGGCGTCCGATGACGAGGCGTCCGACACGGACGACGCCGACGCCGATGCGGGCGCCGACGACGAGTCCGGCGGTGCCGCCGACTCGGAGGACGAGCCCGACGACGACGCGAGCATCGCCACCGAGCGCATCGTCGTCTACAACCCGGGGGACGAGCGCGCCGAGGTGGACGTGCAGGTGATCCCCGCGGCCACCGGGGACGAGGACGATGCCGGGCCGGCCCCACGTCCCTTCGGCCTCAGCATCGGGCCGGGACGCTTCGAGGTGCTCGACCTCGGTGCCGAGGAGCGAGTGCCGGACGGCGTCCCGCACACCACCGTCGTGCGTTCGACCAACGGCGTGGAGGTCGTGGCCGAGCGCATCACGGCCGACCGCGGGCCGGTGCCCGCCCGACGATCCCGGCGCGCCGAGCCGCAACCGCGCCCTTCCGAGATCTCGACCACCACGGGCTCCCGGCTGGCGGCGCCCACGTGGCGTCTCCTGGGGATGGGCGATCCGGGCGATGACGCCAGCACGGTCGAGCTCGTCGTCTACAACCCCGATCCCACCGCGAGCGTGTCGGTGCGCGTCGATCTCGTCCCGGCCGGTGCGGCGACCGTGGGCGACGACGACGCCGGCGCCGACGACGACGACGCGGAGGACGAGACCTCCCGGGCAGCCACGACCACCACCGACCGCGACCCGGACGATTCGGCGACGGACGCCGACACAGACGACGACGACGCCGACGACGCCGACGACGACACGGACGAGCAGGCGGGCCCCGACGGCCTGACCGCGCCGGTTCGCGTCGGCCCCGGCCAGCGGATCGTCGTCACGCTCGATGCCGATCAGGCGGCGGCGGCCACCGCCGCGATCCTCGCCGCGGACGGCCCCGTCCTCGTCGACCGGGTGGTCAGGCTCGAGGACGGGCGGCGGCGGTCGCTCGGCGGCGCCATCCCCGCCGCCGCGGGTGCGGTCGCCCTGGACGGGTCGACCGCGGACGGCTGGCTGGTCGCCGGCGGAGGTTGATCCGTGGCTGGCCACGGCCGGCATCCGCCGGTTGGCCGTGGGGCCTCGCGGGCGCGACCATCAGGGCGTGGAACGGCTCGTGGTCGTGTTGGTGCTGGTGGCTGTCGCGATCGGCGTCGCGATGCTGCTGGAGCGTCGACGCCGTCCGCCGGCGCCCACCAACACCGGGCACACCTTGCCCGACCAGGTGGACCGGGCCGATTTCGACCGGCCGGAGGCACCGTGGCTGGTCGCCGTCTTCACCTCTGCGACGTGCAACACGTGCGCGGGGGTGTGGGACAAGGCCCGCCTCCTCGAGTCCGACGGCGTGGCGGTGCAGGAGGTCGAGGTGAGTGCGGCCCGCGACCTGCACGACCGCTACCGCATCACGGCGGTGCCGGCGGTGGTGGTGGCCGACGCGGCGGGCGCGGTGCGGTCGACGTTCCTCGGCCCGATCACCGCCACCGACCTCTGGGCCACGGTGGCGGAGCTGCGCGAGCCGGGCACGCTGCCGACGGAAGGATGCGACCACGGTGTCGTCGACCCCACCGCCTGACCGACAGAGGCGGGGGAGCGGATCCGACCGCCTGACCGACAAGTGGACGGGCCGGGGGGCAGGCCGTCGGCCCCGCTCAGGGACGACCGGGGCGACGTACCGGCCGCCACGCCCGGACCCCCGAGCCACCGAGAGGCGACCCGGGCGGGGTGATCAGGTCGGCGGTGCCGGCGGCGGGGGCTGGGACCCCGCGAGTGCGTCGTTCGGGGCGGCGACCGGCGCGTCGGGACCCTGACCCGGCCCGATGTCGACCGGGCGCTCGCCCTTGCGCGCACCGTTGTCGGAGGTGCCCGAGGCGTCGCCGTCGACAGGGGCGACCCCGCCTCCGCCCAGGTTGATCAGCCGGTTCACCTCGTTGCCGTCGATCGTCTCGTGTTCGAGCAGGGCCCGAGCCACCAGGTCGAGACCGTTGCGGTGCTCGCGCAGGGCGATCTGGCAGCGCTCCTCCTGCGCACGCAGGATGCGCTCGACCTCTTCGTCGATCACGCGGGCGGTCTCGTCGGAGTAGTTGCGGGAGTGCAGCAGGTCCTCCCCGAGGAACACCTCGCCGCTCGAGCTCCAGGCCATGGGCCCGACCCGCGACGACATGCCCCACTCGGACACCATCTTGCGGGCCAGCTCGGTGGAACCGACGAGGTCGTTGTTGGCGCCCGTCGAGATGACGCCGAACACCAGCTCCTCGGCGCAGCGGCCGCCCATGCGGACGACCAGGCTGTCCTCGATGTAGTCCTGCCGGTAGATGTGCTTCTCGTCGACGGGCAGCTGCTGGGTGACGCCGAGCGCCATGCCGATGGGCAGGATCGTCACCTTGTGCACCGGGTCGGCGTTGGGCAGCACCGCGGCGCAGACCGCGTGCCCGGCCTCGTGGTAGGCGATGACCTCCTTCTCGGAGTCGGACAGCGCCATCGACTCGCGTCGCTGGCCCATCAGCACCCGGTCGCGGGCCTGCTCGAAGTCGAGGTTGCGAATCTCCTCCTGGCCGGCCCGCACGGCGAACAAGGCGGCCTCGTTGACGAGGTTGGCCAGGTCCGCACCGCTCATGCCGGGAGTGCCGCGGGCGACGACGTCGAGGTCGACGTCGGCGGCCAGGCGCTTCGACTTGCAGTGCACGTCGAGGATGGCCCGGCGCTCGTCGACCTCCGGCAGCGGCACGACGACATGGCGGTCGAAGCGGCCCGGGCGCAGCAGCGCGGGGTC
>CAYUXB010000025.1:0-12039 GCA_964448525.1 uncultured Acidimicrobiaceae bacterium
ATGACACAGCCCATGATCACGTCCTCGACGAGGGCGGGATCGAGGCTGTTGCGCTCAGCCAGCGCCTTCAGCGTCTCGGCGGCGAGGTCGGCGGCGTGCCACCCGGACAGCTTCCCGTTGCGCTTGCCTCCGGCGGTGCGGACTGCGTCCACGATGACGGCGTTGGGCATGAGTGCTCCTTTGTCGCGCCTTCCCCTCGGAGCGTCAGGCAGGACGCCCATCGGCCGGGGCCGGCTCACTTGACCGTTCGGTCAAGCCAGTCTGCCCAGCTCCCGGAGCGCACGCAACCGGGCGGCCCGGCCACCTCCGGCACACGGCACGACACGGCGTGCAGCCCGTGCCACCACGCGGCCGAGCGTGCGACCCGTCATTCCGGCGGGTCGCTGCCGGCGCGGGGCTCGGTGGTCGTCGGGGCCGGGGCGGTCGTGTCGGACGGGGTGTCGGACGTTGCGTCGGAGGTCGTGTCGGACGTTGCGTCGTCGTCCTCCGAGCTCGCCACCACCGACCGGCACACCTTCACCTCGGAGAGGGTGGTCCACGGCTCGGTCACCGCCCCGTCCTCCCCTCGCATGTGGGCGAAGGCGATCACCTCGCCGTCGCGCACCACCTGCACGACAGGGTCGGTGGTGGCGTCGCTCACCCGCTGCGCCGGGTAGCCCCGGAGAGCACCGATGGCGTCGGGCCGGTCGGTCTCGACCAGGTGGGGGGCGAGGCCGGTCCGGGCGGCTGTGATGCGGTTGGCGACCGGCGGGTCGACGGGCAGCGACGTCAGGGTCGTGCGGTCGGCGGCGTCGCAGTCGAGCTCGGGCTCCCGGTAGTACCCCGATGGGTCGACCAGGTCGACTCGTCGCCGCTCGAGCACACCGTCGATGTCGCAACCGATCGTGAGCTGCCCGGGCGGCACTGGCTGGCGCACCTCTTGGACCCCGGGCGTGACCGCGATCTCGCCGGAGGACCAGTCGTCGCCGTCGACCGTGATCGTCGTGGACTCCGGCAGCAGGTTGTGCACCCGCAGGTGCAGCCCGTCGCGCTCCGGACGGACCGAGGCCACAGGCACCACGATCCCGGTCGGTTCGCAGCGCACCTCCACGAGGCGCGGCACCTCGGCCGGGGCGCCGGTCGGTGTCGCTCCCTCGCTGTCGGTGACCGTTTCGGGCTCGTCCCTGAGACCCTGGGAGATCAGCGGCGTGCCGGCGGCGAGGACCGCCAGCACCGCCGCCGTGGCGACAGCTCCACGGCGACGGCGCAGCCGGCGGTGCCGACGTGCGGCAACCCGTTCGAGCCCATGGGTGGGAGGGTCGCCGGCGGATGATGCGATGCGTTCGAGGCGGGACCGGAGGTCGGGATCATCGGTCACCCCTCCGGCCCCGCGCCCGCCCGGTCGTCACGGACCAGGACGGCACGCGCCTGGCTCACGAGCACCCGGACGGTGGCAGGACGGATGCGCATGATGCGGGCGGCGTGCGCCGCGTCGCAGTCGAGGAGTTGGGTGAGGACGACCGCCTCGCGCTGGCGGGCGGTGAGCAGCGCCAGGGACCGGGCGACGTGGTCGCGGTCCGCCGCAAGGTCAGCGGGCCCCGGCGTCGGTGCCGGGGACGTGTGGACCATGACGTCGACCATGCGCCTGGCAGCCCGTACGGCGCGGCGCGTGGCGCTGTGGTGGGCGTTGAACGCGGTGCGGAAGAGGTAGCCAGCGGGATCATCGAGCCCGGAGACGTGGTCCCACCGCTCCCACACCCGGCAGAACGCGTGTTGGGCCAGGTCTTCCGCCTGGTCGCGACTCCCCGTCACCACGAAGAGCGCACGAAAGAGCCGGCGCTCGTTGGCCAGGTAGAAGCCTTCGAACGACAGCGTGGAGGAGACGCCGAGCGTGATCGACGTCGACGAGGTGGAGCGCTCATGGGCCACGGTTGCTGCCAACACTGCCTCAAGAACGCCTGGAGCACACGCGCCGTGTAGACATCGCGCAAGAAATTCTGGACGACAGGTCGTCCCCGGTCGTCCAACAGCGCGACGCGACGACGCGCTGGGCCGCGCCACCCTGCATCGGGGTCCTCGTGGCGGCCTGTCGGGTCGTTGGCGACCGACCGGTCAGCGGCGACCTGTCGGTCAGCGCCATCCGGCACCTGGCTGCGCAGCGACCTACCGGTCAGCGGCGATGTCGGGTCAGCGGCGAGCTGTCGTCTTCTTGGCGGTCGTCTTCTTCGCCGCCGCCTTCTTCGTGGCGGGCCTCTTGGCGGGCGGCCGCTTGGTCGTGGCCTTCTTGGCCGTCGTCTTGCGGGCGGGAGCCTTCTTCGCCGCGGTCTTCCGGGCCGTGCCCGTCGACTTCTTGGCCGTCGACGAGCGGCCGGCCGTGGTCTTCTTCGCCGCGGACTTCTTGGCGGGAGGCGCGGGCGGCCACACGCCGCGCTCCAACTTGGGCGCCAGGCTCGTCTTCACGACCGCGTCCTTGAATCCCTTGAGCGGCGTGATGCGTGCCTTCTTCGACGCCTTGATGCGCACCGGCTGCTGGGTCTGCGGGTTGCGGCCCATGCGGGCGGGACGGTCGACCTTGGTGAACTTGGCGAAGCCCGAGATCGAGACGGGCTCGCCCTTCGACACGACGGATGTGACGACGTCGGTGAAACCCTTGAGCACGGAGTCGACGTCCTTGCGTTCGACACCGGTCTGGGTGGACACGGCTTGGACCAGATCACGACGGTTCACAGGGCTCCTCCTACGTCACGGGATCGAGGTCAGTTTCCTCACCACGACCCGCTGACTCGCGGATACTCCGGGTATTGTTACGAGTTTCCCCCGAGAATGCATCACTTTCTGCGCGTGAAGGCCTTGAAATTCCTGCCTTTTCCGCACCTCGTCGACAGCGGACAGTGATCCCGTGCTGGAGCGGTGACCAACGGTGTGGCCGGCTGCGCGCCGATCCGGCCAGCTATTGCTGAGTTTTCGGGCGTGCCGCCGAGCGCAGCGGTGTCAGATCTTCGCGAGCCATCGCTCGGCCTGCTGCGCTCGGCGACGCAGCTGATCGACCGTCGCCTCGTCGATGCGGCGGAGCCCCACAAGGCGATTCAGCTGTCCGTTCACCTGCGCGTGTCCCATTCCGGTCGCCCACACGAGGTCCTGCACGAGCTTGGCGTTGGCCTCGCGCAGCTCCGCCCGCTCGCGCCGCGGGTTGCTGCTGCCGGCGCCCGCGCCGGGCAGGTGCACGTCGTCCGGACCGCCGGGCAACGCCGGGAGCGCGAGGTCGAGGGCGGCGTCGCCCCCGCCGCCGTCCTCCATGTCGTCGAGGTGGTCGAGCTCGTCGAGCACCGCCTCGTCGATGTCGAACACCGACGACTCGTCCTCGCCCGTCACGACGGCGGAGAGCGCGGCGAACATCGAGAGCTGGTCGCCCCTGTCGTCCTCGTGGCGCATCTCGTCGAGCGCGGCCTCGTCGTCGAGGGGCTCGTCGCCGTTCGTCTCCGGCTTGCGGAGGCTGTGACGACGGGCGTCCGAGATCTGGCTGGCGAAGGTGCGCAGGCGGGCGTCGTCGGGGATGAAGAGGTAGGCCTTCTGGCGGGGCACGCCCCGCGTCCAGCGCACGAAGCGGCCCACCGCCTGGCGGAAGAACAGCTCGGTCGTGGTCGTCGTGGCGTACACGCCGACCCGCAGGCGCGGGATGTCGACGCCCTCCGACACCATGCGCACCGCCACGATCCACGGATCGCTCGACGCCGAGAACCTGGCGATGCGGCTCGACGACATCGGATCGTCCGACACCGCGACGGTGGCCCGCACCCCGCAGCGGTAGCGCAGCAGGTCGGCGATGCCCTGGGCGTGGTCCTGGTCGGCGGCGATGACGAGGCCAGCCGCGTCGGCCTGGGTGCGGCGGATCGCGGTCAGCCGGTCGTTGGCCTGCAACAGCACGGTGGGGAGCCACTCGCCGTCGAGGCTGAGCGCCGTCCGCAGTCGCTGCGCGGCCCGCGTGCGGTCGAGCGCGTCGTCGAAGGCCGCGGCCTGGGCGCTGCCGTCCGGGGCGATCCACTCCATGTACCCGTTGATGCGCGGGAAGTAGACGGGCCGCACGACCCGCCCGTCGGCCAGCGCGTCGGCGTAGCCGTACTCGAAGTCGGGCACCGCCTCGTCGCCCACGTAGCGGACGAAGGGAATGGCGAGCGTGTCCGACCGGAACGGCGTGCCGGACAGCGCCACCCGCCGCGGCGCCACCTCGAACGCCCGCCGCACCGACTCGCCCCACGCCCGGTCGTCGCCGGCGTGGTGGATCTCGTCGAGGATGACGGTCGACTGGCCGGCGATCGCCCGCACCGCGTCGGGGTTCGACGCAACCTGCTGGTAGGTGGTCACCACCCCGTGGACATCGGCGGGCAGCCTCCCCCCGGTCGCCGACCAGCGCGGCTCCAGGTGCAGGCCGAAGCGGGCGGCGGCATCGGCCCACTGGATCTTGAGATGTGAGGTCGGCGCCACGACGACGAGCCGGCGCCCCGGGTTCGCGGCGATGTCCTGCACCGCCGCGCACAGGGCGAAGGTCGTCTTGCCGGCGCCGGGGGTGGCGACGGCGAGGAAGTCGGGCGCGTCGGAGTCGGCGAGCCGGTCGAGGGCGCGCTTCTGCCAGGGGCGGAGACGAACGCTGCGTGCCATGGGGGACGCGCATCTTGCCACGCCCGGCGATCCCCCCGATCTTCCCCGCCCCACCCCACGATTTTCTCTACAGATCTGGTCGCCAGGGCGACCAGATCCGGTGGGGAAATCGCGGGGCGTCGGTCGGGGGCGGGGCAGGATGAGGCGTGGCCCAGCACGAGATCGACCCCGAACGTCTGCCGTACGCGCCGGAGAACCTCGAGCGGAAGGCGGAGGTCGGCGCGGAGGGGTTCTTCGCCGTCGACATGCGCGCGGGGCGGGTCCTCGCGGTCGAGCCTTTCCCGGAGGCCCGCAAGCCCGCGTGGAAGCTCACCGTCGACTTCGGTCCGGTCGTCGGCACGCTGCGCACGAGCGCGCAGGTCACCAACTACACCGCCGAGCAGCTGACCGGCCGCCTGGTCGTGGGCGCGCTCAACCTCGGCCGCAAGCGCATCGCCGGCTTCACGAGCGAGTTCCTGATCCTCGGTGCGCTCGACCCCGACGGCACGGTGCGCCTGCTGGAGCTGCCCGACGACGTCGGCGTGGGGTCCCCGATCGCCTGACCGCCGCACGCCGCAGGACGGCCGGCGGCGTCGTTCCGCGGGGCGAGGAGGCTCCCCGGCACGACATCGTTGAGTGACTATCGTCACACGAAGCGTGAGGTTTCTGGTCTTGGGTCCCCTCGAGGTCGAGGGCGCGGACGGCAGGGTGGCGCTGGGCGGTCCGCGGCAGCGGCTGGTCCTGGCGCTGCTCATCGCCCGGGCGAACAGGGTGGTGCAGGTCGATGACCTGGTCGACGACCTGTGGGGCGAGCGCGTTCCGGGGCGCCCACGCAAGACCGTGCAGGTCTACGTGTCCAACCTGCGGCGGGCCCTCGGCAGCGACCACGGGATCGAGACGGTGTCGTCGGGCTACCGCCTGTCCGTGCAGCAGGGCGACGTCGATGCCGACGTCTTCGAGGAGCTCCTGGCGCGGGCGCGCGCCCGCGCCGCCGGCGAGGCCGACGTCGCCGTGCGCGCCTACCGCGAGGCCGAGGGGCTGTGGCGGGGCGAGCCCTTCGCCGACCTGTCGGGGTGCGAGGCGCTCGCCCCCCTCACCGTCCGGCTGGGCGAGCTGCGCGCCGACGCCGTCGACGAGCGGATCGGCCTCGAGCTCGACCTCGGACGCGCCGCGGGCGCCGTCGCCGAGCTGGAGGCGCTCGTGCGCCGACGCCCGTTGCGCGAGTGGACGTGGGCGCTGCTGGTGCGCGCGCTGTACCTGGCGGGCCGCCAGAGCGATGCGCTCGCCGCCTACCAACGGGCGCGACGGCTGCTGATCGACCGTGTCGGAGTGGAGCCGGGCCCGGACCTGACGGCGATGGAACGGCGGGTGCTCGCGCACGATCCTGATCTCCTCCCGACGCTCGTCGCGCCCCTCGCTGCGCCCCTCGCTCCGCCCCTCGTCCCGCCGCTGCGGCGGCCCCTGGGTGCCGCGGGATCGGCCGGTGCCGACGACGACACCGGTGCCGACCACGACGCCGCCCCCGGGACCTCGACCGACCGTGCCGCGGCATCCCCGCCGGACGCGTCGGCCACCGCCGGGGACGACGCCGAGCCGGGGCTCGACCCCGGCGCGGCGCCGCCACGACGCGCCGGCGATCCGGGCACAGTCCACGCGCCGGCCACCCCAGGCCCCGGACGACGCGCCGGCGATCCGGGCGCAGCCCACGGCCCCGCCACCCCGGCTCGTCCCCGTGCCCCGGACGCCGCGGCGGCCTCGTCACCGCGCCGCCAGCCCGGTCGGGAGCGCCGGCTCGTCACCGCCCTGTGCTGCGCGGCGACCGGCATCGAGGCCATCGCCGAGGCGTGGGATCCCACCGACCTCGTGGACCTGCTCACCCGCTTCCGACGGGCGGTCGCCCGTGTGGTGTTCGACCACGGGGGGCTCGTCGTGAGCTCCGCCGCGCCCGCCATCGTGGCGTACTTCGGGGTGGCCGTCGGCGAGGCCCAGGCGCCGATCGACGCGGTGCTCGCCGGTCTGGCCGTCGTGGCCGCGGTCGCCTCGCTGCGCTTCGACGGGTTGCCGCCACCGCCCGCGGGCTGGGGTGCGCAGATCGGGATCGACGCCGGCACCGCTGTTGCGCGACGCCGGTCGGCGACCGCCTCGGCCGGGCGGGCGCCGCCCCTCGGCGCGGTGCCGGTGCTGGCGGACCGGTTGCGCGCCCGGGCGCGGCCGGGCCAGGTGCTGGTCACCGCCCGCACGGCGAGGCTCGTCCGCGACCACGTCCGGTTGGGCGTCGGCGCCGACCGCCGGTCCGGCGACGGTCCCGTCGTGGGCGTCCCCGTCCTGCCCGCCGGGCCCGCGCCCGTCCGCCGGGCGCGCGCCTGACGGCGGGCGCGCGGCCGGACGTTCCAGCCATTCCTTTACCGCCGCGTCTCACTCTCCGATGTGACCCCACCGCAAGAGGTGGTCGACACCAAGGAGACAGCCGAATGGCACAGACCACGACCGGCCCGGACTCGGGCACAACGGCGGCACAGAACCTGCAGAACGGGTGGTACAACGCGCTGACCACCGGTCTCGGGTTGGATCCGTCGCGCTTCCAGCTCGCCCAACCCAGCTCGCCGCTCGGCAACACGTCCGACGTGCTGTGGGCCTACTTCAACAACATCCCTCCGCTGTCGCTCACGGCGCAGTTCGCCGCCTCGGGCGGCAACCGGTTCTACGACGACTACCGCGGGGTGGTGTCGCAGCTCCAGTCGCAGGGCGACGGCGCCTTCCGGCGTGACCTGGGCGACAGCTACGCGCAGTGGATGGCCTACCTGGGCGGGCTCAACCCGCAGCCGACGTTCGAGGACCTGCCCGCCACGTTCCGGCAGTGGGCGATGATCCACAACCCGGACATCGCCCAGAAGGGCGCCAACGACTACGCCGCGGCGCTCAACGACCCCATCTATCGCGCCCAGATCGCGGTCGCGAAGACGACCGGATTCATGAACGGCGTACCGACCTTCTCTCGCACGATCGAGGACCTGCGCACCGCGATCCCCCAGGGCGAGGCCCGCTCGGTCGACTACGACTCGACGAGCGCGTCGAGCGACGTGTCCCACACGTGGGCCAAGGCCGAGGTGTCGGGGCTGTACGAGTTCTTCAGCGGCAGCGCCGGCGGCGGCTACGACCAGCTCAGCCAGAAGGCCACCGGCTCCGAGATCACCGTGCAGGCCCGGTTCCACAACGTCCTGACCTTCTCGGCCGACCCCGGACCTTGGTACGTGTCCGCCGCGCTGTCCGCGGCGTACAACACCACCGACAACACGCTCTGGAGCCACGGCACGCCCAGCTGGCAGAGCACGTTCGGCCCCACGGGCAACATGCTGCGCTTCGCCACGAGCCTCGTGGTGGTCGACGGCATCGACTCCGTCATCAGGTCGACCGCCTCCTACAGCGAGAGCGAGCAGCAGGAGATCACCGCGAGTGCGTCGGTGGGCATCTGGCCGTTCTTCTCGTTCGGTGGCGAGGGCGGCCACACCACGGCGACGAGCTTCGAGAGCGACGGGTCGATGACCGTCACGGTCTCGAACCCGCCCGGGAACCCGGTGGTCCTCGGCGTCAACGTCGAACCGGTGGCCACGTACCTCGGCGGCGAGTCCTGAGCCGGCCGGCGACGAGACGAGGAGCAGAGACCATGACCGTCAAGGACAAGGCCATCGTGCTGCGTGCCGGCAACGTGACCGTCGCCAGCCTGACCGCCGGCGCCGAGCGCGTCGACACGAGGGACCTCCTGGAGAACCTGTCCGTCCAGCTGTGGAACTTCGGGAGCGCCAAGATGGACACCGCCACGATCACGCTGCTGCGAGCGGCGGTGCCCAACCCGCACTACGCGCTGACCTGGGCGCGGGAGATCACGCGGAAGGGCGGAAGGATCGTGGAGGACCCCCTGCCCGGCAACCCGTACCACGCCCTCGTGAGCGGGATCAGCGCGGAGGACCTCTACGCCATCCTCAAGATCAACAAGCACTGACGACCCGCAACGGACACGGCGACCGAGCGCCGGCACGCCTGATGGCGGCCGGCGCTCGGACGCGTCCCCGGCACCTCGACCCCGCCCCGCGGTTCCGCACGGCACCCCGTGTGGCATGGCGCGCTCAGGCGCCGATCGCGGCCCCCACCCTGTGCGGCACGGCGTCCGCCTCCGACGACGGCGCCGCCTGGCGGGCGGCCACCGACGCGACGATCTCCCCCGCCCGGATCGCGATGTTCGACAGCAGCGTCGAGGAGATGCCGTGGGTGTGCTCGGTGCCGCCCTGGACGTAGACCGCGGCCTCCGCCGGCACGTCGAGCGTCACCCGGTAGTCGCGCTCGATCGCCAGCGCGCCGTCGGGCCGACGAGCCACCAGTCCGCCCGCCTGACCGAGCAGCCGCGCCGCGTCGGTGGGCGCGTAGCCCGTGGCGTACACGAGGGCGTCGACGTGCAGGTGGGTGCGCTCGCGGGTCGGCAGGAACTCGACCTCCACGCCGACGCCGTCCGGCCCCGGATCGGTGGCCACCACCTGCGAGGCGTTCAGCATCCGCAGCCGGGGCCTGCCCTGCACCTTCTCCTGGTACTCGCGCCGGTACAGGTCGTTGATGAGGTCGGCGTCGACCACCGAGTAGTTGGTCCCGCGGTGGTAGTCGAGCAGCATCCGCTTCACCGCGTCGTCTGCCGCGAAGTAGGTGTCGACGGCGTCGGGGTCGAAGATGCGGTTGGCGTAGGGCGTGTCGTCGGCCGGGGTGTAGCCCCAGCGGGCGAAGATCGAGCACACTTCTGCGGTGGGGAACCGCTTGTGCAGGTAGTCGACGACCTCCGCCGCGCTCTGGCCGGCGCCGATCACGGCGAACCGCCGCGGCGCCGGCTCCGCGGGCACGCTCTCGACCCGGGACAGGATGTCCAGGTTGTGCCACACCCGCGGCCCGAGGCTGATGCCGGCAGGCAGGCGGGGCGCGAGGCCGGGCGCCACCACGACGTCACGGGCGCGGCGCACGGTCGTGCGACCCGCCTCGTCGCGCGCCACCACGTCGAACGCCACGACCACCCCGTCGTCGACCACCGGCACGACGTCGACGACCTCCTGGTCGTAGGTGACCAGGTGCTCGACCCGCGCGGCCGCCCATTCGAGGTAGTCGTGGAACTCGATGCGCAGCGGGAACAGGATCTTGTGGTTGATGAAGTCGGTGAGCCGGCCCCGCTCGTGCAGGTAGCTGACGAAGCTGAAGTCGCTGGACGGGTTGCGCTGCGTCACCAGGTCCTTCAGGAACGACACCTGCATCGTGGCGTCGTCGATGAGCATGCCCCGGTGCCAGCCGAAGCGCGGCTGCCGCTCGAGGAACCCGACGCGCAGCGACGCGTCCCGGGCGCCCGACCCGGTGCGTGCGCACTGCGCGGCGTGCTCGCCGACGGCGATGGCCAGGCCCAGGTTGGACGGGCCGAAACCGATGCCCAGCAGGTCGAGGTCGAACCCGCGGTCGAGATCGCGCCCCCCGCCGGCCGCACCTGCGCCCGGCTCGTGATCGGCGCCGCTCACGATGCGTCGGTCTGGTCGGCCGGTACGCCGTCCGGCCTGCCCACGCCCACGCCGCTCTCCGCCATCGCCGCCACGAGGCTGCGAGGGCGCATGTCGGTCCAGTGCGCGTCGACGTAGTCGAGACACGCCTGGCGCGTGTCGCGTTCGTGGACGACGGTCCAGCCGGCGGGGACCGCGGCGAACGCCGGCCACAACGAGTGCTGCCCTTCGTCGTTGACGAGCACGAGGAACGTGCCGTCGGGGTCGTCGAACGGATTGGTCATGCGGGCGTTCCTTCGAGCCGAAGGTCGAGTGTTAGGGTCACCTTATAGTCCTATGCCAAGCCGCCTTGTCAAGAAGTCTGTGTTCAGGCAGGCCGCCGAATCCCAACGGCGCCCGCTCGCCCTGGGGGCGACCCTGGTCACGGCCCATCAGGCCCTCGAGGCCGCCGTTCCCGTGATCGTCGGTGTGATCATCGACCGCGCCGTCGCCACCGGCGACGCCGGGTCGATCACCCGCTGGATCGCCACGCTCGCCGTGCTGTTCGCCTGCCTGTCGGCGGCCGGCTGCATCGGGCTCTACGTCGAGGAGCGCGTCGTCACGGGCGCCGGCCACTGGGCCCGCCTGCGCGTCGCCGACCGGGTGCTCGCCCCGGGCGGCGGGGTCGAGGACGCGCTGTCCGGCCAGGTCGTCAGCCTGTCGACCGTCGAGACCGCCCGCATCGGCGAAGGCGTCGGGGCGATCATGCTCGGCGCCGGCGCCGTGTCCGGCGTACTGATCGGCGCCGGGGTGCTGCTGTTCACCTCGATCCAGATCGGGCTCGTCGTCGTGATCGGCGTGCCCGTCGTGATGCTCGCCGTGCAGGCCCTGTCCGCTCCGCTGGTCAACCGGGCCGAGGCCCACCAGGAGGCCGTCGGCACCGCGGCCGGCGTCGCCGGCGACCTGCTGCGCGGCCTGCGCGTGCTCAAGGGCCTGGGAGCGGCGCCCGCGGCCACCTCCTCCTACCGGCGGGCCAGCGGCACCGCGCTGCGGGCCGCGCTCGAGGCCACCCGCCTGCGCGCCGCCTACACGGGCCTGATGTTCACCGTCGCCGGCGCCTTCCTGGTGGTCGTCGCCTGGATCGGCGGGCACCAGGCCCTCGACGGCACGATCACGATCGGCGAACTGGTCGCGGCGATCGGCCTCACCCAGTTCCTGCTCGGCCCCCTCGGGCGGCTGGCGCTCACCGGCGAGGTGTTGGCGCAAGCCCGGGCCTCCTCCGACCGCATCGGCGAGGCGCTCGACGCGCCGACCGCGGTCGCAGGCGGCGACATCCACGTTCCCGCGAGCGAGTCGGCTGCCGTGACCGAGTCCGGCACGCGGACGGTGGCGCACGCCCTCGACCTCGTCGTGCGGGGCATCCGCCACCGCACCCTCGACGGCCTCGATCTCACGATCCGGGCGGGGGAGGTCCTGGGCATCGCCACCACGTCTCCCGCGGACGCGGCCGCCCTCGTCGCCCTCCTCGACCGCACGGCCGAACCGACCGACGGCACCGTCGCGGTCGCGGACCACGACCACGCCGCTCTCGACCTCGTGCACGCCCGGCGGCTCGTCACCGTCGCCCACCACGACGCCCCCCTGTTCGAGGAGGACCTGCACGCTGAGGTCGCCAGCGTCGCCCGCGCCGCCTCCGCCTCCGGCGGGTGGCCCGTCACGACGAGAGGACACGGCCAAGCCCGCGGGACCGGCGGCGACGCTGGCCCGAGCGGCGCCAACGGCCCGATCGAGGTCCGGGCGGGCAACGCCGCCGACCGAGACGGTCCCGGGGCGGACCGGCATCGCGAACGGGTGACCGCCGCGATCGCCGCTGCCGTGGCCGACGAGGTCGCCACCGCGCTGGCCGAGGCCGGCGACCGCGACCTCG
>CAYUXB010000025.1:12139-14411 GCA_964448525.1 uncultured Acidimicrobiaceae bacterium
GCCGTGGCCGACGAGGTCGCCACCGCGCTGGCCGAGGCCGGCGACCGCGACCTCGGCGAATCCGGGCGCGGGCTGTCCGGCGGCCAACGCCAGCGGGTCGCCCTCGCCCGGGCGCTCGCCGTCGACGCACCGGTGCTCGTCCTCCACGAGCCGACCACCGCCGTCGACGCCGTCACCGAGCACCGCATCGCCGCCGGCATCCGCGAGGTCCGCGCCGGCCGCACCACCGTGCTCATCACCACGAGCCCCACGCTGCTGGCCGCCGCCGACCGGGTCGTGCTGGTCGACGGGGGCCGGGCGGTCGCCGAGGGCGGGCACGCCGACCTGGCGGCCAGCCACGCCCGATACCGCGAGGTCGTCCTGACATGACCACCGACGTCACCACCGACGGGCTGGACGACCCCGGCGTGCCCCCCGATCCCGACGCGTCCCGTGCCGCCCGCGTGCTGCCCGTCGCGACGTCGGCCCAGACCCGGTCCGCCATCCGGACCGTCGCCCGCGAGCACCGGGGCCTCGCCGCCGCGGCGGCGACGATGCTGGTCGCGGCCACGTTCGCCGCGCTGGCCGTGCCGTGGTTGCTCGGCACGCTCGTCGATGTCGTGGTCGACCAACGCGCGGGCGCCGACCTCGACCGCACGATCATCGCGCTCGCCGCGGCCACGATCGGGCAGGGCGTGCTCGCCGGCGTCGGGCTCGCGCTCGCCGGCACCCTGAGCGAGAGGTTCCTCGCCACGCTGCGCGAGCAGGCCGTCGAGCGCGCCCTCGCCCTCCCGCTGGCCGAGGTCGAGCGCGGCGGCACCGGCGACCTCGTCGGGCGCGTGGTCGGCGACGTCGACGCCGTGTCCGAGGCGATCCGCGTCGCGCTGCCCGAGATGCTCGTGTCCACCCTCGTCGTGCTGCTCACCGTCGTCGGCCTCGGCGCGCTCGACTGGCGGTTGGCGGTGGCAGGCATGCTGGCCGTGCCGATCCAGGTGGTGGTGACGCGCCGCTACCTGCGTCGCTCGGCGCCGATCTTCGCCGCGGAGCGCGCCGCTGAGGGCCGCCGCGCCCACCACCTGCACACCTCGGTGGCCGGGGCGCGCACGGTGCGGGTGCTGGGGCTCGGGCCCGCGCACGTCCGCCGGCTCGACGACGCGTCGCAACGCACGGTCGATCTGGCGGTGGCCACCGCGCGCGAGCGCGCCTGGTTCTACAGCGGGCTCAACTCGGCCGAGTTCGTCGGGCTGGCCGCCATCCTCGTCGTCGGCTTCCTGCTCGTGCGCGACGGCACCATCACCATCGGCATGGCCACCGCGGCCGCGCTCTACTTCCACCGGCTGTTCGACCCGATCGGCATCGTCCTGTCCCAGCTCGACCACGCCCAGGCGGCGTGGGCCGCGCTCGCCCGACTTGTCGGCGTCACGTCGCTGGCGCCGCCGTCGCGACCGGTCTCGCCCGTCGCCACCGTCGACGCCTCGGTCGAGCTGAAGGGCGTGGACTTCGCCTACGACGGCGGTCCCCCCGCGCTGACCAACGTCGACCTGCGCATCGAACCCGGGGAGCGCGTCGCGCTCGTGGGCGCGTCCGGCGCCGGCAAGACCACGATCGCCAAGCTGGTCGCCGGCATCCATCGGCCCGTCGGCGGGTCGGTCCGCGTCGGGGCCGCGTCGGCGGACGAGCTCGGCGACGAGCAGCTCGGCCGGTTGGTCACACTCGTCAGCCAGGAGGTCCACGTGTTCGCCGGGCGCCTCGTCGACGACCTGCGCCTCGCCCGGCCCGCCGCCAGCGACGAGGACGTGCGCGCCGCCCTGTCCCTCGTCGGCGCGTGGCCGTGGGTCGAGGCGCTCGACGACGGTCTCGACACGGTCGTCGGCGACGGCGGCCACCATCTCGGGCCGACCGAGGCGCAGCAGCTCGCCCTCGCCCGGCTGGTGCTGGTGGACCCGGCCGTCGCGGTGCTCGACGAGGCCACCGCGGAGGCGGGCAGTGCCGGGGCCCGCACCCTCGAGGCGTCTGCGGAGGCGGCCATCGCCGGTCGCACGGCCCTGATCGTGGCCCACCGGCTCACCCAGGCCGTGGCGGCCGACCGGATCGTCGTGCTCGACGACGGGCGGGTCGTCGAGCAGGGCAGCCACGACGAGCTGCTCGCAGCCGGGGGCGCCTACGCGTCCCTGTGGGCCGCCTGGTCGCTCGCCCGCTGACCCCACCCGCGGGCCCGATCGGGCGAACCCGGAGGCCCGGGCGAGCCGACCTGAGGGGCCGACGCACCGACCCGACAGGATTTTCTACGCGG
>CAYUXB010000025.1:14511-23883 GCA_964448525.1 uncultured Acidimicrobiaceae bacterium
GCGGGAGAATCCTGTGGGCCGACCGTTGGCGCGAGCCCGGCGGTCGGCTACTCGTCCTTCGTCCGGGCGACCAGCGCCTCGAGCGCCGCCGTCCAGCGGTCGGCCAGGGCTCGGACGGCCGGCTCGGTGAGCACGCCGTCCGGCCAGGACCACGTGGCCCGCAGCTCGGGCCCGTCCGGGCCGTCGACGGTCACGGCGTTCAACTCGATCGGGCGGGAGAGCGGCATGGCCGGGTCGGTGCCGCCGCCGAACACGTCGACCTCGGGCGCCGGCCCCCAGTCGGCGCCGATGCCGGCCCCGTCGAAGCGGCCGAGGTAGTTGAACAGCACCTGCGGCCGCGGGCCGTCGGCCAACGCCGGTGACGTGTCGGTGTTGAGATAGCGGAGCATGCCGTAACCGACGCCACCGTCCGGCAGCGCCCGCAGATGCTGCTGGGTGCGGGCGACGAGGCGGTCGACCTCCGGCCCGGCGTCCAGGAACCCGCGCCAGTCGAGTCCCGGCGCGTCCAGCCGCACCGGGCACAGGCTGGTGAACCACCCGACGGTGCGGGACAGGTCGGCGTTGCCGACGATCTCCTCGCGGCCGTGGCCCTCGAGGTCGATCAGGACGGCGTCCGCACCCGGGTCGTCGGGGACACCGCCGTCGGGCGTGACGCCTCGGGGTGTCGCGCCGGGCATCGCGCCGGGGGTGATGCGACGCCAGTCGACGACCGCGGCGGTGAGCGCGGCGAGCAACACCTCGTCCATCGTGGCCTCGTACCGGGCGGGCACCCGGGTGAGCAGCGGCTCGGCGACCGCGGGTGGCACCGGCACGACCAGCGTGCGCTCGCTCGCGACCACGTCGCGGGCCGGGTCGAGCGGCCGGGCGCCCACCGGTGCCACCGGCCGGGCGAGCATCTCCCGCCAGAACGGCAGCTCGGCGAGCCGGCCCGGTGACCGCGCCTCGTCGTGCAGCAACTGCGACCAACGCCGGAACGAGGTCCCCACCGGGGCGAGCCCCGGCCGCTCGCCGGCGTCGACCGCAGCCCACGCCGCGGCCAGGTCGGGCACGAGGATGCGCCACGTCACGCCGTCGGTCACGAGGTGGTGCGCCACCAGCATGAGGCGGCCAGACTCGGCGGGACCGGCGTCGAACCACACCGCCCGCACCATCACGCCCGCCTCCGGGTCGAGCGCATCGCTCGCCTCCTGCCAGCGGGTGAGGGCCTCGGCGGCGGCCTCGTCCCCGGTCCGTCCCGCAACGTCCACGCGCGTGACGCACGTGGCGGCGTCGAGGGCACCCACCGGCGGCACCTCCAGCGACCATGCGCCGTCGTCGTGCCGCACCAGCCGGGAACGCAACACCGCGTGCCGGTCGAGCACCGCCTGCAGCGCGGGGATCAGCGTGTCGTGACGGAGGGCGGCCGGCGTCTGCAGCACCATCACCTGGTGGAAGGCGTCGATCGGACCACCAAGCTCGCGCAGCCACTCGACGATGGGCGTCGGGGCGACGGTGCCGACGTCGACACCTTCCTCCTCGGTCTCCAGCTCGTCGGTCGTGCGCACCGCGGGGGCGAGCGCCGCCACCGTCTTGTGGCGGAACACCTCCCGGGGCGTGAACAGCAGGCCGGCCTCCCGGGCCAGGCTGACCAGCCGCATCGACACGATGCTGTCGCCGCCGAGATCGAAGAAGCTGTCCTCGATGCCGACGCGCGGCAAGCCGAGCACCTCGGCGAACAGGTCGGCGAGCGTCGCCTCCCGCTCGGTGCGTGGCGCGGCGCCCGACGCCAGACCGGCGAAGTCGGGGGCCGGGAGCGCGGCGCGGTCGAGCTTGCCGTTGGCGGTGAGCGGCAGCGCGTCCAGGACCACGACCGCGGCGGGGACCATGTAGTCCGGCAAGCGCTCGGCGCCGTGGGCCCGCACCGCCGCCGCCAGGTCGGCGCCCGCGCCACCGGGGTCGCCGTCCGCCGGGACCACGTAGGCCACGAGGCGCGTGACACCGGGCGAGTCGGTGCGGGCCGCGACCGTCACCTGAGCGACTGCCGGGTGGGTGGCGAGCGCGGCCTCGACCTCGCCCGGTTCGATGCGGTAGCCCCGCACCTTGACCTGGTCGTCCGCCCGACCGACGAACTCGATCGTGCCGTCCTCGCTGCGCCGCACCACGTCGCCCGTGCGGTACATGCGGGCACCGGCCGGCCCGAACGGATCGGCCATGAACCGCTCCGCGGTCAACCCGGGCCGCCCCAGGTAGCCGCGCGCCAGCTGCCCGCCGCCGAGGTACAGCTCGCCGGCCACACCGGGCAGCACGGGCGCGAGATCCGGGCCGAGGACGTAGGCCGCCGTGTTGTCGACCGGCCGGCCGATCACCGGGCGCTCGCTGTCGCGGACCCGACCGACGACCGTGTCGACGGTGCACTCGGTCGGGCCGTAGAAGTTGTAGGACTCGGTGCCCTCCAGGCCCTGGAGCTGCGACCACAGGGGCGGCGGCACGGCCTCGCCACCCACGCCGAGCAGCGCGAGGGGCAGGCGGCCGCCCGCCATCAGGCCGGCCGCGGCGAGCTGGCCGAAGTGCGAGGGCGTGACCTCGATGAAGTCGATGCCCGACCGCTGGATCATGTCCGCCAGCCGGTCCGGATCGCGGCGCACGTCGTCGGCGGCCACGTGCAGCTCGTGCCCGTCGAGGAGCGCCAGCATCGGCTGCCACGAGGCGTCGAACGAGAACGGCCAGGCGTGGCCCACCCGCAGCGGGCGGCCCAGCCGAGCGGCGGTCGGCACGAAGAGGTGCTGGCGATGGTTGGCGAGGAGCGTGGTCACCGTGCGGTGGCTCACCACGACACCCTTGGGGCGACCCGTCGACCCGGACGTGAAGATCACGTAGGCGGCGTTCTCCGGCGTCAGCGGGGCGATGCGGTCGGCGTCGGCGAGGCGCGAACCGTCGCGGGCGCCGATCGCGTCGGCGGTGTCCCGGTCGTCGATCACCACGAGTGCGGGCTGTCCAGGGTCGGCGCTCGGGGCGCTCGCGGCGACCGGCGGCGTCGCCATCCCTGTCGCCGACGCTGTCGCCGTCACCGTCGCCATCGCTGTCGCCGTCGCCGTCGCGGCGGCAGCGCGGGGCGCGAGGTCGGCTGTCGTGACGACCGCGGCCGGTTCGGCGTCGGCGAGCACCGCGGCGAGGCGGTCGTCCGGCAGCTCGGGGTCGAGCGGCAGGTAGGCCGCGCCGGCCTTCATCACGGCCAGCAGCGACTCGACGATGCGGTCGGTGCGGGGCAGGACGAGGGCGACCACGTCCTCGGGACCGCACCCGGCGGCGACGAGGTGCCGCGCCAGGCGGTTGGCGCGTGCGTCGAGCTCGGTGTAGGTGTGCCGGGCATCTTCGAACACCAGCGCGACTGCGTCCGGAGTCGCGGCGGCCTGTGCCTCGAACACGGCGGGGACGGTGACCGCCGGCACCGGCCGGGTCGCGCCCGCCGTGGCGGCCACGAGTTCGGCACGCTCCGCCGGCGTCACGACATCGAGCCGGCCGACCGGGCGGTCCGGATCGTCGACCATCGCCGCCAGCACCCGATGGAGACGCCCGGTCAACGCGTCGATCTGCGGACGGGTGAACAGGTCGGGGCGGTACTCGAGCGCCAGGCGCAGGCGCTCGCCGGGGACCGCCACGACGGTGAGCGGGTAGTGGGTGGCGTCACTGGCGGAGCCGCCGAGAAGCGCGAGGGCCCCGTCGGGCTCGGCGACGGCCGCGGCGTTCGCCATGACCGTGCCGAGCGGGTCGCCCGTCCCGGAGGTCATGGCCGCAGCGGCGTCGGTCGCGGCCGGGGCCGGGGCCGGGGCCGCAGGTGCGGTCGGGGCCGGGGCCGGGTCCGCAGGTGCGGTCGGGGCCGGGGCCGGGTCCGCAGGTGCGGTCGCGGTCGGCGCCTCCGTCGTCTCCGTGGCGGCTGCGGCGATCGGGTAGTTCTCGACGACGACGAGCGTGTCGAACAGGTCGCCGCCGCCGGCACCGGCCAGGCGCTGCAGCTCGGACAGGCCGAGGTGCTGGTGGTCGAGCAGGCGGGTGCGCTCGACGCGCAACCGGTCGAGCAGGTCGCCCAAGCGCTCGTCGGGACGGAGCCGCACCCGCACCGGCAGGGTGTTGATGAACACGCCGATCATCCGCTCGATGTCGGGCACCTCGGGGGACCGTCCGGAGACGGTCGATCCGAACACGACGTCGGTCCGCCCCGTGAGGGCGGCCACCACGATCGCCCAGGCCGCCTCGATCAGGCCGCTGAGCGTCATGCCACGGGCGCGGGCGGCCCCCGCCAGCCGGGTGGTCAGGTCGGCGGGAAGCTCGACGCCGCCGATCTCGGGCAGCAGGGCGGGGCGCTCGGGGTCTGGTGCCGCCACCAGGGTCGGTTCGGTGACCCCGGCGAGGGCGTCCGACCAGGCGGCACGGGCCTCCTCGTGGTCGCGCCCCGCCAGCCAGGCCAGGTAGCGGGCGAACGGCGCGGGGGCGGGCAGCACACCGCCGTCGCCACCGGCTGCGTACAGCGCGGCCAGCTCGTCGACCAGCAGCGGCATCGACCACCCGTCGACGACGATGTGATGCGCGGTGACGACCAGCCGGTCGTTGCCCGCGCACCGGGCCAGCGTCGCCCGCACGAGCGGCGGGCGCCGGAGGTCGAACCGTGTCACGCGGTCGTGGAGCGCAACCTGGGCCAGCTCGGCGTCGAGGTCCGGCCCGGCGAGCCCCGTCAGGTCGACCTCGGCGCAGGCGGCCTCCACCTGGCGCGCCACCACCTGCAGCGGCCGGCTGCCGACGTCGGAGCGGAACCCTGCCCGCAGGTTGGGATGGCGATCGAACAGGCCCGCCAGGGCGGCCCGCACCCGGGCGGCGTCGACGTCGCCCTCCAGTTCGAGGACGAGCTGGACGGTGTAGACGTCCGGTCCCTCGTCGTCGAACGTCGACAAGAAGAGGAGGCCCTCCTGCAGCGGGGTCAGCGCCCAGATGTCGGCGACACCGCCGGGGACGGTCGCCTCGATCTCGTCGATGGTGGCCTGGTCGAGCGCCACCGTCCCGAGGTCGGACGGCGTGAGCCCGCCGGCCCCGGGGGCGGCCGCGTGGGTGGCGAGCGCGGCGAGGGCGTCCTGCCAGTCGGTGGCGAGGGCCGCCGCCGCGTCGGCGTCGAGCGCGCGGTGGTCGACGGTCCAGCGCGCCACCAGGCGGGGGCCGTCCGGGCGGTCCTCGGTGGCGGCGTCGATCTGCAGGACGTAGGCGGGCGGGGCGGCCGCGTCGGGGGCGAGGACGACCGCGTCCCCTTCGGGAGCGGGGAACCAGTCGGCACCAGCACCATCGGCCGTGCCACTCGCCGCGCCGACGCCCCCGACCCGACCGAGGTAGTTGACCAGCACCTGCGGAGACCCGCAGGCGGCCAGCGCCGGGCCGGCCTGGGGGTGCAGGTGACGCAGCATGCCGAAACCGATGCCCGCGTCGGGGGCGGATCGGCGCCGCTCCTTGACGGCCTTGAGCACCCGCCCGGCCGTGGGGCCGCCGGCGAAGGCGTCGTCCACGTCGAGCGGGCCCGCATCGAGGCGGACCGGGCGGACCGTGGTCAGCCAGCCGACCGTGCGCGACAGGTCGACGGGTGCGCCCGCGACCGCGTCGACGGCCGCCTCCTCGCGCCCGTGGCCCTCGGTGTCGACAACGAGCGCGGTGCCGGACTCGCCGCGGCGCTGCCGGTGGCGGGCGACCGCCAGGTGGAGCGCGGCCAGCAGCACGTCGTCCACCCCGGTTCGCACGACCGCGGGCACGCCGGTGAGCACGGCGTCGGTGATCTCCGGGCTCACCTCGACGACCAGCTCGCCGACGAGGTCACCGACACCGACACCGACACCGACACCGCCGGCGGAGTCCGGATTTTCACCGCGGATCTGGTCGTCCCAGCGACCAGATCCGTCGGGAAAATCCTGGGGGTCGGGGTGGACCTGGGGGTCGGGGTGGACCTGGGGGTCGGCGCTGCCGGCGGACGGGACCAGCGCGCCGCCGGGGGCCAGGGTCTCGAGCCAGCCCGGGAGCTCCCGGAGGCGGTCGTCGTGCTGGGCGGCCTCGGTGACGAGGCGGGACCAGCGGCGCAGCGACGTCGGGACCGGGTCGAGGCGTGGGGTGTCGCCCACCACCGCGGCCAGCCAGGCGGTGGCCAGGTCCGGCAGGAGGATGCGCCACGACACACCGTCGACCACCAGGTGGTGCAGCACGAGCAGCAGGCGGCCCGGCGTGTGGGGCCCGGCGTCGAACCAGACGGCCTGGACCATCACCCCCTCGTCCGGCGCGAGCCGCCCGACGGCCGCGGCGGACGCCTCGGCGATCGCGGCGCGCCGCGCCGCGTCGTCGAGGTCTCGCACGTCGACCCGCTGCAGCAGCGTGGCCGCGTCGACGGTGCCCCGCGGGGCCACGGCGGTACGCCACACGGGCGGGACATCCCGGAGCAGCCGCAGCCGCAGCGCATCGTGGTGGTCGATCACGGCCTGCAGCGCGGCGACCAGGTCGGCCGTGGTCGCGCCGGCGGGGGCCTGCACGAGCAGCGACTGGTTGAACCGGCCGATCGGGCCGCCCCGCTCGCGCTGCCAGTGCACGACGGGCAGCGGCAACACGTCGCCCACGCCGTCGTCGGCGTCCTCGATGGCCGCGCCGCGGGTGCGTGCCGCATCGTCGTCCCGGGTGAGCTGCGCGGCCACCGCAGCCAGCCCCGCCGGGGTCGGCGCCTCGAACACGTGCCGGGCCCGGATGGCCAGCCCGGCCCGCCGGGCCTGGGACACGAGGGCGATGGCCACGATGCTGTCGCCGCCGAGGGCGAAGAAGTCGTCGCTCGTGCCGACGGCCGCTGGGTCGAGGCCGAGCACATCCGCGAACAGGGCGCGCATGCCGTCGACGTCGGCCGGCACCGCGGTGACCGGCAGCTGAGTCGACGACGCGACGGCCGCGGCAGCCCGGACACCGGCCGTCGGGACCGCCGAGGCAGTCGCAGCTGCGATCTGCACGGCGTCGGCATCGCGGTCGTCACCGGTAGGGGCCGCGGCGCGCCGGGGGCCCGCCCGCGAGACGTCGAGGGCGCTCAGGCGCGTCGTCGGGTCGGCCGCGGCCTGGGCGATGACGTCGAGCGCGGCTGCGATCAGGGCCTCGACCGTCTCGCGGTCGAACAGGTCGGCCGCGTACTCGACGCCGACGTCGAGCCGGTCGTGCCCGCCGCTCGTCTCGGCGAACACCCAGTTCAGGTCGAACTTCGCCACGCCGGGGTCGAACGGGTGGGGCTCGGCGTCGAGGCCGAGCAGCGTGGCCACCGCATCGGTGCGGGCGACGTGGCCGACCATCACCTGGAACAGCGGGTTGCGGGCCCGCGACCGCACGGGGGAGACAGCGTCGACCACCCGCTCGAACGGGAGGTCCTGGTGCTCGAACGCGGCCAGGTCCGCCGCCCGCACCCGGGCCAGCAGCTCGCCGAACGCGGGATCGCCCGCCAGGTCGGTGCGCACGGCCAGCGTGTTGATGAAGAAGCCGACGAGGTCGTCGAGTGCCTCGTCGGTGCGCCCGGCGACGAGCGCGCCGAGCACGATGTCGTCGCCCGCGCCGAGGCGGTGCAGCAGGGCCGCCACCGCGGCCTGGGCCACCATGAACACGCTGGTGCCCGACGCGGCCGCCAGGTCCCGGGCGGCCCGGTAGGTGGCGTCGGCGACCTCGACGGTGACGGTGCCGCCGCGGTGGCTCGGGGTCGGAGGCCGCGGTCGATCGACCGGGAGCGGCGTCTCCGCCGGAGCCCCGGTGAGCGCCTCGCGCCAGTAGGCGACCTGCCGCGCGTGCAGGCTGCCGGCGTCGGTGGGGTCGCCGAGCAGGCCGCGCTGCCAGAGCGCGTAGTCGGCGTACTGCACGGGCAACGGGTCCCACTGCGGGGCTTCGCCCGCGAGGCGGGCCTGGTAGGCGGCGGTCAGGTCGGTGAGGAACGGGCGATCGGACCACTCGTCGGTCGCGATGTGATGCAGGGCGAGCACGATGACGTGGTCGTCCGGGCCGACGCTCAGCACGGTCACCCGCAGCGGTAGCTCCCGGTCGAGGGCGAAGGGCCGGCGGGCGAACCCCGCCACCAGAGCATCGACCGCGTCGATCCCGGTGGTGCGGACGTCGAGGGGGACCTGCGCCTCCGCCGCGGGCAGGATCCGCTGGAACGGACGGCCGTCCTCCTCGGCGACGACGGTGCGCAGCACCTCGTGCCGCACGGCGACGTCCGCCAGGGCGGCGCGCAGCGCAGCGACGTCGAGCGCACCCCGCACACGGGCGACCATCGGGAAGTTGTAGGCGTCGGTGCCCTCCTCGACCTGCTCGATCAGCCACAGGCGTTGCTGGGCGTGCGACAGCGGCACGACCGCCGGACGGTCCCCCGCCACGAGCGGGAGGCGATCGGAACCGGCCGCCGCACCGCCGGGGCCGCCCCGGCGGGCCAGCTCGGCCACCGTCGGCGCCTCGAACACGTCGCGCACCGACAGGTCGAGCCCGAACGTCCGGCGGGCGCGGGCCGCCAGCTTGGCGGCGAGCAGCGAGTGGCCCCCGAGATCGAAGAAGTTGTCGTCCACCCCGACAGGACCGGCGACGTCGGTCTCGGCACCGGACTCGACGGCCGCACCATCGGCGGCCTCCCCGGCTTTGCCGTCCCCGACTCCGGGACCAGCCGAGTCGGCAGAACCACCGTCGTCCGCCGGCGCCAGGCCCAGGACCTCTGCGACGAGGCGGCAGAGCGCTGCCTCCCGGGGTGTCGACGGGCGGCGCGGGGCAGCGGCGCGGGTGCCGGACGCGCCCGGGTCGGGCAGCGCCGCCCGGTCGAGCTTGCCGTTGGCGGTGAGGGGCAGCGCGTCGAGGGCCACGAACGCAGCCGGCACCATGTACTCCGGCAGCCTGGCCGCCAGCGCGGCACGCAGGTCCTCGCTCTCGGGCAGCGTACCGCCCGGGGTCGCCACCAGGTAGGCGACGAGGCGCGGCCCGCCCGGTCCGCCGTCGCGCACGAGCACGGTGCTGTGGCCGACACCGGGCTGCCCACCGAGCGCCGCCTCGATCTCGCCCAGCTCGATGCGGTTCCCGCGCACCTTGACCTGGTGGTCGGTGCGGCCGAGGTAGTCCAGCGTGCCCGACTCGTCCCAGCGCACCAGGTCGCCGGTGCGGTACATCCGCTCGCCCGGATGGCCCCACGGGTCGGCGACGAAGCGGTCGGCGGTCAGGCCCGGCCGACCGTGGTAGCCACGGGCGAGCTGGACGCCGGTGAGGTACAGCTCCCCCGGCACGCCGACGGGCACCGGCTGGAGGGAGGCGTCGAGCACGAGAGTGCCGGTGTTCCACACCGGGCGGCCGATCGGCACGGTGCCCGCGGTGGGCATC
>CAYUXB010000026.1:0-9288 GCA_964448525.1 uncultured Acidimicrobiaceae bacterium
CGTCCTCGGTCGAGCCGGCGTCCTCGGCCGAGCCCGAGTCGGAGGCCACCTCGTCGGTGGCGGTGTCGTCGCTGCCGCCCGTGGCGAGCACGATCCCACCGGCGAGGACGATCACGGCGACGACGCCCGCGATCGCCAGGCCCAGCTTGCTCGTGCGAGCGGAGGACCCGGCGGGTGCGTCGACGCCGGCCGGGCCGCCAGCGTCGGCGTCGTCGGTCGTGGCGCCCGCGACCGTCGGCGGTGAGGCCACGCTCACCGACCCGTCCGGGACGGACGTCGGGGAGCCGAGGACCGCGGTCGGTGCTGCTGCGGCGTCGTACGGCTGCGGAGGCGCGGACGACGACGGGGGAGGCGTCGAGCCTGCGGGGGGCGGCGGCGGAGGCGGGGGCGGGGGCGGCGGCGCGGAGGCCTCGCCCGGACCGGCTGTCGCCGGTGGCGGCGTCGGCGGCTCGGCGAGGTCGTCGTCGTGCGGATCAGGGGGTAGCGACATGACCGAGTCTCCGGCGCGAAGGAAGAGGGGGATGGTGCGTCCGCCCGTGCGGCGCGATCGGCGATTGTGGCATGCCCTGGCTACGGTGCGGCGTCGTGCCCCGGTCTTTTCGCCGCCTCGTTCGCTCGGCGGGTGCGGTGGCCGTCGCGGTCGCCGTTCCGTCTGCGTGCAGCTGGGGAAGCGCCGCGCCGCGCGATGGCCTGAAGCCCGACACCGCGAGGTTCACCTACGGCGACCGCAGCGCGGAGGTGTCTCTGACGGACTGTGGCCGCGAGGGTGACATCGTGGTGCTGGCGGGCATCGAGAACGGTCTCGTGATCCAGGCGGAGGCGGACCTCGGCCAGGATGGCGCCGAACGCACGGGGGTGACCGCCGACCTGGGCGACGACGGGATCATGGGGGCGTTCGGGGCGGCGATGGAGCTCGGACCTGCCGGCGAGGTGTCCGACGTGCGGGTGGAGGGCGACCGGCTCGTCATCGACGGCACGTGGGTGGCGCTGGACGATCAGCTGGTGGCCGACCCGGGGGCGGACGGTGGCGGGATCGAGGGCCGGATGGTCGCCCGCTGCCCCGAGACCGAGGACGACGTCGCCGGACCCTCGTGATCGCCGGGTGCGTCGCCAGCCGGCGATCGCGACCCCGACCCGTGGGCGTGCGCTCGGCCCGAGTCTGGATGCGCCGCCGGTCGACTGCCCGGCCGACTGCCGGTCGACTGCCCGGCCGACTGCCGGTCGACTGCCCGGCCGACCGCCGGGCCGACCGCCCCGCCGACCGCCCGGTCGGGGACCGCTACGTGTCGTCGCTGTCGCGGGTGTCGTCGGTGTCACCGCTGTCGTGGCTGTCGCGGGTGTCACCGCCAGGCGATCGACGCTGGACGTCGTCATCGGCGTCGGCGATGGCGGTGGCCGCGTCGGCCTCGGCCTCCAGCTCGCCCACGACCTGCTCGACCTCGAACCGGGCACCCGCGATGCGCTCGCGGCAGAGCCGCAGCAGCTCGGAGGCCCGGCGGACGCGGGCGCCGAGGACGTCGACGTCGACCTCGTCGCCGTCGAGCTCGTCGAGGATGCTCTCCAGCTCCGACAGGGCGTCGGCGTAGCCGATCTCGTCGGGGTGCTCGGTGGTGCCGGCGGCGGCGTTGGTCATGGTGTGCTCCCGGACGGAGGGGATGGATCGGCCAGCGGTTCGTCGGCGGGCGGGTCGTGCGGGATGGGCGCGTCGACATCGGCCGCGGCGTCGCGTTGCTGCCCGGGGTCGGTGTCGGCGGCCGGCGCGGTGACCTCAGCCAGGCCCGCGCTGGCCGTGACGGTACTGGCCACCCGGCCGTCGGCCAGCGTGGTGACCAGCGCGTCGCCGGGCGCGAGCGCGGCGGCCGAGCGGACGACCCGCCCGTCGGCTCCCCGGGTGATCGACCAGCCCCGTGCGAGAGTGCGGGCGGGGTCGAGGGCGCGGACCTGGGCCTCGACCGCGTCGAGTTCGCGCGCCGCGGCCGCGAGGACCCGCGGCGCCCGCTGGGCCAGCCGGGCGGAGGCGGCCGCGAGCGCCTGCTGATGGGTGCGCAGGTGGGCGCGGCCCCCAGCCTCGACCCGGCCGACCGCCCGGTCGAGGCCGGCGGTCGCCCGCTTGAGCGCACCGTCGGCGGCGCCGCCCACGCGCTCGCCCCGCCGGGTGAGGTCTCGGTCGGCGGCCGCCAGGCCCTGGCGGGTCGCGAGCGCCACGTGCCGGCCGCACGCCCGCAGGCGTTCGGCCTCCCGCTGGCTGCGGTGGCGGGCCGACGACACGATGCCGCGCCAGGCGTCGACCGTGCGCTGCTCGACCGCCCGCACGTCGGCCACCACCGCCTGGGCGCACGCGGTGGGCGTCTTGTAGCTGGCGTGGGCGACCTCGTCGGCGACGGACCGGTCGATGTCGTGGCCGATGCCGGTGAGGACGGGCACGTCGAGCCCGGCGACGGCGCGGGCGATCACCTCGCCGTCGAACGCGGCGAGGTCGGTGGTCGCGCCGCCCCCGCGCACGAGCAGCACGGCGTCGACGCCACGGGCGGAGACGGCCTCGAGGCCCCACGCGACCGACCGGGCGGCACGCTCGCCCTGCACCCGCACGTCGGCCCGCGCGATCGAGAACCCGATGCCGGATCGGCGAAGCTCGTCGAGGACGTCGTGCTCGGCGGCGCTGCCCCGGCTGGTGACCAGGCCGAGACGCAGAGGGACGAGCGGCCGGACGAGGGCGGCCTGGCGGCTGAGCAGGCCCTCGGCCTCGAGCGTGCGCAGCAGGCGCTCGCGGTCGGCGGCCAACCGACCGAGCGTGAACGCCGGGTCGATGTCGGACATCTGCAGTTGCAGCCGCCCACCGCGGTCGTAGAACGTCAGCCGACCCCGCAGCCGCACCTCGGTGCCGTCGGCCATGCGCACGCCGCCGCCCGCGTCGGTGAGCCGGGCGTTGACCCGTCGGCGGGCCGTGTCGAACAGCACGACCGACAGGCTGGCCTGGGGTGGGCGCGACAGATCGCCCCCGACCGCCGGCTCGACCAGGTCGAACCAGACGGTGCCGCCCCGCCGGCTGGGGTTGAGGTTGCGGATGACGCCCCGCACCCACACCTCGTCCGGGAACGCGGCCCGCAGGCTGAGGCCGATCGCCTCGCCCAGTTCGGGCACCGACCAGGTGGGGTCGCCCGGCTCGTCCCACAGGGTGGGGGTGGTCGCGCCGCTCGGGATCTTGGGCACACCGGGAGCTCTCGCCATGCCCCCGCCACGCTAGCCACGAGGTATGACAGCGAAGCGCGGCCGGACCGGTGCGGTGGGCGGCGCGGGGACGGCGAACAAGCCGGTACCCTCGGCGGTCCGCGCGGGGCCACGTGCCCCGATCGACTCTGCACACACCGAGGGGGTGACGTGCACACCGAGATCGCTCCGGGCGTCCTGCAGATCGACACGCTGCTCGGGGGCTGGCACCAGGTCACGGCCGGCTACCTGATCACCGGCGACGCGCCGGTGCTCGTCGAGACGGGCAGCCAGACCTCGGTGCCCCACCTGCTGGCCGCCCTGGCGGAGCTGGGCGTCGATCCGGGCGAGCTGGCCGGGGTGGCCGTCACCCACATCCACCTCGACCACGCCGGCGGGGTGGGCGACGTGGCCGCGGCGTTCCCCGAAGCGACCGTGTACGTGCACGAGCGCGGGGCCCGACACCTCGTCGACCCCACCCGGCTGGTCGACAGCGCCGCTCAGGTGTACGGCGACCTGCTCGACTCGCTCTACGGCCGGCTGACCCCGACCCCGTCCGAGCGGGTGCGCGTGCTCGCGGACGGCGACGAGCTGGTGGTGTCGACCAACCGCACCCTCACGACGGTCGACTCGCCCGGCCACGCCAAGCACCACCTGGCGCTGCACGACAGCGACTCGGGCCTGCTGTTCGCCGGTGACGCGGTGGGGGTGCGCCTGCCGGACGTGGGCGTGCTCCGCCCGGCGACCCCGCCGCCCGACTTCGATCTCGACCAGGCGCTCACGTCGCTCCGACGATTCGCTGACCGCCGCCCCGCCGGCATCGCGCTCGCGCACTTCGGCCTGGTGCCCGACCCGCTGGCGATTCTGGAGGAGGCCCAGGAGACCCTGACGCGGTGGGCCGAGGTCGCCGAGGCGGCGTGGCGCGACGGGCGCGACATCGCCGCCGCGCTCGACGCCGCGTTCGGGGCCGACCTCGACGACGTCGAGCCGGAGCGTCGGGAGAAGCTCGAGACGTTGAACGGCATCCACTCGAACGCGGCCGGGTTCCGGCGTTGGCTCGACAAGGGCCATCACGCGGTCACTCCCACCCACGAGCACCCGCACCCGCACGGACCGTCGGTCGATGCCCACGACGACCACCGGTCCGACCCGCCCGGTCACTCCGGGGACGGTCGGGTTGGTGACCGACCGGTAACATAACTAGACATCGCGGAGCCGATCCGTGCCAGGAGGACAACCGCCATGACCGAAGCTGTCATCGTCTCGACGGCCCGCAGCCCCATCGGGCGGGCCAACAAGGGTTCGCTCGTCGACGTCCGGCCCGACGACCTGACCGCCACCATCGTCAAGGCGGCGCTCGACAAGGTGCCCGAGCTCGACCGCACCACCATCGACGACCTCATCCTCGGCTGCGGTCAGCCCGCCGGCGAGTCGGGCTACAACATCGCCCGTGTCGCCGCCCTGCTGGCCGGCCTCGACGACGTGCCCGGCGTGACCGTCAACCGCTACTGCTCGTCGTCGCTCCAGGCGATCCGCATGGCGGCCCACGCCATCAAGGCCGGCGAGGGTGACGTGTTCGTCGCCGCCGGCGTCGAGACCGTCAGCCGGTACGCGAGCGGCTTCTCCGACGGCGGACCGCACAACCCGCTGTTCGCGGAGGCCGAGGCCCGCACCGGCAAGCTGTCCGGCGGCGCCGACTCGTGGGAGCCGCTCGACGGCCTGCCCGACATCTACATCGCCATGGGCCAGACCGCCGAGAACGTCCGGCTGAAGGAGGGCGTCGCCCGCAAGGACATGGACGAGTTCGCGGCCCGCAGCCAGCAGCTCGCCGTGGCCAACCAGGAGAACGGCTACTGGGACGGCGAGATCACGCCGATCACCACGCCCTCCGGCGTCGTCGTCACCAAGGACGACGGCCCCCGCGCCGGCACCACGGCGGAGAAGCTCGCCGAGCTCAAGCCGGCCTTCCGCCCCGACGGCGAGATCACGGCGGGCAACTCCTGCCCGCTCAACGACGGCGCCGCGGCCGTCATCGTGATGAGCGACACCCGAGCCCGGGAGCTGGGCCTCACCCCGCTCGCCCGCGTCGTGTCCTCGGGCGTGACCGGCCTGAACCCCGAGATCATGGGCCTCGGCCCGATCGAGGCCTCGCGCCAGGCCCTGAAGCGGGCCGGCATGACCGCCGACGACATCGACCTGTTCGAGATCAACGAGGCGTTCGCCGCCCAGGTGCTGCCCTCGGCGGCCCAGATCGGCATCCCGATCGAGAAGCTGAACGTGAAGGGCGGGGCCATCGCCCTCGGCCACCCGTTCGGCATGACCGGCGCCCGCATCGCCACCACCCTCATCCACGCGCTGCAGGACGAGGACAAGACCTTCGGCCTCGAGACCATGTGCGTCGGTGGCGGCCAGGGCATGGCGATGATCTTCGAGCGGCTGAGCTGACCCGGCACCGCCCTCGGGCGGTGATCCCCTGAACGATCGGAACGAGGCCCCGGCGCACTCCGGGGCCTCGTCCGTTCTCTCCGTTCGCGCCGACCAGCGGCTTATTGCCCCCACGGCGTGGGGCGGCGGATCTTGGCGATGTCGTCGCCGGCGAGCGGCGCGGCGGTCAGCGAGGGGTGAGGCGACGGAGCTGGGCGACGTCGACGCCGGCCAGCGAGGGCACCAGCGCATCGACGCTCGACCGCGGGACGTCGACCGCGTGGGGGACCCCCAACACGATGCAGCCGGCGGCCCGGGCGGAGGCCGCCCCGATCGGCGAGTCCTCGATGGCGACGCAGTCGCGGGGATCGACCCCGAGCCGCCGAGCGGCCTCGAGGTACGGATCGGGGTGCGGCTTGCCCCGGGGCACCTCATCGCCGACGACCAGGTCGGTGAACGTGCCCGGCGGCAGCAGGTCGACCACCGCGTTCGCGAGGCGTCGCCACGACATCGTCACCAGCACGCAGGGGATGCCCTCGGCTCGCAGCCCGGCGAGCAGGTCGAGTGCCCCCGGCTGCCAGGGCGGCTCGTCGGCCATCAGCTCGATGATCCGCTCCATCATCATGTTCACGATGTCGACCGGGTCGAGGTCGATGCCGCCCACGCGCCGGATCTCGGCCGCCGCGACCAACAGGTCCATGCCCACCAGGGTCTCGGCGTGGGCCTGGGTCCAGGTGCCCCCGTGGCTGGTGACCAGCTCGGTCTCGGCGCGCATCCAGAACGGCTCGGTGTCGACGAGCGTGCCGTCCATGTCCCACAGCACCGCGGCGGGGCGGGTCGTCGGCGTCTCGGCGACGGGGGCGGACGGGGCGCGGAGGGGGGAGGTGTCGTCGGTCATGGGAACCGACGAATCTACCGCTGCCCTGGGCTGATGCGGTCTGTCGGCGGCCTATCCCGCGCCGTAGACCGGCGCGGGAGTCGGGGCCTCGACCAGCAGCTCGTCGACGACCGGGCCCAGCTCGGCCGGATCCCACCGGGCGCCCTTGTCGCGTTCGGGCCCGTGCTGCCAGCCGTCCGCCACCGACACCTTGCCACCCTCGACCTCGAACACCCGGCCGCTGACATGGGCGGACTGTGGGCTGCCCAGCCAGACCACGAGCGGTGACACGTTCTCGGGGGCCATGGCGTCGAACGCGGCGTCGTCGTCGGGGGCGGCCATCATGTCGGCGAACACGGTCTCGGTCATGCGGGTGCGGGCCGAGGGGGCGATTGCGTTGGCGGTCACGCCGTAACGGCCCATCTCCGCCGCTTGGATCAACGTGAGCGTGGCGATGCCCGCCTTGGCGGCGCTGTAGGCCGACTGGCCCACCGACCCGAGCAGGCCGGCGCCGGACGACGTGTTGACGATGCGGGCGTCGACCGCCTCTCCCGCCTTGGCCCGGGCGCGCCAGTGCTCCGCCGCGAACCGGGCGACGGCGAAGTGGCCCTTCAGGTGGACGCGGATGACGGCGTCCCACTCGTCCTCGTCGCACGACACGAACATGCGGTCGCGCACGATGCCGGCGTTGTTGACCACGACGTCGAGGCGTCCGAACGTCTCGACGGCGGTGCCGACCAGGTTCTGGGCGCCCTGCCAGTCGGCGATGTCGTCGCCGTTGACGACGGCATCGCCACCTGCGGCGACGATGGCGTCGACGACATCCTCGGCCGGGGAGCGTGAGCCGCCGGTGCCGTCGAGCTCCGCCCCGATGTCGTTGACCACGACCTTGGCGCCCTGCCGTGCGAACTCGACGGCGTGGGCCCGGCCGAGGCCCCGGCCGGCGCCGGTGACGATGACGACGCGCCCCTCGCAGATGCCGTTCATGACCGCATGATGACACAATCTGACGGACCGTCAGAAGTGGGCCGGATCGGCCGGCGGCGGCTCCTACCCGGCGGCGATGCTGATCGGCGTCGAGTACACGTTGCTCCCGAAGTCGATCGTCAGGCCGGTCGCCTGCTCGTCGATGCCGCCGATCTGCAGCGTCCCCGTCGTGAAGTCGGCCGGCACCTCGATCGCGACGATCACCTCGTTCGTCGGGTCGGGGGCCAGGTTGGTGGCGGTGAGCACCTGCCCGTCGGGCAGGACCATGCTGAACGGCTGGTGCGACAGGCCCGCGTCTGCTGGTTCGACACCCGCCCAGGCATAGCCGAGCTCGAGCACCAGGTAGGCGGTCTGCGGGGTCGACGGCCGCTTGGACGGGTCATCGCGCAGGAACCACTCGAGGTACACCGCCCGCACGGTGATCGTGCCGGTGACCGACGCCGAGCCTGTGCTGTCGCGGCCCGTGGCGCTCACCTCGTGCGCCGTGCCGAGCGTCTGGTCGCGGTTGTCTCGCGTCAACACCGGGATGTTGCCCTCGCCGGGGACGCCGTCGAGCAGCGACAGGCGTTGGGTGGTCTCTGCGTCGGTGACCACCAGGTCGACGGACTCGACGTCGGTGGGCACGGACATCACGACGGGTGAGCTGCTGTCGATGATCGTGCCCACGTCGCGCAGCTCACCGCCGTCGACCTGCACCTGCACGGTCGGGGTGGCCAGGGGCAGCGGCGCCTCGCCCGGCCCCGTCGACACCTCGAACGCGATCAGCTGGTGGCCGTCGGCGGGACTGCGGGCATCGTCGCCCCTGCCGTAGCGGTCGATCGTGCCCAGGGCGGTCAACTCGTAGCTGGCGTTGAGGGCGCCGATCTCGGCACCCTCGGGCGGGGTGCCGACGGTCGACGGGCCGACGTCGATCGCCCCCAGCACGTCCTCGGCCGCCGGGGGCGGGTCGGGCGGTTCGAGGCCGCCGTTGCCGTCGGGCGCGGCGGCATCGTCCGGCCGGGCGAGCCGCTCGCCCGGATCGAGAGCGGCGGGTTCGGGCTCGACGGGCCGGTCGCCGACGACGAGGGTGGTGCCGCCGTCCTCCGACAGCGACAGCGGATAGGACAGGTACGGCTCGTCCGGATCGCCGTCGACGAAGAGCACCGGCCCGCACCGCACGTGCTCGCCGACGTCCCTGATGCTCTCGTCCTCGGGAAGGCTGAAGTAGCAGCGTCCGTCGTCGTGCAGCGCGCCGTGTCGCTCCTCGACCAGTTCCTCGATCGCACGCTCGGCCGCCTCGAGGGTGGCCTCAGGCTCGTCGATGCCCTCGCCTTGCCACTGCAGATCGGGTTCGTCGTCGCCGATCAGCAGGAACGCGCCGCCCACGACCGCGGCGATGGCGAGCACTGCGCCGCCCACCACCAGTGGGCGGCGGTCGTTCCGGCTCAGGACAGGCGGAGGCGGCGGCTGGGGACCCGACGGGTACGGGGCGGGGAAGCCCCCGGCCGGGGGCGGGAAGGCCCCGGTGGGCGGGGGGAAGCCTTCGGCCGGGCTCGGGAATCCGCCGGTGGGTGGTGGGGCGGTCGGGGGCGGGAATCCGCCGGTGGGTGGTGGGGCAGTCGGGGGCGGGAATCCGCCGGTGGGTGGTGGGGCGGCCGGGGGCGGGAATCCGCCGGTGGGTGGGGGGTAGCCTTCGGCCGGGCTCGGCGAGCCTTCGGGCGGGGGGAAGCTTTCGGGCGGGGGCGCGGAACCATCTGCTGGTGGTCGATTCGTCATCGGCCTCGTCCCCTTGCGCGTTCGCCTGCCTCGCCTGC
>CAYUXB010000026.1:9388-23357 GCA_964448525.1 uncultured Acidimicrobiaceae bacterium
GGTGGTCGATTCGTCATCGGCCTCGTCCCCTTGCGCGTTCGCCTGCCTCGCCTGCGTGACGGGCCACGTTACCCGCCCTCCCGGTCGGCTCGGTACGCCGGCGGCGGCCGACGGACGAACCGATAGGTTCAGATCCCGTCGACGGCACGCCCGAGGGAGCCACCCAGCATGCGCTACGGCGTCACGATGTTCGCCACCGACATCTCGATCGACGCGGTCGAGCTGGCCCGCGCCGCGGAGGAGCGTGGCCTCGACTCGCTGTGGCTGCCCGAGCACACCCACATCCCCACCAGTCGCAGGACGCCGCACCCGAGCGGCGCCGAGCTGCCCGAGAAGTACAAGCGCTCGCTCGACCCGCTCGTGGCCCTGGCGGCGGCGGCCAGCGCCACCACCGGTCTCCGCCTCGGCACGGGCATCCTCCTGCCCGCCCAGCGCGACCCGATCGTGACGGCGAAGGCCGTCGCCTCGCTCGACCACGTGTCCGGCGGGCGTCTCGCCCTCGGGGTGGGCTTCGGGTGGAACGAGGAGGAGCTCGCCGACCACGGGGTCGCGTTCGCCGACCGCCGGGCCGTGGCGCGGGAGCACGTCCTCGCGATGCAGGCCCTGTGGCACGACGACGAGGCCGAGTTCGCCGGCGAGCACGTCAGCTTCCCGGCGACGTGGTCGTGGCCGAAGCCGGCGCAGCGCGACCGTCAGGGCCGGCCCCACGTGCCCGTCCTCGTCGGCGGCGGGGCCGGGCCCAAGCTGTTCGCACAGATCGTCGAGTACGCCGACGGGTGGATGCCCATCGGCGGTGCCGGGCTCTCCCGGGCGCTGCCCGCCCTGCGCGCCGCGCTCGAGGACGCCGGGCGCGATCCGTCGCACCTCGAGATCGTGCCGTTCGCGGCGATCCCCGACCACGGCAAGCTCGACCACTACCGCGACCTGGGCGTCACCGAGACCGTGTTCGACCTGCCGTCCGCCCCGCGGGACGAGGTGCTGCCGGTGCTCGACCGCATCGCCGCCTTCGTCGCCGAACGGGCGGACCACGGCGCGGGAGCCTGACGCGCCCGGGCGGCGCGCCCGTCCGCGTGGACGCCGTGGACACCGCCCTCCACCTCGACCTCACCGGGCTCGTGGTGATGTTGCTCGTGGTCACGGTCGGCTCGGCCATCCAGGGGACCGTCGGGTTCGGCGCCAACATGCTCGCGGCCCCGGTGCTCGCCGTCATCGAACCCGAGGCCCTGCCGACCACGCTCATGCTTCTCGTCGTCGTGCTGGCGCTGCCGATGGTGCTCCGCGAGCGTCACGGGGTCGACTGGCAGGCCGTCCGTTGGCTGATGATCGGGCGGGTGCCGGGCACGATCCTCGGGTCCGTCGTCGTGGTGGCGGTCACGGCGGACACCCTGTCGGTGCTGGCCGGTGCGGCGGTCCTGCTGGCGGTGGCGATCAGCGCGGTGAGCGCCAGCGTGCCGGTCACGCGGGCCACGACGATCGCCACGGGGGTGGCGTCGGGGACGATGGGGACGGCGACCTCGATCGGCGGACCGCCCCTGGCGCTGCTCTACCAGCACCGGGAGGGCCCTCGACTCCGGGCCACGCTGGCGGCGACGTTCGCTCTCGGCACCGTGCTGTCGCTCGGCGCCCTGGCGGTGGCGGGTGCCGTCGCGGGCTGGCACCTCGCGTTGGCCCTCGCGCTGCTGCCCGGCACCGTGACGGGCGTGGTCGTCAGCAGCCGCCTCACCCGCCGTGTCGACGGAGCCTGGCTGCGCCCGATCGTGCTGGCGCTGGCCACCCTCGTCGCTGTCGTCGCGGTGGCGCGAGGCCTCGCCGCCTGATCGGCGGGTCGCAGGGGTCGCCGGATCGCGGATCGGCGGAGCACGGGATCGCCGGAGCACGGGATCGTGGGTTGCTTGGGCGCGGGATCGTGGGGTTGCTTGGGCACGGGATCGCCGGATCGTTGCCGCCGCCGACAGGTCGCACCTCGCCGGGCAGGATGGGTCCGTGCCCGACGATCCGCTCGACGACTACCGCGCGCTCAACGACCCGGCCCGGCGCCGCCAGGTCGAGCGCCGGGGCGGCTACTTCGTGGTCGAGGGCCTCTTCGCCATCGAGGCCTTGTTCGGCTCGCGCTACCCGGTGCGTTCCGTGCTCGCCACGGAGCGCCGGGCCGAGCGCGTGCGGGCGCTCGTCGGGGACCGGGCACCCGTGTTCGTCCGAGACGACGACGAGGTGGCGGCGGTCGCGGGGTTCGACTTCCACCGAGGTGTGCTCGCGTCCGCGGACCGGCTGCCGCTGCCTGCCGTGGCGGACACCGTCGCCGGTGCCCGGACGGTGGCGGTGGTCGAGGGCCTCGGCGATCACGAGAACCTGGGTGCGCTGTTCCGCAACGCGGCGGCGCTCGACGTCGGAGCGGTGCTGCTCGACCCGACCACCGCCGATCCTCTGTACCGGCGCAGCGTCCGGGTGTCGCTCGGGCACGTCCTGCGGGTGCCGTGGACCCGCCTCGGATCCTGGCCTGAGGGGCTGGACGAGCTGCGCTCGCTCGGGTTCGAGGTCGTGGCGCTCACCCCGGCATCGGACGCCGAGCCGGTCGATCGCCTCCGCCGTGCTCGCGACGGCGATGAGGGCGATGAGGGCGACGCCGGTGTCCCCGGCGAGCCCAGCGACCCCAGCCACGCCGGCGAATCCAGCGACGCCGGCGTCCCCGGCGTCGGATCCCGGAGCGGCGCTGCCCTGGACAGGGCCCCACGCGGCGGCCGACGTGCCCTGCTGCTCGGCGCCGAGGGACCCGGGCTGTCCGCGGGGGCACTGGCGGCCGCCGACCGGCGCATCCGCATCCCGCTGGCGGCCGGGGTCGACTCGCTGAACGTCGCCACCGCGGCCGCGATTGCTTTCCACGAGGTGCGGTCACCCGACCACTGATTGGTGTGGAACGGCCCGACCTGGTCGTTCGGGTGTGACCGAGGTCGCTCTTGACGCACCCGCGGAGTGGTGCGCCCCTCGCTCCGTGCGAGGAACTATGGTCTGCGCTCGATGCACGGCAACGCCGACGTCCGACTCGGGCGATCGTCGAGCGGAGGTTTCCGGTGACCCAAGGTCTCGCCGAGCGCGCTGCCCGGGCCCTCGCCCCCAGGGTCGGCCGGCGCGGGTTCCTGACCCGCAGCGCGATGGTCGGCACCGCCCTCGCGGCCACGCCGGCCAACTACATCCTGCGTCCGTCGACCGCCTACGCCGCGGTCTGCAACTGCAGCGGATCGCGCTGCAACTGCGGCGCCCAGTGCTGCGACGGCTACACCGAGTTCTGCTGCAAGCTGTCCGGGCAGAACCGGTGCCCACCCGGTTCGCTCACCGGGGGATGGTGGAAGGTCGACGCGTCGAGCTTCTGCGGGGGCGGCGCCCGCTACTACGTCGACTGCAACGCGCCGTGCGGTCCGTGCGGCTGCGGCGGCAGCGGCATCTGCGGGGGCAGCTGCTCCGGCACCCCGTGCTTCTGTGCCGGGGGCTCGTGCGGCAACCGCAAGGTGGGTTGCACCGGGTTCCGCTACGGGCAGTGCAACCAGCACGTCCCCTGCCTCGGCCCGATCGTGTGTCGGGTCGTCACCTGCGTGCCGCCGTGGCAGACCGACGGCGCCTGCGGCACGGCGACCCGGGTCGACAACGCCACCCGCAACCACCACCGTCCATGCCTGACCGGCAACCCGTTCGGCAGCGTCGACGCCGTGACGGCCACCAAGGGTGGCGTGCGGGTGCGGGGGTGGGCGGCAGATCCCAACACGTCGGCCTCGATCCCGGTTCACGTCTACATCGACGGCGTCGGCCGGGCCAACGTCGTCGCCAACCGCAACCGGCCCGACGTGGGCCGCAAGTATCCGGGCACCGGCTCTGCCCACGGGTACGACTTCGAGATCCGTGACGTCGCCCCGGGTGCCCGTCAGGTGTGCGTCTACGGCATCAACGCCGGGGAGGGCGGCAACGTGCTGCTGGCGTGTCGCACCGTCACCGTGTCGGCCAACCCGTTCGGCGCGGTCGACATCCTTCGGGTCGAGACGGGTCGGCTGCGGGTCCGGGGCTGGGCGATCGACCCCAACACCGACAACCCCATCCGCATCGACGTCTACAGCAACGGCCGAGGGTTGGGCAGCCTGACCGCCAACCGTGCCCGACCCGATGTCGGCCGCAAGTTCGGGCGCGGCGCCAACCACGGCTTCGACGGCAGCTTCGCGATCCCTCACGGCGCCAACGACATCACCGTCTATGCCATCAACGTCGGTGCCGGTGGCCACGTCGTGCTGAAGCGTGCGCGGGTGAACTTCAACGCCAAGCCGTTCGGCAGCTTCGACGCCGTCCAGCCGGTCGGCGGTGGCCGCGTTCGGGTGAGCGGGTGGGCGATCGATCCCGAGACCACCGGCTCCATCCGCATCGACGTCTACAGCAACGGTCGGGGTCGGGGCAGTCTCACCGCCAACCTGGCGCGGTCCGACATCGGGCGCAAGTACCCGGCATACGGGCCCAACCACGGCTTCGCCGGCAACATCAACGTGGGTACGGGCAGACAGAACGTCTGCGTCTACGCGATCAACGTCGGCCAGGGCGGCCACACGCTGCTCGCCTGCCGCACGGTGACGGCGACATGACGACCGTTCCCACGCGCCCGATCCCAGGGGGGGACCGATGACCGCAGCGATCGTCGGGCTCGGCTTGGTCGTCGCGCTGCTCGGCGTCCTCGTGGTCGGCCTGCTGCGCAGCCACGCGACCGTGCTGAAGGCGCTCCATGACATCGGCCTCGGCGAGGACGTGCTGGCGGGCGAGGCGACCGCCGATGCCGCCCGCGTCTCCGGGCTGCAGATCCGGCCCCCCGGCGATCCCGGCATCCGCACGGTGCCCGGGGTGGCCGAGCCGTCCGCCACCTCCGCGCTCGGCCGGCTGGTTGACATCGACGGGCTCGATCCCCGGGGTGGTGCCGTCCGGGTCGGCCTGTCCGGGTCGAAGGGCACCACGCTTCTGGCCTTCCTGTCGACGGGCTGCTCGACGTGCCACGACTTCTGGCGGGCGTTCGCCACGGACGAGATCCACGCGGTGCCCGGGGACGACACCCGGGTCGTGGTCGTCACCCGCGGTGCGGAGGAGGAGAGCCCGGCCGCGGTCGCGGAGCTCGCACCCGCCGGGGTCACCACCGTCATGTCGACCGCGGCGTGGGACGCCTACGACGTGCCCGTGTCGCCGTACTTCCTGCTGGTCGACGCGGCGCACGGCGTGGTGGGCGAGGGGGCGAGCGCCTCGTGGTCCCAGGTGGTCGACCTGCTCGCCAAGGCTGCGGCCGATGCCGGTCTTCGCATCGACGGCGACGGCGAGGGTGGGGCGCGGCTGTCCCGGCGGGCCCTGCTGAGCGGTGGTGGCCGCGAGCGTGAGCAGCGCGCCGATCGCGAGCTGGCCGACGCCGGCATCGAGCCCGGGTCCCCGGAGCTGTACGCGCCGCTGCACGCGGTCGACGACCCGGAGCCGTCGGCCCGATGAGCGATCTGTCGGCCTACGGCATCACGGCACGGCTGCCGTCCGGTTGGGACGGCTCGATCACCAAGCGCCCCGATCCGGCAGACGATCCCGAGGTCGGCGCCGAGTCCGTTCCCGAGATCGAGCCCCGTGCCGAGTCCGTGCCCGATGCCGGCGCCAGCGGCGCGCCACCCGACGCCGGGCAGCAGCGGGCCGCGGTGGCGGAGGGCACGGAGAACCCGGTGGCGCACCTCGCCAACTTCGCTCTGCCCGCGGTGCGGGGCGACTACGGCTCGGGTGCGGTCGAGCGGATGACGGCCGACGACGTGCTCGTCTGCCTCGTCGAGTTCGACCCGGAGGCCGCCGACACCCCACTTTTCGCGACCGACGGCATCCCGCGGTTCGGTGTCGACGACTTCGCCCCGCACACGATGCAACGCACGATCGCGGGCATGTGCGGGGGCCAGGCCTTCTTCAAGGTGTCAGGTCGGGCGTTCTCCGCCTACGTCGTGCTCGGCAGCTACCGCATGCGGGCACCGCTCGTGCGCGTGGTCAACGGCCTGCTCGCCGGTCTGGACATCGAGCCGCGATGATGCGCCCGCGCGCGCAGGTGCGGTGATGTCGGCGCTCACCGCGCCGCTGCTCGTGGCTGCGCTGCTGCTGGTCGCCGCCGGCGCGGCCAAGGCGGTCGACCCGACGATGACGGTCGGCGCGCTGCGTGCCCTCGGCCTGCCGTCGGCGCCGCTGCTGGTGCGCGCCGGCGCCCTCGCCGAGGCCGTGATCGGGGTGCTCGCCGTCGTGGTCGGCGGCGCGCTGTGGTGGTCGTTGGTCGCGGCCAGCTACCTGGCCTTCGCCGCCTTCGTCGTCCTGGCCATGCGCTCCGGGTCGATGGTGGGGTCGTGCGGCTGCTTCGGCCGGGAGGAGACCCCGCCGCACGCCGTCCACGTCGTCCTCGACCTGGCGCTCGCCGGGCTGGTGGCCGCCGCGGTCGCCCAGGGCGCCGGTGCGCCGCTGGAGGCGATGCTGGACGACCGAGGCCAGGGCGCCGTCGTCGCCGGCCTCGGCGCGTTGGGTGCCTACCTGGCCTACGCGATCATCGTCGAGATGCCCCGGGCGCTCGTGCGTCCAGCCCACGCCACACGGCACTGAACCGGGCGGCGGGGTCCGTGGCGGGTGGCCGAGGCCGCCGTCCTCGCTTCCGCTCGGGCCTGGCGGAGACGGGCAACCACCGAGGCGCCGCCCCCACCAGGGGGATGAGCCCGGCCGGGAGAGGGGCAGCGACCGAGGCGTCCATCTGCACTCCGGGTTGCGCCCGGCGCCTCGACGGGCACCATGGAGCCATGGCTGCCACCCACGAGGTCACCAACCAGCCGCCGCCGCTCGAGGGCTACGACGTGTTCGGGGCGGACGCCGCCCTGGTGGAGGCGGTGGACCGGGAGGGGGCGGCGTGGGCGACGACCGATCTGCACGCGCTCGGTCACCTGGCGGGATCCGCGGAAGCGATCGAGTGGGGCTTCACCGCCAACCGCAACCCGCCGGAGCTACGCACCCACGATCGCTACGGCCACCGGGTCGACGAGGTCGTCTACCACCCCGACTACCACGAGCTCATGCGGGTGGCGGTGGGGCACGGGCTGCACGCGGCGCCGTGGGCGGTGGCCCAGCCGGGTGCCCACGTGGCGCGGGCGGCGGGGTTCGTCACCTGGTCGCAGGTCGAGGCGGGGCACGGCTGCCCGATCTCGATGACGTACTCGATCGTGCCCGCCCTCCGGAACCAGCCCGACCTGGCCGAGGTGTGGGAACCCCGCCTGGTCGCCCGGGCCTACGACCCGCGCAACGCGCCCGGCCACGAGAAGGCGGGCGCCATCGCCGGCATGGGCATGACCGAGAAGCAGGGCGGGTCGGACGTGCGCGCCAACACGACCCGGGCCGAGCCGACCGGCACGGCGGGCGACGTGGGCGACGCGGACGGGGTGGGACGGCCATGGCGCCTGACCGGGCACAAGTGGTTCTGTTCGGCGCCGATGTCGGACGTGTTCCTCATGCTCGCCCAGGCACCCGGCGGGCTGTCGTGCTTCCTCGTCCCGCGCTGGTTGCCCGACGGCGAGCGCAACACCGGCTTCCGACTGGTCCGGTTGAAGGACAAGCTCGGCAACCGTTCCAACGCGTCGAGCGAGATCGAGCTCGACGGTGCGCTCGCGTGGCTGGTCGGCGAGGAGGGGCGAGGCGTCCGCACGATCATCGACATGGTCGCCCACACCCGGCTCGACTGCGTGCTGGGAGCGACGGCCACGATCCGTCAGGCCACGGCCCAGGCGGTGCACCACGCCTCCCATCGCGCGGCCTTCGGTGCGGTGCTGGCGGACCAGCCCCTGATGCGGGTGGTGCTCGCCGACATCGCCGTCGAGTCGGAGGCGGCGACCGTGATGGCCATGCGCCTGGCGCGGGCGTTCGACGACGCGGCTCAGGGCGACGAGGGCGCCGAGGCGTTCCGGCGGCTGGCGACCGCCGTCGGCAAGTACTGGGTGTGCAAGCGCCAGCCCACGGTGGTGGGCGAAGCGCTCGAGTGCCTGGGCGGCAACGGCTACGTCGAGGAGTCGATCATGCCGCGGCTGTTCCGGGAGAGCCCGCTCAACGGCATCTGGGAGGGGTCGGGCAACGTGATCTGCCTCGACGTGCTGCGGGCCATCACCCGTGAGCCCGTCGCGCTGGAGGCGTTCGTGTCCGAGCTCGACGCTGCAGCGGGGGCCGATGCCCGGCTCGATGCCACGGTGGCCCGGGTGCGGTCGGAGCTGGGCGACATCGTCGGCCTCGAGGCCCGCGCCCGGCGGGTCGTCGAGACGATGGCGCTGGCGTTCCAGGGCAGCCTGCTGGTGCGCTTCGGGCACCCGACTGTCGCGGAGGCGTTCCTGGCGTCGCGTCTCACGGGTGACGAGGGCCTGGCGCTCGGCACCCTGCCGCCGGGCATCGACGTCGCCACGATCATCGAACGGGCGCATCCCAAGGTCACCTGAGCCGTTCGGTCAGGTCGGTCGTCGCGATCGGTCGGTGTCCGCCCCCGCGGGGCGGGACTCGACCATCGCCCGGCCGGTCCGGAACAGCGAGACCAGGTGCCGGGGCAGGTCGCGCACCGCGCCGGCGATGTCGCGCCCGAGGGACACCTCGTAGGACGACCGGCGGCCGGACGTGCGTTGCGGCATCCAGCAGGAGTGCAGCAGCAACGGCGGCACGAAGTTCGGCGCCGTGGCCCGGGCGATCGGTCCCTGCTCGATCGCCATCCCGTCGAACACCTGGATCTCCTTGGCGCCGTCCTGGTGCACCATCACGACCACGTAGCCGTCGTCCGGTCCGGTCGCGCCCGTGCGGGGGACGAACTGGGGCGGACTCGGGAAGGCCCCGCCGTCGTACGACCAGAGCTCGACGACCTTCATGGCGTCGAGGTCGAACCGGGTGAGGGCCGCCGGGATGGGCTCGGTGGGAAGGTCGGCGGGCTGCACGAGCGCCTGGAGCCCGGCGTCGCCGTAGAGGCGCCACCACTCCTCCGGCACGAGCTCGGGGTCGTAGCCGACGCCGGCGAACCAGAGCTGGCGCGAGCGTGCTCGCGCGGCAGGCGTCGAGCGGTCGCGGGTGGCGAGCACCGGCCCCCAGAAGCGCTCGTCCCAGGCCACGTCCGCCTGGAGCACCTCGCCGGTGGCGGCGTCGATGCGGTAGCGGCCGACGGCGCCGGGCTGCACCGCCAACGTGACGAGCCCCTCGTAGTCGGCGGGGATCGGCGTATCGCCGAAGTGGGGCGTGGCGCCGGCCTCCAGCATGATCATCAGATCGGAGAGCGGGATGTGCTCGAGGTAGACGGTGAGGACGCCGTCGTCGTCGTCGTGGTCGACCGTGAGGTGCCCGGTCGGCATGGGCAGCGTGACCACGCTGGTCGGCACGGGCCGGCCGGGTGGGGTGCGGCGCAGGTCGTCCTTGGCCACGATCGTCAGCCGGGTCACGTCCTGGTTGGGGGTCGTGCGGGGCGTGCCCGCGAACGTCTCGGGCCCGGTGGCGAAGGGCAGGTCCGAGAACACCAGGTGGTCGCGCGTGGCCTTGATGTCGTGGATCGTGTCGAACGGTTCGATGCCGTCGAGCGGCCAGCGGTCCACGGGCCCGTCGAGGCCCCAACGGGCGACGAACGCCACCGGCTTGCCGTCGGCGGCCGGGACGGGCGTGTAGTTGACGAAGTAGAGCGCGCCCTCGTCGTGGGCCGCGGCGGGGTGGGCGGCGACCGCGACCATCGGCTCGACCAGGCCGGGAAGCGCCTGGAACCACTCCCCGTTGGCGCCGACCGGGGTGATGTGGGCGAGCGTCTCGGGGTCGACCTCGACCGGGCGACCCGCGTCGTAGCCGATGAACAGCCGGTCGTCGATCGGTTCGACGTTGGTGTTGGCGAGGTTGGTCATGCCGAGGGGCGAGACCTCGGCGAAGGCCACCTTGCGGAACAGCCACGGCAGCCGGCGGCGCAGTCGCAGCAGGGGCGTGTCGACGAGGCGCTGGCGGACGGCGATCCGCCCGTAGGCGTCGGGGCGGCACTCGATGCGGCAGAGCAGGCCGGCCTCGGCGAACCAGTGGCCGCCGGGCGCCCGCTTGTCCGGGCCGACGACGATGACGGCGCCGTCCATGTCGGTGGGCCAGTTGCCCGCGACGACATCGAGCCGGTGGTCGGCCGGCCCGCGGCCGCGGAACAGGTTGGCGGTCAACGTGGGCATCGGGTTGCCTCCTCGCCCGGGATGAACACTGTTTACCTCACGTGACCACCCCGGGGGGACCGACGGCTCAGGTCGTCAGCGCTCGGTGCAGCCGCCGGCTGGCGATCAGGCCGAGCACCAGGACGTAGCCCGCCAGCACCGCCAACTCGACGGCGATGTCGCCCACACCGGCATCGTCGAAGATCAGCGCGATCCAGGCGTCCATCGCCCACGCGTGGGGCCCGATGTGGCCGATCGTCCGCATCAGCGGGGGCACGACCTCGAGCGGCCACATGCAGCCGCCGAGCATGCCGAGGCCGATGGCGATGGGGACGCCGATGGCGCTCGCCTGGTCGGGATCGCGGACCACGGAGCCCACCAGCAGCCCGACGGCGGTGGCCACTGCTGCGAACAGCACGACGAGCAGCGCGGCCGCGACCGGGTCGCCCCAGCCGACGCCGAAGCCGACCGCGCCGACGACGACGATGAGCGTCGACTGCAACAGCGCGAAGCTGAACTTCGCCAGGCCGATGCCGGCCAGGATCGTGCCCGTGCCGTGCGGCGTCGCCAGCATGCGCCGGGTGATGCCCTGCCGGCGTTCGAGGGCGATGAGCGAGCCGGCCATCACCGTGTTGACGAAGGTGAACAGCACCAGGTTCGACGGCGCGGTGTAGTCGAAGGTCGACAGGCTGGCGGACTCGCCCGAGCCCACCGGCCGGTCGCGCACGCCGGCGCGGGGCAGCTCGGCGGCCAGGGCCTCGGCCTCGTCGGCCGCAGTGTCGTAGTCGACGTCGCCCGCCTCGACCGCGGTGCGGGCGGCCGCGATCTGCACGGCCTCGTCCCCCACGGCGGCCCGCACCGCGGCTTGCACGACGGTGGCGCCGCCCGAGGTCGGATCGGAGATCAGCTCCACCGTCGCCCCGTCGCCGCGGTCGAGATCGGCGCCGTAGCCGTCCGGCAGCACCACACCGGCGGACATCGAGCCCGAGCGGATGTCGCGCCGCAGGTCGTCGAGCGAGGAGTACGACTCGACGCTGAGCCCGTCGAGGGCGTCCAGCTCCGCCACCAGCCGGGCCGACGCCGTCGTGCCGTCGCGGTCGACCACCCCGACCTCCACCCCCGACATGCTGCCGAACGTGCTGCCGATGAGGACGATGATGATCACCGGCAACGCGACGAAGAAGAACAAGGCGGTGCGGTCGCGGGCGGTGCGGCGCAGGTCGTTGGCGGCGATGGCGACGATCGCCCGCGCGGCCCCGGTGGAGCGGTCTGCCGCCGCTTCGGTGCGCGCCGCGCCCCCGCCCGCGCCGGCGCCAGTGCCCTGCGCCGACGGCGACCGTGCGCCCGGGTCGTCGGTGCCTGGCGCGGCGCCGGGGTCGGTGCGGCTCGATGCGCCGGCCATCAGGTGGCCCCCAGCCGCCGGGGCAGCACCCGGGCAGCGATGCCGCCGGCCACGAGCCCCCAGGCGAGCAGCACCAGGACGTGGGGGATGACGTCGGCGACGGAGCCGTTGCCCGCCGACAGCTCGGCGAAGCCCCGCAGCGCCCAGCCGGTGGGCGTGAGCAGCGACAGGCGGGCGAGCGCGTCGGGCATGTCCCCGATCGGGATGAAGGCCCCACCGACCAGGGCGAACACGAAGGCGACGACCGAGGCCAGCATGTCGGCCGACTGCTCGGTGCGGGCCAGGCCGGCGACCAGCCCCGCAACACCCCCGACGGCCACGGCCGCGGCCAGGATCATCGCCACGACGCCGACCGGATCGCCCCAACGGGCGCCGAGGCCGAGCTCGGTCACCGCCCAGATCACGCCCAGGCTGGTGACGCCGATGGCGATGACGCTGGCGCCCTTGCCGGCCAGGATGGCCCCGTCGCTCACCGGGCCCGCCCGCACCCGGTCGAGCAGGCCGATGCGCTTCTCGCCCAGCAGGTCGCGGGCGACCGCACCGACGGACAGGAACAGGAACAGCAGGCCCATCGCCGGCCCGAAGTAGGCGGCGGGCGACACGTCGCCGCCGGTGCCCACAGTCGTGACCTGCACCGGCAGCTCGATGGCACCGAGCTGGTCGGCGTCGGGGACGGTGCCGCCGGTCGCCGCGATCGTCGCCGCCGCCAGCCGGGCGGCGTTGGCCTGGTCCGTGAAGCCGCGGGCCACCGAGCGGGCGACCTCGGCCGACACCGAGCCGTCGGACGACGTGATGATGTCGAGGTCGCCCGGTGCGTCCGTCTGCAGCGAGGCCGTGAACCCGTCCGGCACCACCACGGCCGCGCCGAGGTCGCCGTCGTCGACCCGGGCGCGGGCATCGGCTGCCGAGTCGACCTCCACGAAGTCGATGCCGCCCGCATCGGCGCCGGCGACACCTGTCACGAAACCCTCGGACGCGGGCGAACCGTCGGCGTCCACCAGGCCGATCGTCGTCTCGAAGTCCCCGCCGCCGAACGCCAGGCTGATGATGCCGGCCAGCACGATCGGCCCGGCCAGCGCCTGGATGACGAACGAGCGGTTGCGCAGCCGCCGCCGCAGGTCGGCGGCGGCGATGAGGATGGCGGCCCGGATCTGGGTCATGGATGCGGCACGCACCCGTCAGTCCCGGAGGGCCTTGCCGGTGAGGCCCAGGAAGACGTCCTCGAGGTCGGGCTCGACCAGTTCGATGCCGCCGATCGCCACGCCGGCCCGTTCGCTGGCGGCCACGATCCCCGCGAGGGCGGTGCTGCCGTCGGCCACGCGCACGACCACGCCCCCGTCGCGCTGGTCGACCCCGATCGTGCCCGGCTGGGTGGAGCACGCCGCCGCGAAGGCGGCGAGGTCGCCGGTGCCGGTCACGTCGACGCGGTCGCCCACGCCGAGGCGCGCGATCAGCTCGCGCCGGGTCCCTTCGGCGATCAGGCGTCCCTCGTCGATGATGCCGATGCGGTCGCAGAGGCGCTCGGCTTCTTCCATGTAGTGCGTCGTGTAGAGCACGGACAGGCCCTCGCCGCCCAGAGCTTCGACGCTCTCGAGGATGGCGTTGCGGCTCTGCGGATCGACGCCCACCGTCGGTTCGTCGAGCATCAGCAGCTGGGGGCGGTGCAGCAGTCCCGCGGCGATGTTGGCACGGCGCTTCATGCCGCCCGAGTAGTCGCCGACCCGGTCGCCGGCCCGATCGGCCAGGCCGACGAGGTCGAGCGCCTCGGCCACCCGGGTGGCGAGGGCCTTGCCCCGGAGGCCCTGGAGGCGCCCGAAGAAGCGCAGGTTCTCCTCCGCGGACAGGTCCTCGTAGAGGGCGACGTCCTGGGGCACGAGACCGATCGCCGCCTTGGCGTCGGTGGCGCCGGGCCCCATCGGCCTGCCCGCCACCGTCACCTCGCCGGCGTCGCGGGTGAGCAGCCCGCACACCATCGAGATCGTCGTCGTCTTGCCGGCGCCGTTGGGACCGATCAGGCCGTACGTCTCCCCCCGGGCGATGTGGAACCCGACGTCGTCGACGGCCACCCGCTCGCCGAACGACTTGCGCAGCCCCGAGCACGAGAGCACCGCCGGGCTGTCGCTACCGGTCGTCGCGTCCGCGGTCGCAGCATCGGTCACCGCGTCGACCGTATCGGCTCCGGGAGGGCGGCTTGCGGCGTCCCCGTCGTCACGAGGCGGTAGCCACGTTCGACCGCGGTCGCATGGATCAGCCGATCGGCGGGATCACCGTGGGACGACGTCCGCGGTCAGAGGCGTTCGACGATCGTGACGTTGGCCTGGCCGCCGCCCTCGCACATCGTCTGCAGGCCGTAGCGGCCGCCGGTGCGCTC
>CAYUXB010000027.1:0-12260 GCA_964448525.1 uncultured Acidimicrobiaceae bacterium
TCATCGCCCAGGGCCAGGACGCCGGCGGCCACGGCCGACCGGACCGCGGCACGATCGGCCTCGTGCCCGCGGTCGTGGACGCCGTAGCGCCGGTCCCGGTGGTGGCGGCGGGCGGCATCGCGGACGGCCGCGGCCTGGCCGCCGCGCTGGTGCTCGGGGCGGCCGGGGTCACGATGGGGACCCGGTTCCTGGCGTCGTCCGCAGCGCTGTCCAGCCCCACCGAGGCCGCGGCGCTGGTGGACGCCCGGGCCGAGGACACGGTCCGCTCCCCGGTGTTCGACGTCGTGCGCGGCCCCGCCTGGCCGGAGGGGCACGACGGCCGGGTTGTCCGCAACCGGCTCACCGATGCGTGGGACGAGCGGCGCCCGCGGGAGGAGCTCGACCAGGCGTATCGGGAGTCCAAGGCCGGCGACTACCGCGTGCGACCCCTGTGGGCGGGGGAGGGGCTCGATCTCGTCACCGCCATCGAGACGCCGCAGTCGATCGTCGACGACGTCGTCGCCACCGCCGCGCAGCGGATCGGCGCGGTACGGCACCTGCTCGGCGATTGACGCCCCTTCGGCCTTCGCGTCCGTATCCAGCGCGCCTGGGTGGGGCGGAGCGGTCAGACTGGAACCGTGGCGACAGATCGGCGGCGGTTGCGGGTCGAGGTCCTCGGCCCGATCCGCGCCGTCGACGACATCGGCCGCGACGTCACGCCCGACGGTGCGCTGCAGCGACGCCTGCTGGCGCTCCTCGTGCTGCACCGGGGTCGGGTCGTGGCGGTCGACACGGCGGTCGACGCCCTGTGGCCCACCGCGCCGCCACGCGACCCGGTGGCCGCGCTGCAGAACCACGTGTTCCGCCTCCGTCGGGGCCTGCCGGAAGGACTCGTCGAATCGGTGGGCGACGGCTATCGCCTGGACGCCGGTGGCGTCGACCTCGACGCCGACCGGCTGGCGGCGGCGACCGCCGGCGACGCCGCCACCCCGGCCGCGGGGGACACGGCGGCGGAGATCGACGCCCTCCTCGGTCGGTGGCACGGGCCGGCCTACCCCGAGCTGAGCGACGCCGACGACGGCAGGGCCGAGGCGGTCCGGCTCGAGGAGCTGCGCACCCGCGCCCGGGAGGTGCGGGCCGAGCGCCGCCTGGCCCGCGGGGACACCGACGGGCTGGTGGCCGAGCTGTCGGCCCTCGTCGACGCCGCCCCCGGGCGTGAGACGCCGGTGGCGCTCCTGATGGCGGCCCTGGCGGCGACCGGGCGGCGCGCCGACGCGCTGCGGGCGTACGACGACTTCCGTCGGCTGCTCGGCGACGAGCTGGGCATCGAGCCGTCGCCGGCGCTGGCCGCCCGGCACGCCGACCTGCTGACGGGCGGTCCGACATCCGGCATCCCCGGTTCCGAAGATCGAGGCGGCCCCCGCTCTGGCGATGGTCCGGCGTCCGCGCCGGCGCAGCGCCGCCTACCGTCGCCGCCCACCTCGCTCGTCGGCCGGGACGACCTCGTCGCCGAGGTGATCGACCTGGCGGGGGCGCACCGGGTGGTGACCCTCGTCGGACCGGGCGGGGTCGGCAAGACGCGACTGCTGCTGGAGGCCGGCCACCGCCTGGGCGACGCGCGGCCCGACCGGCCCGTGGTGCTGTGCGAGCTGGCCACCGCGGTGCGACCGACGGTCGTCGACGTCGTCGCCGACGCGCTGGGCATCGATTCCCGGCCGGGTGTCCCCCTGACCGACCGCGTCGCCGACCTGCTCGGCGACGCGCCGATCATCCTGCTGCTCGACAACTGCGAGCACGTCGTGGGGCCGGCGGCCGAACTGGTGGAACGGCTGGTCACCACCTGCCCGCACGTGTCCGTGGTGGCGACGAGCCGCGAGCGCCTGCGCGTCCCCGGCGAGCAGGTGTGCGCGGTGCCCACGTTGGCCGTGGCGGACGACGGCGCGCCGGCCGTCCGGCTCTTCGTCGAGCGGGCGCGGGCGGTGTCCCCCGGTTTCGAGCCGGACGCGGAGGAGAGGGTCTGCATCGCGGAGATCGTGCGTCGCCTCGACGGCCTGCCGCTCGCCATCGAGCTGGCCGCCGCCCGGCTGCACACCCACGACGTCGCCGAGGTCGCCGCCGGGCTGGACCACCGGTTCACCCTGTTGTCGTCGGGGTATCGCACCTCGACCCGGCACGCGTCGTTGAGCGCGGCGGTGTCGTGGTCGTTCGGGCTGCTGGACGAGCCGCTGCAACGGGTCTTCACCGCCCTGTCCGTGTTCGTGGGATCGTTCACCGCCGCCGACGCCGCCGCCGTGTGCGACACCGACACCGAGACGGCCACCGCGGCGCTGGTGCAGCTGGTCGAGCGGTCGCTCGTGCTGCGCACGCGGGACCGGCGCTACCTGCTGCTCGAGACGCTGCGGGCGTTCGGCACCGAGCGGCTGGTCGCGGCGGGCGACGCAGAGCGGGTCGGCGACCGGCACGCCCGCCACCAGGTGGCCTGGGCGGAGGACGCCGACCGGCGCCTGGTGGAGCCCGGTCCACGCGTGCTGGCCGAGATCGACGCCGCCCTCCCCGAGCTGCGCGCCGCGATCGACTGGCTGCTCGCCCACGACCGCGCCGAGCTCGCGGGGCGTCTCGTCGCCAGCCTGCTCGACTACGGCGTCATGCGTCTCCGTCCCGACGTGCTCGCGTGGTCCGAGCGCGTCGCCGCCGCCGACCCGGAGGACCGCGCCCCGGCCGCCTCGCTGGTCTGGGTCGCGGCGGCGTACGCCGCGTGGATGGCCGGCGACGTGGTCGAGTCCGGGGTCCGTAGCGAGCGGGCGTTGCGCGTGGCGCAACGGTCCGGGCGACCGTTGCCCAGCGAGGTGGCCACGGTGTGCGGCAACCAGGGCCTCTTCACCGGCCGCCTCGGCGAGGCGGTCGAGTGGTACGAGCGCGCGATCGAGGCCGCGGCGGACGACCCGGCGGCCCTGGTGTTCGCCCGGGGGACGGAGCTGCTGGCCCGGGCCTATGCGGGCGACCCCAACGTCGGGGCGCGGGCGGCCGAGCTGCTCGCCGAGGTCGGCGACGCGGTGACCCCGTACGCGGCCTACATCTGGTACTGCGCGGGCGAGGCCGAGCTGGAGGTCGACGTCGAGCGGGCGCGCGCCCGGTTCGCCCGGGCCGAGGCGGTGGCGGAACGGACCAGCGTGTCCTTCGTGGTCGGGCTCGCCGGCGCGTCGAAGGCGTCGATCGACGCCCGTGTCGGCGATCCCGACGTGGCGGCCGAGGACTTCCGGCGCCTGATCACGCACTGGCGCCGAGCGGGGATGTGGTCGACGCAGTGGACGATGCTGCGCTCGATCGCCGGGCTCCTCGCCCGCCGGGGCCGGCACCGGGACGCGGCCGTGCTGGAGGGCGCGGTGCGGGGAGCGGATGCCGGCCACCTCATCTTCGGCACCGACGAGGTCGCGCTCCGGGAGCTGGGCGCCGAGCTGGCGGCCACCCTTGGCTCCGAGGAGTACGAGGCCGCCCGACGCGAGGGCGGCGTGCTCGACGGCGACGCTGCCGTCGAGCACGCGTTGCGCGCCCTCACCACCGCGGCTCCTCGGCGATGATCCCGAGCGCCGCCTTGCCGACCATCTCGTGGGTGAGTGCGTCGTTGGCGGGGTGGAAGCCGCCGCAGCGCACGTCGCGGTAGAGCCGCTCCAGTTCGTTGCCCCGGAACATGCCGGCGCCGCCGGACACATCGAGGGCGATGTCGACGACGCGCTTGGCCGCCTCCACGGCCCGCCACTTCGTCGAGTAGAGCTTCGGTCCCCACTCGTCGCCGTGGTCGACGCCGGCCACCCAGTCGCCGACGAAGCGGTCGAGCGTGGCCCCGGCCGCGTCGAGCTCGAGGTACATCTCCGCCACCTGGTGCTGGACCATCGGGTTGTAGGCGTAGGCGCCCCGCTCGATCGCGATCGAGGTCTTCTTCCGGGCGCCGGCGACGGCCAGTTCGAGGGCCCGGTCGGCGATCCCCAGGTAGACCGCGGCGATCAGCGACAGGGCCCAGATCGACATGACGCTGGCGAACGGGTCGGTGGGATCACCGGCGGGCGCGACCCTCCCGACGCGGGCGTCGGGGACGAACACGTCGTCGAGGATGGTGTCGTGGCTCTGGGTCGGCCGCATGCCGAGCGTGTCCCACGTCTCCACGACGTGCACGCCGGGGCTCGTGCGCTCGACGAAGGCGTGGACGATCTGCGGCCCACCCGGGGCATCCGCATCGACCGCGTGGGCGCCGAGCCACGTCCAGGCCGGACCGTTCGAGCCGAACTGCTTGCGCCCGTTCAGCCGGTAGCCGCCCTCGACGCGGGTGGCCTGGCAGGTGGACAGGAGCACGGGGATGTCGTTGCCCGTCTCGGCGTGGCCGGCGGCGAACACCTCGCCACCGGCCGCGGCCTCGAGGATCCAGCGCAGCGACGGGTCACCGAGCTTGTCCAGCTCGGCGGCGGCGCCGATCCAGTAGGAGTGCATCGTCATCGACAGCGCGGTCGCCGGGGCGTAGCGGGCCAGGCGCCGCTGGGCGGCCGCGAGCTGGGCGAGGTCGAGGCCCCAGCCGCCGATGTCGGTGGGCACCGCGGCCGCCAGGTAGCCGGCGGCTCCGAGCTCGGCCAGATCCTCGTCGAAGTAGGCGTTCGCCCGGTCGAGCTCGCCGGCCCGGGCCCGGAAGCCGTCCAGGACGTCCTGCGGGAGCGCCGTCGGGGTGGTCGGTAGGGTCATGGTCATGGCGGCCACGCTGCCCGTCGTCCCTCTCACGGCGCTCCCATCGGCTCACAGCGCCTGCGAGCGCGTGGGGGCGCGGTGTGAGTGCCGTCCGGGACCCTGCCGGTCATGACGACCCGCCTGTCCCCGTCGGCGCTCGGCACGATCCTGTCGATCTGGGCGCATCCCGACGACGAGACGTTCCTGTCGGCCGGCGTGATGGCCGCCGCCCGCGACGGCGGGCAGCGGGTCGTGTGCGTGTCGGCGACCGCGGGCGAGCACGGCACCGACGACGCGGACACCTGGCCGCCCGACCGGCTCGGACGGGTGCGACGCTGGGAGGCGGCCGCGGCGATGGCGGTGCTCGGCGTGGGCGAGCACGCGATCCGGGGCCTGCCCGACGGTGGCCTGCCCGGCTGCCACGAGGAGGGCCTCGCCTGGGTCGGCGGGCTGCTCGACGAGGTCCACCCGGACACGATCCTGACGTTCGGCCCCGAGGGGATGACCTACCACCCCGACCACATCGCCGTGCACCGCTGGGTGACCGCGGCGTGGGAGCGGGCGGGCCGTCCCGGGCGGCTGCTCTACGCGGCCCCGACGGTCGAGCAGATCGCCGAGTTCGGGGATCTCTACGAGGAGTGGGGCATCTACATGACCGATGAGCGGCCGGCCGGCATTCCCGTGGCGCAGCTCGCCCTCCACCTCCGCCTCGAGGGGGCGGCGCTCGACCGCAAGCTCACCGCGCTGCGGGCGATGGCCACCCAGACGGGCGACGTCTTCGCGCAGGTCGACCGCGCCCGCTTCGCCGCCGAGGTGGCGACGGAGTCGTTCGTCGAGGCGACGCGCTCGTGACACCGTGACGCCGTGACGCGAGGGCGCCCCGCGCTCGGCGGGACGCCCTCCGGTCAGATCAGCGTGGCCGCGGCCCTCCGCTCAGGGCAGCCAGCAGTTCGACCAGGCCCGGTGCCCGTCGAACCGGGCATCGAGCCAGTTGGCGGCGGAGGTGTAGCCCTCCACGAGGGTGAGCGCGTGCTCGCCCGGCCGCAGCGACCAGGTGACGTTGGCCCCGCGGTTGCACCACGTCCGGCGCAGCTGCGCCGCCTGCCGGAGCGGCACGATCTCGTCGATGATGCCGTGGTACATGTACACCGGCGCCTGCGGTTTGGTGCCGCCGAGCTTGTTCTCGGCCAGCCGGGCCTGCCACTGCGGGGTGTCGAGCGGATTCGATGTCGTGTAGTCGTCGATGCCGCTGAAGAGCGTGCCGACCAGCGTCAGGAGCAGGTCGTCGAGCTCGTCGATGTTCACGAGGCAGGCAGCGTCCTTGGCGTCCATCAGCGCCTGGCCCCGCTCGTTCATGTACGACTCGAGGTCGAGCTCGGGGTAGGCGGCGTCCAGCCCGATGCCCGCGAGCAGCTCGAAGATGACGAACGGGCCGCCGTCCACGAAGTCGGCCACCGCGGTCAGGTCCCCCGGGACACCGCCGGCCACGACGCCGCGCACGTCCAGCTCGGGGGCGTAGGTCGGTTCGAGCTGCGCCGCCCAGCCGGTCGCGCCGCCGCCCTGCGAGTAGCCCATCAGGCCGACCGGGCCGGAGGGCGCGAGGCCGGTGCCGGGCAGCCGCTGTGCGGCCCGGGCCATGTCGAGCACGGCGCGCCCCTCGGACTGCCCGACGACGTAGGTGTGCTCGCCGGGTGTGCCGAGGCCCTCGTAGTCGGTGACAGCCACGGCCCATCCCCGGGCCAGGAGCCCGGCGACGAAGAGGCCCTCGTAGTCGGTGCCCCGCGTCATGACGTACGACGGTGCGCAGACATCCCCCACCCCGCGGGTGCCGGGGGCGTAGGCGACGAGGGGGCGACTGCCGCCGCCCCGCCACGGGGCCGTGGGCACGAGCACCGTGCCCGAGACGGCGTTGGCGGCCCCGGTGGCCGAGGTCGACCGGTACAGCACCTGCTTCGCCGTCACGCCCGGCGCGGGCGAGCGGGTGATCGGGTCGAGCGTGAAGGTGCTGGCCCGACTGCGCAGGACGTCGCCGGGGTTGCCGGTCAGCGGCGACGGCGGCGTGTAGAACGGGTCGTCACCCGGTGCGACGGCGGGTGCCGTCGGCGCGGCGGGCCCGGCCGGTGCCGCGCCTGCCGGCGATCCGCCAGTGAGCCCCGTGGCCCCCAACAGGAGCGCCACCGATACGGCGACCACCCCTCGGATGTGCGCCCTGGCGCGCCTGACAGACGTGCTCATGTCCCCTCCCGATGCGTCTGTCGCCGGCTCGCGCCCCAATGCGTTCGCTGACGAACAATTGAACAGTGCTCAACTGTGCGGTGAGGGTGCCGGGGTGTCAAGGACCGGGCCCGGCGCGCGGCCGGGTCGACGGCCTCACCCGCGGGCTCGCGCGCGGGCCTGCTGGCGGGGGTTGGGACCGGCCACGACGACCGACCGCCGGTCCGCCGGGTCGAGGTAGGGGGTGCCCTCCGGGAACATGCTCGACAGCGCGCCGCGCCGGATCGCCGGTTCCATCCCCCGCAGTGCCGAGCACACCGCCACGAACGCCAGTCGATCGGCGTTGGACCAGGCGAAGTCGAACCGCCGGCGGACGATGTCGGGCAGGTTGCCGTACACGATCACCCGCAGCAGGTCGCTGCCGAGCCGGGTGGCGAGCCCGCTCAGCGGGGCGAGCGGCCCGGGCAGGCGCATGCGGGCGCCCCGGGCTCCGGCATTCTTCGTCGGGTCGAGCGCCCACTGCACCGCGGGGGTGAGCTGCAGCTCGTGGCGACAGATGTCTTCGAAGCGGGTGCGGAACGCGTCGAGGGTCGGCGGCACCGGCCGGTCGCTCACGCCGTAGCGGCGGTACCAGGTGACGGTCTCCGCATAGAGCTGTTCCTGCTCGGCGCGGCGGAGCGGCCGCAGGAAGTACAGCTCGCGGGCGCGGAAGAACTCCCAGGTGAAGGTGGCGTGTGCCCACCAGTAGATGTCCGGGTCGAGGGCGTGGTAGCGGTTGCCGTTGTGGTCGGTGCCCTTGATGTCGGGGTGGAAGTCGCGGATCGTGCGGCCGGCCTCGGCGCCCTGCTCCTCGTCGGCCGCGAAGATGCTGCGCCAGATGTAGGGGATCGACCGGAAGATCCGGTCGAACGGATCGTCGAAGAAGTTGGAGTGGTCGGTCACGCCGGCGCCGAGGCCGGGCAGCATGAGCTGCATCATTCCCGCTGCGGTGCCGGTGAGCAGGCCCCGGGGGTCGCCGGCGGTGTCCCACAGCAGCGACCCGGGGCCGATCGGGGCGCCGGTCGCCTTCGTCCTCGCGGTTGTGGTCGGCTGGCTGGGCGTGGTGGTGCTCATGCGGGTCCCCCGAGGACGGTCCGGACGTGGTCGCGCACCTGGGTGCGAGCGATGGTGGCGGGCTCCGCCGCGGCGAGCACGGCGAAGCCGAACATGGCGGCGGCGATCGACAGGGCGCGCGCCCGGTCGGCGCCGAAGGACTCGATGACCGAGACGATCCCCGTGTCCTCGACGGTGCGGCCCCGGCGGGCCAGCGCGAGGCGCACCTCGACCATGCCGAGGAACTCGCGGGCGCCGTCGGTGACGAGCCCGTGGAGCACGTCGGTGACCACCTCTACCACCGGACGGTCGCCGGCGAGCGCGACGGCGGCGCCGGCACGCAGGCGGTCGTCGAAGTCCCGGAGGTAGCGCTGCGCGGCCGCCAGCATCAGGTCGTCGACCTTCGGGAAGTGGTACGTGACCCGGGCGAGGGGGAGCCCGGCGGCCTCGGCGACGGCCCGGTGGGTCAGCGCCCCGACGCCGACGTCGGCGATGAGACCCGACGCCGCGTCGAGGATCGACTGCCGGCTCGCGACGCCGCGCCGCCGGCGCCCGTCTGCGACCGGCGTGCCGGCGGTGTCGGAGGATGTCGCCGTGGCGGACATATCTGTACAAACGTACGGATACATGTGGTCCCGGGCAAGTGCACGCGCCGCCTCGCCGAGCGTCAGGGCGACGGTGCGAGGGCGGCGGCCAGCGCCTCGCGGGTGGCCATCCGCTCGTCCTCGTCGTCGGCGTGGATCATGATCCGCAGATCGGTCGCGCCGGCTGCGGCGTAGGCGGCCAGGCCGTCCGCGATGTGATCGATCGAGCCGGCCAGCATCAGGTCGGCCCCGCTGGCGACGCCCTCGCGGTCGAGCATCCTCCGGTAGCTGGGGAACGAGTCGTACATCCGGCTGTGCTCCCGACTCCGTGCGCGCACCGCCTCCGGTGCCTCCGTGACGCACACGCCGACGAGCGCGACGACACGCGGCCGAGGACGACCGGCCTCGTCCGCGGCGGCGTTGATGACCGGCGCGATGTGGTGGGCGATCGTTCGCGGCCCGCACGAGCCGACCGAGGTTCCTGCCGCGACGCGGCCCGCCAGCGCGAGCATCCGGGGGCCGAGCGCAGCGAGCAGCAGCGGGCAGGGCTCGGCCTCGATGGTGAGCCAGCCCTTGGCAAAGATCTGGTCGCCCTCGACGTCCGCGGGCTCGCCGCGCAGCAACGGCAGGAGGGCGTCGAGGAAGTCGACGGTCCGGGCGTACGGTGTCGCGAACGACTCACCGAAGAAGCCCTCGACCACCATCCGATGCGATGTTCCGACGCCCAGGGTGAATCGACCGCCGAGCGCGCTCTGCGCGGTCCTGGCCTGAGCGGCGAGTGCAAGCGGGTGGCGTCCGGCCAGCGGGACCACGGATGTGCCCAACTCGGCGAGCTCGGGGGCGGCGGCTCCGATCGACGCGAGCGCGACGATCGGATCCACGCCGAACACCTGCGAGACCCAGAAGCTCTCGAATCCGGCGTCGGCAGCCCAGACGGCTTCCTCCCGCACCGCGGCGACGGTGTTCAACCCTGTGCCGGCGCCGTACCCGAGCCCGACCCCCAACTCCCTGAGCATGATGCCGACCCTATGCGGCACCGGCTCACATTCGGAACGAGGTGAAACTGAGCGGGCCTCGGCGTCCGGCGATCGCGCCAGCCCCCTGCCCGACGACTGCCGCAGGCGCGACGATGGGCCGACCGGCGGTGCAGTCCGGCGCCGTCCACTCCCCAGGAGCCGCGCCATGTCCGACACCCTCGCGTTCGACACCCTCGCGTTCGACGCCGTCGTCATCGGCGCCGGGCAGGCCGGCCCGGGGGTCGGCCGCCACCTCGCCGCCTCCGGCCGCACGGTCGCCCTGGTGGAGGCCGATGTTGTGGGCGGCACCTGCCTCAACCGGGGCTGCCGCCCGACCAAGGCGATGCGTGCGTCGGCCCGCGTCGCCCACCTGGTGCGCACCGCCGGGCGTCACGGTGTCCGCACCGGCGAGGTCACCGTCGACTTCGCGGCGGTCATGGCCCGCAAGGACGACCTGATCGACGGGTGGGTCGACGGGTTCGAGGACGATCTCCAGCACACGGAGGGGATGACGCTCCTGTACGGCGGGGCCCGGTTCACGGGGCGCTCCGACGCCGGGTTCGAGGTCGCCGTGGGGGACCGGTCGCTCGTGACGGGCGAGGTGTTCCTCAATGTCGGCACCCGCGCCACCAAGCCCCCCGTCGAGGGCATCGACGACGTGCCGTGGCTCGACAACGACCGGGTGCTGCACCTGCGTGAGCTGCCCGCCCACCTCGTCGTCCTCGGGGGCAGCTACGTCGGCCTCGAGCTCGGCCAGCTCTTCGCCCGTCTCGGCAGCGCGGTCACGATCGTCGAGCGCGGCGAGCGCATCGCCTCCCGGGAGGACCCCGACATCTCCGCCGCCATGGCCCGGTTCCTCGCCGCCGAGGGCGTCACGCTGTGCACCTCGACGTCCGCCACCCGCGTCGAACCCCAGGGCGACGGCGTGCGGCTGCACCTGACCGAGGGCGGCCCGATCGACGGCTCGCACCTGCTCGTCGCCGCGGGCCGCACCCCGAACACCGACACCCTCGACCTCGACGCCGTCGGCCTCGCGACCGACGACCGCGGCTACCTGGAGACCGACGGCGTGTTCCGCACGTCGATCGCGGGCATCTGGGCGCTTGGCGACATCAACCGGCGGGGGGCCTTCACCCACACCTCGTACCAGGACTACGAGATCCTGGTCGACCACCTCGACGGCGGGTCGCGCACGGCCGATGGGCGCATCCCCACCTACGCCGTGTTCACCGATCCGCCGCTCGGGCGGGTCGGCATGTCCGAGCGCGAGGCGCGAGAGTCGGGCCGACCCGTGGCCAAGGCCTCGATGCCGATGTCCGACGTCACGCGGGCGGCGCTGGACGGCGAGACCGACGGGCTGATCAGCCTGCTGGTCGACACCGAGACCGAGCGGTTCCTCGGGGCCTCGGTGCTCGGCATCACCGGCGACGAGATCGTGCAGATCGTCAGCGCCCTCATGCACGCCGACGCGCCTTACCACGTGCTCGCCGACATGCTCCCGATCCACCCGACGGTCGCGGAGTTCTACCCCACGATCCTCGGGACGCTCACCCCACTGAAGTGACCTCGGGCGTCGACCGGACGACGCGCCCGTCTACAAGGGGGTGTTGCCGACGAAAACGATGATGATGAGATCGTCGTGCGGATAGCGCTTCCACGCGACGGCCATGACATCGGGGTGTCGGCCGACCTCCCGGTAGTAGGTGCGGCCCTCCTTGTCCGTCGTGTACGCGGTGCCGTGCACCGGGTCAGCCGGGTTCTCGTCCTTCAGTGCGAAGAGCAGCCGCTTCACGGCGAGGTAGCCCGGATGCTGGGGGTTCTCGGCGGCGAGCTTCCGCAGGTCGTCGGCGGCCTGGGGGTCGAACTTGAGCTGCGGCATCTGGATGATTCTAGTGACTTTCGTTATATATTGCGCAACGGCAATGTAGCGTGTGCACCTAGGCGGGCGTGGCGAAATCGCCGATCCACGACTCAGCGTCACATGGTTACGTTGGAACGTTGGAACGTGAGTGCTATCGTGCCCGGGATCACGCGACAGAAAGGTTCCGGCATGGCAAGCCCCAGCGTCGTGCCCGTCGATGCGCCCGTCGTCGAAGTGGACAACCGCCGACGGGTCAGCCTGAGCAAGACCGATCATCGGTTCGACCGCTACTTCATGACGGAACACGACGACGGAACGATCATCCTCACCCCGGCAGTGGTCATCACCGCCTTCGAGGCTCGGGCTCTGCAGGACCCCGAGGTCGCGGCGCGCATCGCCACCGCGTCCCCCGACAGCGAGCTCGTCGACGTCGACCTCGAGGAGCTGCCGTAGACAGCTGCGACTGTGACCGTTGCCACTCCAGTGCCGCGGCGGTACCGTCCTGCCAGGTCTCCTGCTCAGTTCCCTAGCACCTGGAGGAGACATGGACATCGGAAGCCTGATCGCCGCCCTCGCTCTCGGCCTGGTGTGCGGTGCCATCGGTCGTGCGCTCGTGCCGAACGATGCGTTCGAGCACATGCAGGGCTGGCAGTCCTGGGCCGTGTCGACCGTGCTCGGACTCCTGGGTGCGCTCGTCGGCTACTGGGTCTTCACCGGCCTGCTCGGCATCGGCGACGACGACAAGTTCGACTGGGGCGGCATCATCGGCGCCGTGATCGGGGCGATCATCGTCGTGGCCGTCGC
>CAYUXB010000027.1:12360-23310 GCA_964448525.1 uncultured Acidimicrobiaceae bacterium
ACTGGGGCGGCATCATCGGCGCCGTGATCGGGGCGATCATCGTCGTGGCCGTCGCCTCGGCCCTGCTCCGACGCACGGGTCGCCACTCCCGCGCCTGACCGCTCGACCAACAGGGCGTACCTGGCCCGACTCCTAGGATGCGCGGTGTGGCCGCCTTCCAGGGAGCGATCTTCGACGTCGACGGCGTGCTCGTCGACTCGCCGCACTTCAAGGCGTGGCGCGAGTCGCTGCGCGAGCTGATGGAGGGGGAGTGGGCACCACTCCGCGACCGGACCACCTGGTCGCCGGACGCGTTCACCCCCCTCGTCTACCAGCAGGAGGTGTCGGGCAAGCCGCGGATGAGCGGCGCGTTGAGCGCGCTGGTCCGCTTCGGCGTGCCCGACCCCGAGGCGCGGGTGCAGGAGTATGCGGACCGCAAGCAGGAGATGGTGATCCGGTTGATCGACGCCGGGGACTTCCTGGCCTACGACGACGCCCTGCGCTTCATCCTCGGGGCCAAGGACGCCGGGCTTCGGGTGGCCGCGGCGTCGTCGTCGAAGAACGCGGGACTGTTCCTGCGGCGCATCCGGATCGACACCTTCGCCGCGCAGCAGGGCATCGCGAGTGCGGTGGTGACGCCCGGGCTGACGCTCCTCGACCTCTTCGACGCCGACGTGTCCGGCCGCGATTTCGCCCACGGCAAGCCCCATCCGGAGATGTTCCTCACCGCCGCACAGGAGCTCGGCGTCGCGCCGCGCGACGCCATGGTGTTGGAGGACGCGGTGGCGGGCGTGACGGCGGCCAAGGCCGGCGAGATGGCCGCCATCGGCATCGCCCGGGCCGACGACGCCGACCTGCTGGCCGCGGCCGGCGCCGACATCGTCGTCACCAGCCTCGACCAGGTCGACCGCGCCGCGCTGGCCGAGGGGCGCCTCGCCGTGGCCGCCGGATGACGCCGGCGGACTGCGCGGGATGACGCCGGCGGGAGGCGGCGGATGACGCCGGCGGGCGGCGGGGCGAGCCAGAGCACCGGCAGCGGGCTGCGAGGTGGGCTCGTCGTGTGCGGCACGACCAGCGACGCGGGCAAGTCGTGGATGGTGGCCGGGCTCTGCCGACTGCTCGCCCGGCAAGGCGTGTCGGTCGCCCCCTTCAAGGCCCAGAACATGGCGCTCAACGCGGCGGTCACCGCGGACGGCGCCGAGATCGGGCACGCCCAATGGGTACAGGCGCTCGCCGCCGGGGTGCCCGCCGAGGCGGCCATGAACCCCGTGCTGCTCAAGCCGACCGGCGAAACCACCAGCCAGGTGGTCGTGATGGGCCGGGTCGTGGGCGAGCGGTCGGCGCACGAGCACCACGACCGCACGGAGGAGCTGCGGCCGATCGTGGCCGCCGCGCTCGCCGACCTGCGGCGCCGCTACGACGTTGTGATCTGCGAGGGCGCGGGCGGGGCGGCGGAGATCAACCTGCTCGACCGCGACCTCGCCAACCTGCCGCTCGCCGCCGCGGCCGGCCTGCCGGCGCTGATCGTCGGCGACATCGAGCGCGGCGGCGTCTTCGCCGCGCTCTACGGCAGCGTGGCGCTGCTGCCCGACGAGCTGCGCCGCTGCGTGCGGGGCTTCGTGATCAACCGCTTCCGGGGGGACCCGGCGCTGCTCGGCGACGGGTGCGCGGACCTCGAACGGCGCTGCGGCGTCCCCACCCTCGGGGTGGTGCCGATGGTGCACGGCCTCGACCTCGACGCGGAGGACTCGCTCGCCCTCGACCGCTGGGACACGGACGGCGCCGGTGCCGTGGACGCCGCGGTCGACGGTGGGCTCGACGTCGCCGTCGTGCGCTTCCCGCGCGTGTCGAACTTCGGCGACCTCGACCCGCTGCGCCTCGAGCCCGGCGTGTCGGTGCGCTGGGTGCGCACGCCGGCGGCGCTGGGTCGCCCGCACCTGATCGTGCTGCCCGGGTCGAAGGCGACCCGCGACGACCTGGCCTGGCTGCGGGCGTCCGGGCTGGCCGCCGCGATCGAGCGCTCCGGCGCGCCGGTCGTCGGCATCTGCGCCGGGCTGCAGATGCTCGGCCGGCGCATCGACGATCCGGGCGGGGTCGAGGGCACACCCGGCGCCATCGACGGGCTCGGCCGGCTCGACGTGACCACGACGTTCGCCCCGGACAAGGTGCTCGATCGTCCGCACGGCGCGGCGATCACCGGTGGCCCCGGGCCTGGCGCCGGCACGGGGGCGCGGGCCGCGGGCTATCGCATCCACCACGGCGTGGTGCGGGGCGCCGGTGCGGAGCCGTGGCTCGTCGCCGACGACGGCACGGTGCTCGGCTGGGCCGCCGAGCGCACCCTCGGCACCACGCTGCACGGGCTGTTCGACGAGGACGACCTGCGCACCGCGATCCTGGCCTGGGCGGCGGACGCGGCGGGACTGCCGCGATCGACCGCAACCTCCGGTCGCCCCGGGGTGCGGTTCGCGGCGGCGCGCCAGGCGCGCCTCGACCGCATCGCCGACGCCTTGGAGGCGCACCTCGACATCGCCCGCCTGATGGCGATCATCGCCGAGAGCGTCCCTGCATGACACCGTTCCGCGAGGGCATCGACCCCGAGCCCGCTCGATCACGACCGCCCCGACCCTGACCGGCCCGACCGAGCGGCCGCCCCACCGGCGTGACGTGTCGACACCGGCGCGACCGCCCGACGTTCAGGCGCTCTTCTTCGCCTTCTTCGAGCCCGACTTGCGGGACCGAGAGCGCGACCTCGAGGCGTTCTTCACGCTTTCCTCGAGGGCGGCCATGAGGTCGACGACCTCGGCCTGCTCCTGCGGGGCCTCCTCGACCACGATCTCCTCGCCCTCCGCCTTGCGCTCGATCACCTTCAGCAGCCGGTCGCGGTGCGTGTCGCGGTACCGCTTCGGGTCGAACGTCGTGGCCAGCGAGTCGATCAGCTTCTCGGCCGCGTCCAGCTCGCGCTTCTCCACCTTGGCCCGCACGGGCAGGCCGTCGAGGGACGAGGCCTTCACCACCTCGTCGCCGAACCGCATCGTGTGCACCACCAGCGCGTTCTGCAACGGGCGGATGGCCGCCAGGTGCTCCTTGGTGCGCAGCACGAAGCGTCCGATGCCGACCCGCTCGCTGCGCTCCAGGGCATCGCGTAGCAGGGCGTAGGCCTTCTTCGCCCCCTGCTGGTCCTCCGGGACGAGCCAGTAGGTGCGGTTTACCTGGATCGGGTCGATCTCCTCCAGCGCCACGAAGTCCTCGATGTCGATCGTGTGGGTGCGCTCGGGCTCGGCCGCCTCCAACTCGTCGTCGGTGAGCGTGACGTAGTTGCCGTCGTCGAGCTCGTAGCCGCTGACGATGCGCTCCTCGGGCACCTCGCGCCCGCTCTTCTCGGAGACCTTCCGGTAGCGGATGCGACTGCCGGACTTCTCGTCGAGCTGGTGGAAGTGGACGTCCTTGTCGCGCGTGGCGTTGAACAGGCGCACGGGGACGTTCACGAGCCCGAAGCTGACGGACCCGCTCCAGATCGCTCTCGGCATGCCGAAGCCGTACCCGCTGGTCCGCGGGTCATGCGTCACCGTTTCGTGCCGATCCCGAGGGGGTAGGTGCGCCTGCTGTGCCGCACCCACCGACCACCGGCCCCGACTGGCGGGCCGTGTACCGGCTGCAGCTGCGGCCCGGCTTCACCTTCGCCGACGCGATCGACCAGCTCGACCACCTGGTCGACCTCGGCGTCAGCCACGTCTACTGCTCGCCGATCCTCGAGGCCGGCAGCGACCACGGCTATGACGTCGTCGACCACAGCCGCGTGCGCGCCTCGCTCGGGGGGCGCGAGGGCTTCGAGCGGCTGGTGGCAGCCGCCCGGGAGCGGGGGCTCGGCGTGCTGGTCGACATCGTGCCCAACCACATGGCGATCGGCGGTGCCGGCGCCGGCAACCGCTGGTGGTGGGACGTGCTGGAGCACGGGCGCGCCAGCCCGTACGCCACCGCCTTCGACATCGTCTGGGACGAGATGCCCGACGGCCGGCTTCTCGTCCCCCAGCTCGACGACCACCTGCACCGCGTCGTCGCCGACGGGCGGCTGCAGGTGGCGCGGGCGGCCGACGGCGCGCTCCAGCTCGCGTTCGGCGAGCAGCGGTTCCCGCTGTCGCCGGCGTCGACCACCGGGCTGCTGGCCCGGGCGGCGGCGAGCGCCGGCGACGCCGCGCTCGCGGAGCTCGCGGCGCGTCGGGCGGACGTGCCCGACGACGCCGATCGGCGGCCGGAGATCGACGAGCTCGGCGCCGCGGCCCGCGCCCACCTGGCGGAGCACCCGGCGACCACCGCCGTGCTCGACGCGGTGCTGGCCGGCGTGAACGCCGACCACGCCGAGTTGATCGACCTGGCGCAGGCCCAGCACTACCGCCTCGCCCGGTGGCGGATCGCCAACCGGGAGATCGGCTACCGCCGCTTCTTCGACGTGACCGATCTCGTCGGCCTGCGCGTCGACCTGCCCTGGGTGTTCGACGCGACCCACGCGCTGACGCTCGGACTGCTCGAGGCCGGCCTGATCGACGGGCTGCGCGTCGACCACCCCGACGGGCTGCGCGACCCGGAGGCCTACCTGGCACGCCTGCGCAGCCGCGTCGGGGCTGCCCCGGTGTGGGTGGAGAAGATCCTGGCCCCCGGCGAGCCCCTGCGCACGTCGTGGCCGACCCAGGGGACCACCGGTTACGACTTCAGCGACCTGGCCGGCCGCCTGGCGGTCGACACCGACGGAGCGCTCGACCTGCGGTCGTGGTTCGTGGCCGAGACCGGTGCGCCGACGGATCTCGACGAGGCGGCCCGCGACGCCAAGCGCGAGGTCGTCCGTGGCCTGCTCGCCGCGGACGTCGACCGGCTGGCTGTCGTCGCGGCCCGCACCCTCGACGGCGCCGGCTGGGACGTCTCGGTGCGCGAGGTGCGCGCCATGCTCGTCGAGCTGGTCGCCCACCTGCCCGTCTACCGCACCTACGTGCGGCCGGGGCACCCGCCCGACCCCGCCGACGTCGAGCTTCTGCGCACCGCAGCCGACGCCGTCGCCGCCGACCGCCGCGATCTGGAGCGCGACGTGCTCGACGTGCTGTGCGACGCGCTGGCGCACCCCGACTCGGCCGACGGGAGCGAGCTGGTCGAGCGGTTCCAGCAACTGGCGTCCGCGGCGGCGGCCAAGGGCGTCGAGGACACGACCTTCTACCGGTGGGCGCCCCTCGCCTCGCTGTGCGAGGTGGGCTCGCACCCGGACGCGACGGGCGTGGACGCGGCCGCCTTCCACGCCGCGGTCGCCGCCACCGCGGCCTGGCCGCACCGCCTGCTGGAGACGTCGACCCACGACACCAAGCGGTCCGAGGACGTGCGGGCGCGCATCAACGTCCTGTCGGAGGTGCCCGACCGTTGGCGCGACGTCGTGGCCCGCATCCGGGCCGTGGCCCCGTGGCCGGGGGCGGGCGGCGACCCGGCGATCGAGCTGCTGGCGCTCCAGACGGTCGTCGGGGCGTGGCCCATCGACGGCGACCGTCTGGCGGCGTACCTGGTCAAGGCGGCGCGCGAGGCCAAGCGCCGCACCAACTGGCTCGATCCCGACGAGGGCTACGAGGCCGAGCTGGTGCGCTGGGGCCGGGCGCTGGTCGACGACGAGGCGTGCCGGGCCGCCATCGCCACCTTCGTGGACGAGATCCGGGGGCCCGGGCGGGTCAACTCGCTCGCCCAGGTGCTGCTGAAGCTGACGGCCCCCGGCGTCGCCGGCCTCTACCAGGGCACCGAGCTGTGGGACGACAGCCTCGTCGACCCCGACAACCGGCGCCCGGTCGACTTCGCCACCCGTCGCCGCCTGCTCGCGTCGCTGGCCGACGCGGATGCGGACGCTGCCGCCGACGTCGCCTCCGTCGCCGTTCCCGCCGGCGACACGGCCCCCGGCCCCGGCATCAGCGCCGGCGGCACCGTCCCCGGCTCCGACGCCAGCGCCGGCGACACCGTCCCTGGCTCCGAGCGCCGCGCCGGCGCGGGTCGCCGCGCCGGGCCCGAGGCGACACTGGCGGCCGACGACGAGGGCAGGCTCAAGCTGTGGGTGATCGCCCGCACGCTGCGCACCCGGCGGGAGCGGGCGGCATCGCTCGACGGCACGGCCCCGTACGTCCCCCTCGAACCGGTGGGGGCGGCGGCCGACCACGCCGTCGCGTTCCGGCGCGGCGACGACGTCGCCGTGGTCGTCCCCCGCCTGGTGGTGGGCCTCGCCCGCGCCGGCGGCTGGGGCGACACCGTCGTGCCCCTGCCTCCCGGGCGGTGGAGTGACGTGCTCGGCGACGGGCGGGCGTGGGAGGGCGAGGTGCGCCTCGCCGACGCCCTCGACCCCGTGCCGGTCGCCCTGCTGGTGCGGGACGACGCGCCGTGAGCGGGCCCGTGGACCGGACGGCGAGGGGGTCGGTGCGCCAGCCGGCGCGCAGAGCCGGCCTGCGGGTGTGGGCGCCTCGGCCCGACCGGGTCACAGCCGTCGTCGACGGTCGCACGGTCGCGGCCGAGCCCGCGGGCGGGGGCTGGTGGGTGGCGGACGTGCCCACCGAGCAGCTCACCCCCGGCACCCGCTACGGCTGGTCGCTCGATGGCGGGCCGCCGCGCGCCGATCCCCGGGGGGCGCGGCTGCCCGACGGCGTCGCCGGCCTCAGCCAGGTCGTCGACCTGTCGGCCCACCGCTGGAACGACGCGGGGTTCCGTGCCCCGCCGCTCGGGTCGTGGGTGATCTACGAGCTGCACGTCGGCACCTTCACCGCTGCCGGCACGTTCGACGCCGCGGTCGACCGGCTCGACCACCTCGTCGAGCTGGGCGTCACGACGGTCGAGGTCATGCCGGTCGCCGCCTTCCCCGGTCGGCACGGGTGGGGCTACGACGGCGTCGGGTTGTACGCGGTGCACGAGCCCTACGGCGGCCCGGCCGCCTTCCAGCGCTTCGTCGACGCCTGCCACGGGCGCGGCCTCGCCGTGGTGCTCGACGTCGTCTACAACCATCTCGGCCCGCTCGGGAACCACCTGGCCGAGTTCGGCCCCTACTTCACCGACCGGGTCGCCACGCCGTGGGGCGACGCCGTCAACCTCGACGGCCCGGGAAGCGACGAGGTGCGCCGCTTCTTCGTCGGCAACGCCCGCCAGTGGCTGCGGGACTTCCACGTCGACGGCCTGCGCCTCGACGCGGTGCACGCCCTGCACGACGAGTCGGCCCGCCCGTTCCTGGCCGAGCTGGCCGACGAGGTCGCGGCCCTCGTCGCCGCGCTGGACCGCCCGCTGGTGCTGATCGCCGAGAGCGACCGCAGCGATCCCCGCCTGGTCGAGCCGTCGGAGGCCGGGGGCACGGGACTCGACGGCATGTGGGCCGACGACCTGCACCACGCGCTGCACGTGGCCCTCACCGGCGAGCGCGACGGCTACTACGAGGACTTCACCGGCGCGCCGAGCGAGGTCGCCGACATCGTCGCCCACGGCTACCGCTTCCGCGGCACCTGGTCGCCGCACCGGCGCCGGCTCCACGGCCGGGCGCTCCACCCCGCCACCCCGCTGTCCAGAGTGGTCGCCGCCCTGCAGACCCACGACCAGGTCGGCAACCGCGCCCGGGGCGAGCGCCTCGGCCACCTCGTCGACCCGGAGCGCCTCCATGCAGCGAGCGCCCTGGTGCTCACCGCGCCGCACGTGCCGATGCTGTTCCAGGGAGAGGAGTGGGCGGCGTCGACCCCGTTCCTCTACTTCACCGACCACCCGGAGCCCGCGCTGGCCGAGGCCGTGCGGCAGGGCCGACGTCGCGAGTTCGCCGCCTTCGGGTGGCGGCCGGACCAGGTGCCCGACCCCCAGGACCCCGCGACGCGGGACGCGTCCGTGCTGGCCTGGGAGGAGCGCGACCAGGGGCCACACCTCGACGTGTTGGCCTGGTACCGGGCGCTGCTGGCGCTGCGGCGCCGGGAACCAGCGCTGCGCGACGCCCGCCAGGCCGCCGTCGCGGCGACCGGCGACGACGACGGCGGCACCGTCGTCGTCGTGCGCGGCGATGTCGTGGTCGCCGCCGACGTCGCCGGTCGTGGCGCCACGGCCGACCTTGCCGCGATCCCGGCAGTCGGGCAGCCCGAGGTGCTGCTGGCCAGCCCGGGCAGTCGTCTCGACGGCGACCGGGCGGTGCTCGCGCCGGGCGGCGCACTGATCGTCCGGTGCCCGCTGCGCTGAGCCGAGTCCGTCGCCGCCCGAGTCCGTCGCCGCCCGTCTACGGGGTGTCGCCGTCAGTCGTCGAGCTGCCCAACGGCGGGAGGAGGCGATCGACGAGCGTGTCGGTGAGCCAGCTCTCGTACCGCTTCGGCGGCCACCCCCTGTCGATGACGAGCAGCCGGTAGACCTCGGGCGACAGCAGGGCGTAGGTGATGTCGACCGCGTCGCGCTCCCGCAGGCCGGGGCGCAGCGCGCCGGCATCCGCCAGGGTGCGCGCGATCCGTCCCTGGCCCGCCTCTCGCTGACGGTTCTGGTCGGCGAGCAGCGCGGCGACATCCGCGTCGGAGCTGGCGGCGCCGACGAGGACGCCGTAGATCGGCGCCGTCCTCGAGTTCACCTCGGCGGTGACCGCCACGAGCCCGGCCAGCCGCTTCCTCGGGTCCTCGTCGGCGATCAGGGCGCGCACGTGCGGGCGTTCCGCCATCGGCACGGCCTCGGCATCGCCGGCGATCGACACGTCGAGGATCGCCTTGAGGATGCCGCGCTTGGAGGAGAAGAGCCGGTAGACGGTCGCCACCGGAACGTCTGCGAGGTCGCTGACGGCCTCGATCGTCGTGGCCCCGAACCCGCGCTCGACGAACAGGGTGCGGGCGGCGTCGACGACGGCGGCCCGCGCCAGCCGGGTGCGGGCCTGGCCGCGCCGTCCTCGGGTGCGGGCTGCGTCGTTCGAAGTTTCCACACAATGAGACTATCGCTCTCAGTTTGAGAGTGTTACTCTCATTTCAGATCACCACGTGAGGCACACGAGAGGACCAGCCATGACCTTCATCGACTCCGTCACCATCGAAACGCCCGACCCCGCCGCCGCGGACGCCTTCCACACGGCCGCCTTCGGCCCGGCCCTGCCGGTGCGGGCCCGCACCACCGACGCACCGAGCAGCGGCTTCCGTGGGTTCACGCTGTCGCTCGTGGTGCCGCAGCCATCCACCGTCGATGCGTTCGTCGGTGCCGCGCTCGGCGCCGGTGCGACCGAGGTGAAGCCGGTCAAGAAGTCGCTCTGGGGCTACGGCGGTGCCGTCCGCAGCCCCGACGGCACGATCTGGACGATCGCCTCGTCGTCGAAGAAGGATCGCGGCCCCGCCACCCGCGAGATCGAGGAGTTCGTCCTCCAACTCGGGGTCGACGACGTGGCCGCCAGCAAGGCGTTCTACGTCGAGCGGGGGCTCGAGGTGTCGAAGAGCTACGGCCGCAGGTACGTCCAGTTCGCCAGCCCGTCGAGCCCGGTCACCCTGGCGCTCCTCGGTCGGGGCGCCCTGGCCAAGTCCGCCGGCGTGTCGCCGGACGGCTCGGGCTCGCACCGCATCGCCATCGCCGGCCCGGCCGGGCCGTTCACCGACCCCGACGGCTTCACGTGGGAAGGCGTGCGCGCGCCCGAGCCCGACGGCGGCGACCCGACGGGCGATCGCACGGGCGAGCGCACGGACCGGACGGGGTCGACCTTCAGATGAGGGTGGCCGCCTGGTGGGCGATCGCCAACTCCTCGTCGGTCGGCACCACCAGCACCGACACCGGGGCGCCGTCGGGGGAGATGACCCGCGGCCCCTCGGTGTCGGCGGCGTTGCGGACCGGGTCGATCGTCACGCCGAGCAGCCCCAGCCCCTCGCACGTCTCGGCCCGCGTGATCGGGTCGTTCTCGCCCACGCCGGCGGTGAAGGTGAGCACGTCGAGCCCACCCATCACCGCCGCGTAGGCGCCCACGTACTTCTTCAGCCGCCGCACGTACACGTCGAGCGCCAGGCGGGCGGTCGCGTCACCGTCGGCGACGAGGCGGTGGACGTCGCGCATGTCGGTGCGGCCGGTCAGCCCCTTCATCCCCGCTCGGTGGTTGAGCAGGTCGTCGAGGTCGTCGACGGACATGCCGGCGGTGCGGGCCAGGTGCAGCAGGGCGCCCGGGTCGACGTCGCCCCCGCGGGTGCCCATCACCAGTCCCTCCAGCGGGGTCATGCCCATCGACGTGTCGACCGGCCGGCCGCCCACGACGGCCGACGCCGAGGCGCCGTTGCCGAGGTGCAGCACGATCTGGCGCAGGTCGCCGAGCGGGCGGCCGACCACCTCCGCCGCCTGCGCCGACACGAACTGGTGGGAGATGCCGTGGAAGCCGTAGCGCCGCACCGCGTGCTTCTCGGCGACCGCACGGTCGACGGCGTAGGTGGTGGCGGCGGGGGGCAGGTCGTGGAAGAACGCGGTGTCGAACACGGCCACGTGCGGCACGTCCGGGAGCAGCTCGCGGGCCACCGCGATCGCCGCCAGGTTCGGCGGGTTGTGCAGGGGTGCCAGCGGGGAGAGGGCGTCGACCGCGGCCACCAGCTCGTCGGTGACGAGGACGGGTCCGTCGATGTCGCCGCCGCCCATCACCACCCGGTGCCCGACCGCCACGAGCTCGGCGTCGGCCAACCGCGGCCCAACCTCGTCGAACAGACCCATGACGAGGCGCAGCCCGGCGTGGTGGTCGTCGAGCGGCACCTCCCGCTCGGTGGTCGTGCCCGCGAACGTGTGCTCGGCGGTCGCGCCGGACTCGCCGATCCGCTGGACCAGGCCGGAGCACACGACGGTGTCGTCGCTGATGTCGATCAGTCGGTACTTGATCGAGGACGACCCGGCGTTGACGACGAGGACCGCGCTCACGAGCCTGCGACCGCCTGGGCCTGCACCGCGGTGATGGCGACCGTGTTGACGACGAGGACCGCGCTCACGAGCCTGCGACCGCCTGGGCCTGCACCGCGG
>CAYUXB010000028.1:0-23207 GCA_964448525.1 uncultured Acidimicrobiaceae bacterium
AGTTGCCTCACGGGGTACGCCGCGTCGCGTGGTGACGATGAGCGCCACGACGGCCTTCACCGACTCGCCCCACTCCGGGTCGGGCACGCCGATGACCGCCACGTCTCGCACGGCGGGATGCGTGCCCAGCGCGCTCTCGACCTCGGCGGGGTAGATGTTCACGCCCCCGCTGATGATCATGTCCTTGGCCCGGTCGAGCAGGAACAGGTAGCCGTCGTCGTCGAGGTAGCCGATGTCGCCGAGGGTGAACGCCCGGCCCCGGTGCACCGACGCCGTGAGCTCGGGATCGCCCCGGTACTCGAAGGTGGGCCGGTCGGGCTGGAGGTAGACGTGGCCGGCCTCGCCCGGCGGCACGGGATCGCCGTCGTCGTCGAGGATCAGGATCTGCATGCCGCGCACCGCCCGACCGACCGTGCCCGGCCGCTCGAGCCAGCGCTGCGGCTTGGCGATCGCCGCCGCCCCCTCGATGCCCCCGTAGGTCTCCCAGATGACCGGACCCCACCAGTCCATCATCTGCTGCTTCACCTCGAGCGGGCACGGCGCCGCCGAGTGCACCACGGTCTGCAGGCTCGACACGTCGTAGCGGTCGCGCACCTCCGGCGGCAGACGGAGCAGCCGGACGAACTGGGTGGGCACCATGTAGGCGGTCGTGACGCGGTGCCGCGCGATCGCGGCGAGCGCAGCTTCGGCGTCGAAGCGGCCCATGATGGCGAGCGCCTGCCCCGCGTTGAGCGCGCCGAGGTAGAAGCTCTGGCAGCCGCCGTGGTGCATGCCGGCCGACGCCAGGTGCACGCCGGTGAGCGGCATCATCCGGAAGGCCTGGGCGAAGATCTTCGAGGCGTCGGCGATCGCGGAGGGGTCACCGGGGATCGGGGGCCGCTCGACGCCCTTCGGTCGTCCGGTGGTGCCGGAGGAGTACGAGATGGGCATCCCCCACCGCCGATCGGGCGGGAGCGTGGTCGGGTGCCCGGCCACGAGGTCGTGGTCAGCGGTGAAGCCCTCGATCGGTCCGCCGGTCGAGACGAGCAGCGGGGTGGGGGTGGCCGCGGCCACCGCGGCGATCTCGCCGTACCCGGCATCGATCACCAGGCCCTTGGCCTGCGACGCATCGAGGATCTGGGCCACCTCGGCCCCCGACAGCGCGGGGTTGAGGGCGACCGACCGCACGCCCATCTCCTGGAAGGCCAGGGGCCACAGGAGGATGTCGACGTCATTGGGCAAGGCGTAGGCGACGATGTCGTCGTGCCCGATGCCGTGCGCCCGTAGCGCGTGCACGATCTGGTGGGCCCGCCCGGCCAACTGTCCGAAGGTGAGCGCGGTGCCGGACGGCGACGCCACCACGGCCGGCAGGTCGGGGTGGTCCTCGGCGATCCACCACACCCCGAGACGTTGGCTCCACGGGTTCTCCACGAGTAAAGAGTATACCCTATTAGCCAGGAGTTCACCGCTCCGGCCGACCGCGCGTCGCTCCCCACGACTTGGCGTCGCGCAGCACCTCGCGGAACGGCTTGTCCGAGTCGACGCTCGGCTCGCGTGGCAGGCCGAGCAGGCGCTCGCTGATGATGTTGCGCTGGATCTCGTTGCTGCCGCCGGCGATCGACATGATGCGGCCGTTGAGGAAGTTGACGGCCGGGGCGCCGGCACCCTCGTCCGCGGGCGGCCAGGCGACGCCGTTGCGCCCCGCGATCTCCATGGCGATGGCCGCACGGGCGGGATCGTGGACGCCGGTGCGCAGCTTCACGAGCGAGACCGACGCGGGGTTTGCCTTCCCCGCCATCAGCGCCGTGCCCACGCGCGTGAGGAGCTGCCCCTGCAGCCAGTCGCCGATGTGGGCGCGGGCGACCAGCTGGCGGGTGGCGCCGTCCTCGGCGAGGCCGCGCTCCTCTGCCAGCGCGACGAGGTCGGGAGCAAGCCCACGGCGACCGCGCCTCGCCGGCGCGTGACCCGAGGCCGCGCCCCCGCTGCGCTCGGCGTTCAGCATCGTGTTGGCGACGGTCCAGCCGCCGTCGACGGGGCCGATCACCATGTCGTCGCCCACGGCGACACCGTCGAGGAACTCCTCGCAGAACTCGGCGGACCCGTTGATCTCGCGGATCGGGCGCACGGTCACGGCCGGGTCGGCGAGCGGCACCTTGAACCACGTCAGGCCGCGGTGCTTGGGCGCGTCCCAGTCGGTGCGGGCCAGGCAGATGCCGAAGTCCGCCGCCTGGGCGCCCGACGACCAGACCTTGGTGCCGTCGAGCACCCAGGTCTCGCCGTCACGGGTGGCCCGCGTCAGGATCCCGGCGAGGTCTGAGCCGGCTCCCGGCTCGGACAGGAGCTGGCACCACAGCTCGTCGCCGCGCAGGATCTTCGGGATCCAGTCGCGCTTCTGGACCTCGCTCGCATGCGCGAGGAGCGTGGGCAGCACGATGGTCATCGTCACGGCACCGGCCATGCCGCCGGGCAGAGGCACGGCGTAGCCGGCCGACTCCTCCTGCCAGATGCGCTGGTGCGCCGACGTCAGGCCTTGGCCGCCGTACTCGGTGGGCAGGGTGATGCCGATGTACCCGGCCTCGTGCACCGCCCGCTGGCGGGCACGGTCCTCGGCGAGCTGCTCGGGCGTGATCTCGTGGGCCGTGCGCAGCATCGGACCGTCCCGCCGCGGCAGGTTGGCGGCCACCCACGCCCGGGCGTCGGCACGGTAGGCGTCGAGGGCGTCCGTCGAGTCGCTCACCGCAGCACCTCCCGGCTGGCGCCACCGAGACCGTGCACGCGGCAGAGCTGCTCGCGGTGCCACGACGGGGTGCCGTACAGGACGCTGTTCGACTGGATGCGCCGCATGAGGAGGTGCAGGTCGTGCTCCCAGGTGTAGCCGATGCCCCCATGGATCTGGAGGCACTGCTGGGCCAGCTCGTTGCCGGCCTCGCCGATGGCCGCCGCCGCCATGGCGGCCACCTCGGCGGCGTCGTCGCGGTCGAGCCCGACGGCATCGAGGGCGGCCGTTGCGGCGGCCTTCGCGACCTCGAGCGCCAGCGCCTGGTCGGCCAGGAGGTGCTTGAGGGCTTGGAAGGAGCCGATCGGCCGGCCGAACGCGATGCGGTCCTTGGCGTAGTCGACTGTCATCGTCAGCAGCTCGTCCATCGCCCCCACCGTCTCGACGACGTTGAGCACCGCGGCCTGGCGGTGCATGCGCCACAGCTCGTCGGCGCCGCCGCGCACCAGTGCGTCGGGCCCGATCTCGACGGCGTCGAGGCGCACGTGGGCGAAGCGCCGGGCCAGGTCGAGCGTGTCCAGCGGCTCGACGGTGACCCCGGTGGCCGTCGTGGGCACGAGCACCTGCGTCGGGTCACCGTCGAGGGTGGCGGCGACGAGGAGCCAGTCGGCCTGGCCGGCGTCGGCCACGTGGCCTCGCTCGCCCGCCACGACGTACCCGTCGCCGCGGGCCTCGACGGTGACGCCGCCACCGAGGTCCCAGGTGCCGTGGGTGTCGACCGCGGCCCAGGTGACGACCTGTTCGCCCGCGACGGCGCCGGGCACGAGCTCGGCCCGGCGCTCGGCGGTGGCGTGACGGGCGATGGCGCCGAGCGCGACGTTCATCGGCACGAAGGGGCCGGGCTGGACGTGGCGGCCCAGCTCCTCGGCGACGAGCGCCGCGTCGGCCAGGGGGTTCGCGCTGACCGACCCCCCGCCCGCGTCCTCGGGCACCAGCATCGAGAACCAGCCGAGCTCGGCCGACTTGGCGAGCCAACCCCGGTCGAAGGCCTCGGCCCGCTCGTGCCAGGCACGGGTCTTCTCGCGAGGCAGCTCGGCTTCGATGAAGCGGGCCGCCGTCTCGTGGAAGAGCGCCTGGTCGTCGGTCACGTCCAACTGGATGGGCACCGGTCCCCCTCGGTCATGGACGATACAGTACCCTCAATAGGCGCCTGGGCGCCCGCCGAGCCGTCCGACCGAGATCTCCACCGAGTGAAACGAGCCCGCGTGCCCGATGCCGACAGGGACCTGCCGCCCGTCCTCCTGAGCGAGGTCGTCGACCGCGTCTGCATGATCACGCTGAACCGCCCCGCTCGGCGCAACGCGCTCAACGGCGCGCTCGTCAGCGCCCTCGACGCCGCGGTGAAGGCGTCCGCCGACGATCCGGAGGTCAAGGTCGTCGTGCTCACCGGCGCTGCGCCCGAGGGCCGGCACGGCGGGTTCTGCTCGGGCGGCGACGTGAAGGACGCATCGGGGCCGGGCATGGAGCTCGGCGTGCCGCGCGACGCACTCGCAGGAGATCTCACCCGTCACGACCGGCACGCGGCGATGCTGCTGCACCTCATGCCCAAGCCCACGATCGCCATGGTGGGCGGCCCGGCGGTCGGGGCCGGGTTCAGCCTGGCCGGGGCGTGCGACCTGCGCTACGCGTCCGACGACGCCGTGCTCTGCGCCGGGTTCGCGCCCAACGGCCTGTCGGGCGACTACGGCGGCACGTTCCTCTGGAGCGCGATCGTCGGCACGGCCGCGACCCGTGAGCTCTACCTCCTCAACGACAAGGTCCCGGCCGCCGAGGCGCTGCGGCGCGGGATGGTGCACGACGTGTTCCCGGCCGCTCAGCTGCGCGACGAGGTGCTCGACAGGGCGCGCCGCATCGCCCGGCTGCCCGGCGACGTCCTCGGCCGCATCAAGGCGAACCTCAACGAGGCCGAGCTCCCGCCCGAGCGACGCCGCTGGCTGCTGGCCAACGAGGCCACCAACCAGATCGAGGGCGCGGCGCGGCGGATGACCCGCGCCGGAGCGACGCGCGACAGGCGCACCACCGGCTGAGCCGCCCACCCTGGCCGTCGCACCGAGCGAGGGCCGGTCACGTGGATGCGGGGCCGGTCAGTCCTTGCCTGCGGCCCGGCGCTCCTGGACGATCTGGCCGTGCCGCTCGAGCCGGTCGGCTGCCTGCTGCGCCAGGTCGGCGGGAGGTACGGGCAGGAGCACCGCTCCCCCGGCCCGGCTCGGCAGGGCGACCGTGGCCTTGCCGGGACAGGTGACGACGTCGCGCTGGTTGGTGCCCCGCATCTCGATGTCGACGAGGTGCACGCCGTCCTCGACCCGCTTGCCCACGACCTCGCCCGTGAAGATGTGCGTGTCGCCGACGTAGTTGAACTTGCGGATCTCGCTCGTCTGGCTGACGAGCCAGGCGTCGTCACCCATCCAGTCGGTGACGAACTGCGACAGGTGGCAGTCGCGCATCACGCCGTAGTCGTAGGCCATGGGGTTGCCGATGGCCTGGGCCCAGGCGGAGTCCCAGTGGACCCGCTGCGCCACGTCCGGCACGCCGTACTCGTTCTTCACGTAGAACGGGGCGATGCGCTGGCGGTTCTCGTAGGCGATGCGGTTCGAGCAGGGGGCGTAGGGCACGAACCCGTAGCCGCCGGCGTGGAACACGATCATGTCGGTCTGGGTGAGCGGCCCCTTGGCCATCGGGGTGAGTCGGTCGCCGACCTCGACGTCCTCCCACCTCCGGGTCTCGCCCCCCTGCACGTGCTCCGCGGCGTAGACGGCGTCGATCTCGGCGATCTCCTCGTCCGTGTAGGTCGCCGGCTCGATGGCGGCGTACTTGCCCTTCACGCGGGCGGTCTTGCGTTCGGTGTGGATCGCGAGGGTCCGCGAGATCGCCACGATCTCGGCCCGCTGGTTCAGCTTCACGCTCACGTAGGTGACGAACACCGACCGCTCGGCGAACTCCGAACGCTTCTCGACCACCGACTCGGTGCCACCGAAGCTGAAGAGCTGGTCGCCGGTGTGGATGGGGCGGTACCAGTTCCAGGTGCTGCCCGAGACGAACACGTGGATGCCCCGGAACGACGGTCGCTTGAGCTTCTCCTTCGGCGCGTCGCCGTAGAGCGGTCGGTTGAGGGCGATCGGAATCATCGGTGGCGCGATCTGGCCGCCCCACCGGGACGACTCGCCGTAGGTCTCGGAGTTGAAGAGCGGGTTGTCGTCGCCGTAGCTGCGGGCGAAGTTGCGCATCGCGTCGTGGGTCGCCTCGGACAGGTGCTCGCGGGCGTGCGAGGGGGCGTACTGGCCGACGAGCGCCTTCGCCCGTTCGATGTCCTCTTCCTTGAAGGCGTAGTCGGTGGCCTTCTCGAACTCTTCGGACGTGGTGGTCGACATCTGGCTCCTCCGGCGAGCGGCCCTCGTGGCCCAACACCGAAAGAGTATACTCTTAGGAGCGGATGTGCCCGATCCCGGTGACCTCATCGCCGCGTTCGACGGGCCGCCACCCAAAATGAACGCGCGCTTATAATTCGTCGACCATGGACTACGACCCCTTCGACTCGGGCATCGTCGCCGACCCGTACCCGGTGTACGCGTGGCTGCGCGACGAGCAGCCGGCGTACTACGCGACGAGGACGGGCTCGTTCGTCCTCTCGCGTCACGCGGACGTCACGTGGGCGCTCGGCGACACCGACCTGTTCAGCTCCGACGCCATGCACGGCGTGCTGCTGGGGCAGCCGACCGGCACCGGCGCACAGCGCCTGCCTCGCCAGGCCGCCCGCGGCGCGCTGGTGGCGGTCGACCCGCCGGCCCACACCGAGCTGCGCAAGGTCGTCAACCGCGGGTTCACCCCGCGGCGGATCTCGGCATGGGACGACCGCATCGGCGCGATCGTCCGCGAGCTGGTGGACGCGGCGGGCGACGACCTCGACGTCGTCACCGGGCTGGCGGCGCCGCTGCCCGTGCAGGTGATCGCCGAGATGGTGGGCGCCGACCCGTCGGAGGCGCACCGGTTCCGGGCGTGGGCCGACGCGATGACGAAGATGATGAGCGGCTCGGCCCGCGCCGGCGACGTCGACCGGTCGGGCATGGCCGCCGCCATCGAGCTGAACGCCCATCTGACCGACTGCGTGCGGCAGCGGCAGCACGCCCCCACCGACGACCTGCTCGGCACCCTGCTCGCGGCGAGGGATGCCGAGGTGCTCTCCGACGGCGAGGCGGTCGGGTTCGCCGCCCTGCTGCTGTTCGCCGGCACGGAGACGACCACCAACCTCATCGGCAACGCCGTGTGGGCGCTCGCGCAGCACCGCGACCAGCTCGACGCCGTGGTCGACGACCCGGGCCTTGTGTCCGCGGTGATCGAGGAGACGCTGCGCTGGGAGTCGCCGGTGCAGTACGTGTTCCGGCGGGCGACGCGCGACCTCGTGCTGCACGACACCGAGATCCCGTGCGATGCCACCGTCACGCTGCTCATCGCGGCAGCCAACCGCGACCCCCGCCGCTTCGGTGACGACGCCGACCGCTTCGATGCCACCCGGTCGGCGTCGGGTCACCTCGCGTTCGGCTTCGGCCCCCACTTCTGCCTCGGGGCAGCGCTCGCCCGAAGCGAGACCGCGCTCGCGCTCGAGGCGGTGCTCCCACGGGTGGCGCAAGCTCGGTCGATCGAGGGCGGTGACGAGCTGATCGACTCGATGCAGTTCCGCGGCCGCCGCTCGCTCCGCCTCGTGGCCTGAGGGCCCGACGCGGCCGCTCGTCGGCGCTCGCCTCCTCCTCGCTCCAGCGGTCGAGGGGCTGCCACGAGGCCGCGGCGAGATGATGAACCCCGATGTGGGGGTCTGGCCGCCGGTGGCGACCGCGACGGCCGTACGGTGGAGGGATGCGCCTCGTCCTGGTCCGCCACGGAGACGCCCACGCCGGGTTCCACGGGGTCATCGGCGGCCCCACGGGATGCCAGGGCCTGACCGACCGCGGCCGGGCACAGGCCGCGGCGCTGCGCGACCACCTGAGCAGGACAGGGCGGGTGCGCGCCGACGTGCTGCTCGCATCCGTGCTCCCCCGGGCCGTGGAGACCGCGGCCGTCATCGCCCCCGGCCTGGGGCTCGAGGTCCGGGGGCACGAGTGCGATCTCTGCGAGGTCCACACCGGGGACGCCGACGGGCTGACCTGGGCCGAGTACGCCGACAGGTACGGCTCCTTCGACATGGAGACCGAGCCCGACCGGGTGTTCGCCCCCGCCGGCGAGAGCTGGAACAGCTTCCACGACCGGGTGGAGCGTCTGCTCAGCCGGCTGGCCGGCGAACATCCCGACGAGACGGTCGTGGCGGTCTGCCACGCCGGGGTGATCATGGCGTCGATGCGGGTGCTCCTCGACATCCCCCACCCCGGCGGGCACACCCAGATGCGTCCGAGCAACACGGGCCTCACCGAGTGGGAGCACGACCCGGCACTCGACCGCTGGACGCTGCACTCCTTCAACGACGCCGGTCACCTGTCCGACCTCGCCGCGCTGGCGTGAGCGGGGTGGCCGGGGTGGCCGGGGTCGGATCGCTGGTGGGCGGGACGGGTAGAAGCCATCCATGGCCACGACCGATGCTCAGGACTTCTCCGTCGAGTCCGCCCGTGCGGCGGCGGAGCGCGACGCGCTCGAGGACTGGGTCGTGCGGTTCCTGGCGAGCCCCGGCAGCGACAACGCGGCACTCGCCGACCAGCTCACGAACCCTCCTCGTCTGTGGGCGGGCCCCCTGCGCCTGCCCATCGATCGGCTGAACCGCCTCGCCGGCCCGCCCGACGAGCCGGTGCTGTGCCCGGTCGACGACGACTTCTGGCGCGACGACCTCGAGGAGATGGTCGACCAGATCGACGACGGGGGCTGGACGCCGCCCCCGGTCGTCGTGACGTTCCGAGACGGCCAGCTCGTCCTCGAGGACGGTAACCACCGGGTCGAGGGCCTGCGCCGGGCGGGCGAGCAGGAGACCTGGGCCGTCGTCGGCTTCGAACGAGCGGAGGACCGCGACGCCTTCGAGATCCCCACCTGAGCCTGCCGGCTCGCGCACGCTCAGCGACGAGCGATCACGGCCAGCAGCCCGCCCACGAGGCCAGCGTTCTTCAGCACCTGGATGCGATGCGCCATCCGCGCCGCCGGGTCGTCCTGCTGCCAGAACGGATGACCCGCGATGGTGGTCGGCACCAGTGACGCCGCCAGGCCCAGGGCCGCGGCACGCGGGAGCACATCGAGGATCAACGCCGCCCCGCCCGCGACCATCGCCACCCCGTTCAGGCGGACCGCCGTCTCCGGACGCGGTACCCCCGCGGCGTCCGCGAGCGCCACCCTCGCACCGGGCTTCGCCGCCGCCTCGTAGCCGAGCCACAGGAACGGAAGCCCGATGAGGGCTTGGGCCAGGCGGTCACTCGTCGTCACTCGTCACTCCAGTGGTCTCTGGCTCGGCCCCACCAGGGCCACCGCACGTCTCCACGACGCCCGACGGTACCCGGCGCCGAGGCCCGGGCCCTCGCCGACGTCAGCCGCCGACTCACCGGGGCACCGGGCTCTCCTCGCGGCGGTCCTGGTCCGCACGGCCACGCTCGGACCGGCCCGACCGGCAGGCGGGTTCTTCGTGGCGCCGGGCTGCCGCAGCAGCCGTGTCGCTGATCAGACCGACCGCAGGAGGGCGGTGGCGAGCGGGAGGTCGGGCCCGGTGGCCCGGGCCACGGCGTCGACGGTGACGCCGACGACGGACGGCGGCAGGCCGCGGGCGCCCAGCACCACCCCGAGCCAGGCGAGGTAGTCCGCGAGCAGCCGGGGCTCGTCCACGAGCAGCGCGGCCGAGAGGAAGCGGAGCAGGAAGTGCAGGTCCTCCTCGGTCCGTGCGAGGCGGTCGCCCGTGTACTCCTTCACCGGCGGATACGCCTCGGCGAGCTCGGCCATCGCCCGATCGAGCACGACCGCGGCATCTCGCTCCAGTCGGGCGTGCTCGGCGGCACCCGGATGCGTGAGCGGCGGTGCCGGAGTGGTGAACGACGTCCACGAGTCGAGCCGCTCCGCCGCCGCTGCCGGGTCAGGAGCCCAGGCGTCCGCACCGAGGATGTCGGCCCGGCGGCTGTCGTCACCGAACCCCCGTCCACCAGCCAGGACCGGGGTGCCCGTCGCCCGACTGGCCTCGATCAGCCGGCGGGCGCCGCCGAGGTTGAGCGGCACCGAGCAGCTCACCAGCAGCCCGTCGGGTCCGACGTCGTGGAGGTAGCGGGCCATCTGCGCCGCCGGCACCGACGGGCCCAGGAAGGTGACGCCCCAGCCCACCCGGCGCAGGTGATCGGCGAGGACGCGCAGGGCGAGGGTGTGCCACTCGCCCTCGGCGCACACGGCGACGAGCCGCCCACGGGGCCCCCCGTCCCCCGGGTCGTGCCGGTCGACGAGGGCGGTGAAGACAGACTCCGCCACCGCGGTCGCCGCGTGCTCCTGCGCCACGGACCACTCGTTGGTCTCCCAGCGCCGCCCGACCTCGACCTGGCCGGCACGCACGACGTCCTCGACGACCGCCTCCAGGGAGGTGCCGCTGCGCACGAGCGACATCACCAGGTCGAGCGCCCGCTTCCGGTCGCCCGCGGCGACGTGACCGAGATACTCCTCCAGCACCTGCGCGTTCACTCGGAGATCGTCTCCCAGCGCCGCACCCCCGCCGCCCGCGGTCGCGGGTCGTCGGGCACGCGGGCGTGCGAGCGGCGATGGGACTCGCTCCGCATGTAGGCGACGAAGTCCTCGCGGGAGTCCCACCAGGAGACCATCTGATAGGCCCCCGGCCGGGCCACGTCACGCCACACCTCGAGGCGGCGGAACCCCGGCCAGCCGTCGACCTCGCCGAGCCGGTCGCGAAAGGCGCGCTCCAGGTCGTCGTGGCCACCGACATCCGTCACGACCTCACTCGTCACGACGAAGCAGGGATCGGCGGGCTCAGGCATCGTCCGATGGTCGCGCGCGCACGACCACCACGGCGATGTCGTCGTTCTGCTCGCCGGCGAAGTCCGCCACCTCCTGCACGACGCGCTCGGCGATCGTGTCCGCGTGCAGCCCGGCGGACGAGGCCAGCACCCGGCGCAACCGGTCCTCGCCGAACTCGCGCCTGCCGACGCGCGCCTCGATGACCCCGTCGGTGTAGAGCACGAGCGCGTCCCCCGGGCCGAGGTGCACGGTGCTCGGCGTGAACCGCACGTCGGCGAGCAGGCCGAGCAGCGTCCCCCGGGCCTCGACGCTCACGACGTCACCGTCAGCGCGGAGCACGTAGGGAGGCGGGTGCCCGCCGCTGGCGACCACCACCCTCGCGCCGTCGGCATCCGCCTCGGTGCGGGCGAGGACGACCGTGCAGTAGGTGCTGTCGTGCTGCTGGAGGATCGTGTCGCTGAGGGTACGCAAGACGTCGACGGGATCGGGCAGGTGAGCGGCGACCGCACGGATCGTGTGGCGGGCGAGGCCCGTGACCGTCGCCGCCCCGATCCCCTTGCCGCACACGTCGCCCACGACGACCGTCCACGTCCCGTCGCCGGTCGGGAAGACGTCGTAGAAGTCGCCGCCGATGTCGCTCCCGTCGCTGACCGGGCGGTACCGGGCACCGAGCTCGAGGTGCGGAACCTCCGGGAGCTGCTCGGGGAGGAGCGACTCCTGCAACACCTGGGCGACGGTGCTGCGGTCGCGGAAGATGAGGGCGTTGTCGATGGCGAGACCGGCGCGGCGGGCGAAGCCCTCGGCCAGTGCCCGGTCCGCGTCACCGAACGGCGTTCGCTCGCCGACGCCGAGCAGCACCAGCGCACCGAGAGACGCGTCCCGGGCGCGCAGCGGCACCACCATGGCGGTGTGCGGCACGGGGTCGCGCAGCGCGGACCACAGGACCCCCTCCGGGATCAGCTCGTCGACGTGCTCCAGCCCGAGGCTCCCATGGACCTCCGACTTCCCGGTCGCACGGACCCGCGCCGTCGCGGCGACGGCGGAGCGGGCGGACAGGCCCCGCTCCTGCCAGCGGCGGACGTCGCCGTTGCCGGCGACCGCGCCGAGCCGCGTCAGCTCACGGCCCTGCACGAAGCTGACGAAGCACGCGTCGGCAAGGTGGGGGACCGCCAGATCGACGATCCGGGTGAGCGTGCGGCCGAGGTTCAACGAGCCGGTCAGCTGGTCGCTCGCCGAGGCGAGGAACTCGAGGCTGGCCAGCCGGCGATCGACGTCCGACCGCAGGATGAGCACACCGGGTCCCGTGGAAGCGGGGCGGGCGGTCACCCCCGCGCCGGCGCACCGCGCCAGCAGGTCGTCGACCGGCTTCCGCACGATCTCGCCGGGTGCGGTTGCGAGAAGCTCGCCCACCCGGGCGTTGGCCCACCGGACGGTCCCGTCGGCATCGATCGCGACGACACCGTCGGCGACCTCCGCCAGCACAGCCCAGGGGTCGAGGTCGACGTCGACCGGTGGTGTCACCGAGGCATCGTGGTCGTGGCGCATGTGGAGGATCCCTGGCGAGGGTCTGCCGAGTCTACGGTCCGCTCCACCGCCTCCGGCACGTTCTCGCCGGCTCAGCGGGGATAGACCACCAGGTCGACCGCCTTGGCCGTCGCCCACACGCGAGCACCGGGCACCAGGTCGAGTTCGGCCACCGCCGCCGGTGTGAGCTCGGCGGTCGCAGGGATCGGCCCGTCGAGCGTGACCCGCACCCGGTCGCGGTCCGTCTCGAGGTCGGCCACGATCGCCTGCCACGCGTTGCGGGGACTGCCGTCGGTGGGGTGCGTGTGCAGCGCGATGGCCTGGGGCCGCAGGGCGAGGGCGACGTCGGGAGCGGGGAGCGGATCGGCGACGACCAACTCGGCGCCGCTGTCGAGCCGGACGGTGCGTTCACCGGCGGCGGTGCCGAACAGCAGGTTGATGCCGACGAGCTGCGCGACGTACTGCGACGCGGGACGGGCGGTGACCTCGGCGGGCGTGCCGGTCTGGGTGACCCGGCCGCGCTCGATGATCACGAGGCGGTCGGCGAGCACGATGGCGTCGACCGGATCGTGGGTGACCAGCAGGCGCGCCCCGGAGAACGTAGAGAGGTGCCGGCGCAGCTCCGCTCGCATGCGCAGGCGGGTACCGGCGTCGAGAGCGGCCAAGGGCTCGTCGAGCAGGAGGAGCCGGGGCTCGGTGGCCAGGGCGCGGGCGAGCGCCACGCGCTGCGCCTGGCCGCCCGACAGGGTCCGGGGCTTGGCCCGCCCGTGGTCGGCGAGACCGACGCGGTCCAGCCACTCCTCCGCGCGGGCCCGGGCGTCGGCCCGGTGGTGACCGCGGGCGCGCAGCCCGAAGGCGACGTTGTCGAGCGCGGTCAGCCGGGGGAAGAGGAGGTAGTCCTGGAACACGACGCCGATGGGTCGCTCCCAGGTGGGGACGAAGGTGTCGGTCGAGGGGTCGTCGAGCACCGCGCCGTCGACCGTGATCCGCCCGGCGTCGAGCGGACGCAGGCCGGCGATCGCCCGCAGTGCCGTGGTCTTTCCCGCGCCGTTCGGCCCGAGGAGGGCGACGACCTCGCCGTCGTCGACCTGCAGGTCGATCGCCAGGTGGAGGTCGTCGTAGCGGACGTCGATCGTGGCGTCGAGCACGTCAGACCGTGAGCCAGCGGTCGCGCAGCGGCAACAGGACGGCGAGCGACACGGCGATGAGCACGAGCGAGAGCGCGATGGCCGCGTCCCGGTCGGATTCGAGGGCGAGGAAGACGGCGAGGGGCATGGTCTGGGTGCGGCCCTGCAGGTTGCCGGCAAAGGTGACCGTGGCGCCGAACTCGCCGAGGGCGCGCGCCCAGCACAGTACGGCCCCCGCGATGATCGACGGGGCGGCGTGGGGCACCGTCACCCGGCGGAAGGTCGTCCACCGGTCGGCTCCGAGGGTCGCCGCCGCGTCCTCGTAGCGGGCGTCCGCGGCGCGCAGCCCGGACTCCACGGTCAGCACGAGGAAGGGCATGGCGACGAAGGTGTTGGCGGCGATCACCCCCCAGGTCGAGTACGGCAGGAGGAACCCGGAGGCGTCGTACACCGGACCACCGAGCAGGCCCCGCCGCCCGAACGCGAGCAGCAGGGCGGCGCCGCCGACCACCGGCGGCAGCACCATCGGCAGCGTCACGAGCGCCCGCAGCAGCGACCGGCCGCGGAACTGCGTGCGGGCGAGGATCCACGCCAGCGGGATGCCCACGAGGAGCGAAATGCCGGTCGCCGCGAACGCGGTCGTGACGCTGAGCCGCAGCGCCTCGGTGACGACCGGCTGCCTGACGAGCTCGCCGAGGTCGCTCCACGGTGCCCGCTGCAGCAGCGCGACGAACGGGACGGCGAGGAACGCGACGGCGACGGCGGCGAGGGGTACGAGCGCCCAGGGAGCCCGGTCGAGGCCGGCCTGCCTCGCCGCCGTGCGCCGCCGGGTCACGCCGGACCGAACCCGTACGAGGCGAGGATGTCCTGGCCCTCGTCGGAGAGCACGAACTCGACGAACGCGTCGGCCACGGCGGGGTTGGGGGCGTCGGTCAGCGTGGCGATCGGGTAGGTCGCGGTCACGTTGACGTCGTCGGGGATGTCGATCGCCTCGACGGCGTCCCCGGCTGCGGTCACGTCCGTGACGTACACGATGCCGGCGTCGAGCTCACCGGCTTCGAGCTTGGTCAGCAGGGAGCGGACGTCGGGCTCGTTGGTGTCGAGCGACGGCGTGACCCCGGCGTTGGCCAGCACCTCCCGGCCGAACTCGCCACAGGGCACCTCCTCCGCGCACAGCCCGATGAGCAGGTCCGGGTCGGCGAAGTCATCGACTCCGGTCACGCCTGCCTCGTTGCCGGCGGGCACCGCGATCTGCAGCGCGTTGGTGACGAAGTCCGTCGGGTCCGCCGCGGCGTCGCCTTCGACGATCTGGTCCATGTTCGACGTGTTGGCCGAGGCGAAGACGTCGGCCGGAGCCCCGGACAGGATCTGCTCGCGCAGCGCGGACGACCCCGCGAAGTTGAGCTCCACCGTCACGTCGGGGTTCGCGTCCTCGAAGGCGGTGTCGATCTCGGTGAAGGCGTCGGTCAACGACGCTGCCGCGAACACGGCGACGGTGCCGTCCAGGTCGGACGCAACCTCGGTCGTGGCCGTGGAACCGGCGGCGTCGTCGTCATCGTCGCCGCACGCGCCCACCAGCAGCGACACGGCGCACACGGCCGCAACCAGCCGCGTCGATCCAAGTCTCATGATTTCTCGCTGTCGGTGTCGGCGCGCAGGTGCACCATCGCTCCACTCCCACTAGTCGCGGTGAACCTAGCAGCGCTCCCCCGGCCGGGCCCGGCCCGTGGCAACCTCACCTGCATGCAACGGCGGCCGACGCTCTCGCTGAACGAGTGGGCGGTGCTCGGTGTCCTGGTCGACGGCCCCCGCCACGGCTACGACATCGCGGCAGAGCTCAAGCCCGACACCCGGCTCGGCAACATCTGGACCGTCAACCGCCAGCTCGTCTACCGGGCGATCGAACGCCTCGTCGCCCTCGGGCTCGTGCGTGCCCGGCGCCGCGAGCCCGGCGCCGGCGGGCCGCCCCGCACGGTCTACGGCCCGACCGGCGAGGGACGCGACTCGCTCGACCAGTGGTTGGCCACCCCCGTGGAGCACCTGCGGGACGTCCGCAGCGCGCTGCTGCTCAAGCTCGCACTCAGCGACCGGCTCGGATTCGACCAGCGACCTCTCGTCGCCGCGCAACAGGACGCGCTGGCGGACCGGTTCCGCGAACTGGCCGAGCCACCGGACGACCCGAGTGACATCGCAGCGCTCTGGCGGCACCACTCCGCATTGGCCGTCGGGCAGTTCCTCGAGTCGGTCGCCGCCCGTACGCCGCGTCCGTAGTCCACCCAGCCCGCTCCGCGCTGTCGGGCGGGGTGGGATCAGGCGGTTCCGGCGACGCCGATGACGTTTCCCTCGGGATCGGTGAACTGGCCGACCACGAGGGTGCCGGGCGTGCCCTCGGGACCGAATCGACGCGTTCCGCCGAGACGCTCGGCCTCTTGGAGAGCGGCTCCGACGTCGGGGACGCCGACGTAGAACAGGACGCGTGGCGCGTAGCCGTCGCCGCCACCGACGCCGCCCGGGATCCCCACACCGGTCCCGGCGCTGTGCACGAACCCGTAGCTACCGGGCGGGGAGACGGTCTCGGTCGTCGCGTCACCCACTTGGAACTCCCACCCGAAGAGCTCGCCGTAGTAGCGACGGAGCTCTGTCGGATCTTTTCCGATGATCTCGAAGTGCACCACTGGTTCACCCATGGTCAGTCCTCTCGTCGTTTGTGATCAGCCGAACCAGGCCGTGAGCGACCGCGGCAGGCTCGGGTCGGTGAGATCCCCTGCCCAGGCGACGTGTCCGTCAGGACGAATCGCCACCGACGAGACCGGATCGACCTCACCGAGAAGGGGAAGCACCAGCTCGCCGGCGTGGCGGGCGGAGGCGGTTCGGATTCGGTTCGCCCGAGGAGACAAATCGAAGTCGCCTGAGTCAGCGAGGTCGACCAGCACGGGTTTGGCGTCATGCATCAGCGCGAACACGGTGGTCATCCCGCGATCGGTGATCAGGTCCAGGTCGGGCATGCGGTGACCGACCAAGGGGTGGCTTCCGCCGAGGTCGTAGCGGATGTCGAGTCCAGCCATCATCGCCGCGATCCGCTGGCGCGGCTCTTCCATCTCGAGCAGCTCGGACATGGCGGCGTTCAGGGCCTGGCTGCGCGCATCGGAGCGGCCGAGAGCGACCTGCGCCATCGTGTTCTGCAGCACCTGCGCACCGACGGGGTGGCGCTCGGCCTGATACGTGTCGAGGAAGCTCTCGGGTGAGGCCCCGTTGATGACCTGTGCCAGCTTCCAGCCAAGGTTCACGGAGTCCTGCAGACCGATGTTCAGTCCCTGTCCTCCCTGTGGGCCGTGCACGTGGGCCGCGTCGCCGGCGAGCAGCACGCGCCCCGACCGGTAGGAGGCCGCTTGTCGACAGGTGTCTGTGAACCGTGAGATCCACCTCGGCTCGCACACCCCGTAGTCGGTCCCGTAGGCGGCCACGAGCGCCGCTCGTACGTCTTCGAGACTCGGTTCCCGATCTCGATCCGTCCGCGGTTCGAGGAGGACGACGCGATATGGGCCACCACGCCTCGACCGGTCGACAGGCTCGATGCTCCCGACCTCGGCGCGCATGCCCAGCTCAGGCTCTTCGGCCATCTCGACCTCAGCGATCAGCTGGCTGCTCGTCGGATCCCATCCGGGGAACTCGATGCCAGCCGACTTGCGGACGATGCTCCTTCCTCCATCGCACCCGACCAGGTACTGCGCTCGCAACGGGCTGCCAGAGGACAGCTCGACCGCCACGGACGTCTCGCTCTGTGAGAGCCCCACGACCTCGCAACCACGAACGATCGGCACCGCGAGGTCACCGAGCACCCAGTCAGACAGGATGCGTTCGAGGTCGCCCTGGAACAGGCCGAGGAAGTAGTTGTGGCGTGTGGGGAGGTCGCTGACGTCCAAGGAGGCGCGGGCGTAGCCCACGAAGGAACGAGGGCGCCCAGCGGAGATGAACCGGTCGACCACACCGCGCTGATCGAGGATCTCGAGCGTGCGGGGATGCAAGCCCCTGGCACGCGTCCCCTCCACCTCTTGGCTGTGCCGTCGCTCGACGACCACGACGTCGACGCCCGCCAGGGAAAGCTCGCCGGCGAGCATCAGACCAACGGGGCCACCTCCTGCGACGACGACCGCGTGATCAGTCATCGCCAGCGCTCCCGCTCATCCGCGGCCCCGGAGCACACACGGCCACTTCGTCAAGGGCTTCGCTCGCTGAGCACATGAGCTCGAGACGCGTCGAGCGTTGCCGCGGGCAGCCCGTCGAGTCCCGGCGGCCCCGAGCAACAGCGACCCGGTGCACACCGACGTCGTGTACGTCGCGACGCTGTGCACCTTGCGGATGAACCCAGGGAACACGGCAATGGCGATGAGCATGGTCGGGACGCTTCCTCTCGAACGATCACCCCGAGTCGACCCGGACCATGCTGCGCTCACAGTCCGTCTGCGACAAGGACACCGCTGTGACCATCCAAGCCAAACAGACCCCGCCATCGGGCCATGGGCCGCCGCTTCGCCCACCGGAACAACGGCACGGCCAGGAACCGCTCGACCGCCTCATCGACGGTGACGTCCCAGTCGCCGCGCGCCTCCGGCAGCGGCGCGCTGCGCACCTCGCCGGCGAACTCGGCGAGTTCGCCGGCCGCTACTGCTTCTCCAGCACCGACCTGACGAGATCGGCAGAGGTGCGCACGACGACGCCGGGCACGTCCCGAAAGGTCGCGGTCGCCTGAGCACAGCACATCGGCACTGGCGCCGGCGGCCAGCGCGACGAGGTAGTCATCGTTCGGGTCCCGGGAGACCGCAGGCACCTCGCTGGCGTCCGGAACGGCTTCGACGAGAACCTCGATGGCGGCGACGAACCGATCGAGTTGCTCACGCGTGCGCCAGCGGAGGAACTTGTCCCGGGCGAGCACGCCCCGAAGCTCGTCCAGCAACCGCGGCGACGCGACGAGCCCGATGAGACCACCGGATGCCAGCTCGACGACTCGGAGCGGGTTGCCGCCAGCGATCGCCGCAGACACCAGCACGTTCGGGTCGACGACCACCCTCAACATCAGTCGTCGCGTCTCGTGGACCGTTGTCAGGTGCGCTCGGACCGGAACGCGTCGAGCTCCTCGTCGGCGATCCGGAGCGCCTGTTCCTCGCTCAGCGTGTCATCGGAGACTTCGTCGCGGCGCCTGAGCTCCGCGAGAAGATCGCCCAGGTCAGCACCGGCGACGAACCGGCGTACGGCAGCGCTGACCACCTCGGAGACATCGACACCGCGCCGCTCCGCCTCGCGGCGTGCGGCCTCGAGAGCCCGCTCGTCCAGCTCGACCGTCGACATGGCGACAAGGCTACCGGGTCGTCTCGGCGAGCTCCGCGGCCGGTCTGTCGCCACTCCGGGGACACGGGCAGCCCGCCGTTCGCTCACACCTCGTCGCCGATCGAGCGCGGTCCCCTCACCGTCCTCCACATCGCCGAGGGAAAGGAAAGGGTCGCGCGCGGTGAGTGACGCACGCGCGGGGGTTGCTGCGGGCGGGTTATAGTCCGGCCGGTTCGTACGGGAACGCCGGTGTGATTCCGGGGCTGTCCCGCAACTGTGACCAGGGAGCGACCCTCCACGACGCCACGGCCTTCGGGTTGGAAGGCGGGGGGAAGCGGTGATCTGGAAGCCAGGACACCGTTCGAGCGTGAACAAGCCACGAGGATGGAGAACTACGACATGGCTGCAATCGCTCAGCCCACCGCGTCGATCGACCCCGTGCGGGTCCCCGGTGTCGCCTGGATCGCCGTTGCGCTCGGCCTGTTCCTGGCCTACCTGATGCTGCAGGAGAACGGCACCCTGCTGGCCAGCAGCTGGGAGAACCTGCACGAGCTGTTCCACGACGGCCGGCACGCGCTCGGCTTCCCCTGCCACTGAGTCGACGGCCGACATCATGCAGATCACCTTCAACACCGTCGTTTCGCGCGCCCTGATCGCGGGCGCCATCACCGGCATCCTCATGGCCGCGTTCATGTTCTTCGTGGTCGAGCCCACCGTCGACGACGCCATCGCGCTCGAGGAGTCCCTGGCTGCGGCCGCGCCGGTCGATCCCGCCGAACCCGAGGAGGAGCCGCTGTTCTCCCGGGACGAGCAGACCGCCGGCGGCGTGGCCGCCAACGTCATCTATGCGCTGATCGTGTCGGCCGTGTTCGGGATCGTGTTCGCCAAGCTCCGGCACCGCCTGCCCGGGGGTGACGACCTCGCGCGATCGGTGTGGCTCGCGGCGGTCGCGTTCGGCACGGTCGCCCTGTTGCCGGCGCTCAAGTACCCGGCGAACCCGCCGGCGGTCGGCGACCCCGACACGGTGAACGAACGGACCGTGCAGTGGCTGGCCCTGGTCGTGGTGTCGCTGGCCGCGGCGGTGGCGCTCACCCGACTCGCCGGCCGCCTGCGCGATCGCCTCGACCCGGCCACCCGCATCGTGGCGATGACCGCGGCGACGGTCGTGGCGTACGGCCTGATCCTGATGGTGCTGCCGGGCACGCCCGACGGCATCGCCCCCGAGGTCCCTGCGGGGCTCGTGTGGGATTTCCGGCTCCGTTCGCTCGGCAGCCTGGCGCTGCTTTGGACAGGGCTCGGCCTCGGCCTCGGCTGGCTGCTGCAGCGCGACGCACCCACCCGGTCGGCGCCCGCGGAGCAGCGCGACCTCGTCCGGAGCTGACCCGGTGACGACCAGTCCCGCCGAGTGCCTCGAGCGAGTGCTGGCCACGGTCGACTACCTGCGCGTCACGGTCGGGCCGACCGACCGTGACGACTGGTTGCCGTGCGCCGCGCTCGTCTCCGACCCCGCCCACCTGGGTGCCGTCGTCCGTGGCACCGCCGCGGACCGCGGCACCGATCGCGACGACGTCGCCATGTCGCTGTTCGTGCAGGGCTACGCGTTCCGCGTCGCGTCGTTCGCCCTCGGCGCCTGGCTGCTCGACGACGTCGTGATCGACGTCGACCCGTCGGTGCTGGCGATCGCGCTGGGCCGCAATCGTCCCAACGCCGTCCACGTCGCCGAGCTGCGGGCGGTGCCGACCGGTGATCCGCTGGCCACGCTCCACGAGGTCCTGGTCGAGGGCCACCTCGCCCCGCTGCTGGCCAACGCGAAACGGGCCTGCCGGGTGGGTGGCGCGCTCTTGTGGAGCAACGTCGGTTCGGCGTGCGCGTCGTCGTTCGGTGCGTTCATGGTGCCCCGCCCCGACCTGCACGCCGAGATCCGTGACCGGTTCGCGGCGTTCCTCGCCGCCGGGCGTCCGGAGCTGGGGTCGTCGGGCCGGGTCGCGCCCGTCGGGCCCGTGTGGGCATGGGAACGGTCGGCGTGCTGCCTCTTCTACAAGACCGACGCGGGCTTCATGTGCGAGGACTGCTCGCTCGTGCCCGATGACGAACGGCAGGCCCGGTATGCACGGGTCCTGCGCGGGATCGAGGCGCCGTGATCCTGTTCGGCGCCAACACCGACACCGAGCTGCTCGCGCTGCGCTCGGTCATCGACGACCTGCCCGACGAGATGGGCCCGGTGCGGTGGTTCCACCCCGACCGCCACGACGGGGCCCCCGACGTGACGGACGCGGCTGTCGTGGTGGTCCGGCTGCTCGGCGGCATCGAGCTGTGGGAGGACGGCTTCGCCGAGCTCCGGCGACGGTGCGCCGCGGCCGACGTGCCGTTGGTGGCTGTCGGCGGCGAGCGCGAGCCGGATCCGGAGCTGCTGGCCCGATCGACCGTGCCGAGCGGGGTCACGACCGAGGCCCACCGCTACCTGTACGCTGGCGGGCCGGCGAACGTCGCCAACCTGCTGCGCTTCCTCAGCGACACGCTGGCCATGACCGGCTTCGGGTTCGACCCGCCCGTGACACTCGACCCGGTCGGCGTGTGGGACGGCGCCGGGCTCGGTCCCACGCTGGCGGGCCGCGACGCCGAGCGGCCAATGATCGCCGTGATCTTCTACCGGGCCCACCTGGTGGCCGGGAACACGTCGTATGTGCGCGACCTGTGCGCGGCCGTCGACGAGGCGGGGGGCGACCCGGTCGCGATCTGGACCTACTCGCTGCGCCCCGACGCGGACGGCGAGGTGCCCGCGCTGGCGATCTGCCGCGCCCTCGGCGCCGACGTGATCGTCACGTCGACCCTCGCCGCGGGGGCGACGAGCGCGGGCGGCGACGGCTGGGAGGTCCCCGGCCTCGACGAGCTCGGCATCCCCGTCATCCAGTCACCGCCGTCGAGCCGGTCACGGGCCGAGTGGGCCGCCGACGACGCCGGGCTGACCCCGCTCGACGTGGCGTCGGGGGTCGCGATCCCCGAGTTCGACGGGCGGATCATCGGGCCGACCTTCGCGTTCAAGGAGGTCGTCGACGACGACCAGCACGGCGACATCCTCGCCACCCGGGCCGACCCGGAGCGGGCGGCACGCCTCGCGTCACTCGCCGTGCGCACGGCACGGCTGCGCCGCATCCGGCCGGCCGAGCGCCGGGTCGCCGTCGTGATGTCCGCCTACCCCACCAAGCGGGCGCGCCTCGGCAACGCCGTGGGCCTCGACACCCCCGCCTCCACCATCCGTGTGCTGGCCGCCCTGCGCGAGGACGGCATGCGGATCGACCGCATCCCCGCGGACGGCGACACGCTCATGGCCGAGCTCGCCGACCGGTTCACCTACGACCGCCCCCACCTGGACCACACCCAGGTCGCCATCGCCGCCGGGTCGCTGCCGGCCGAGGCGTACGCGCGCTGGTTCGGCACCCTGCCGGCCGCCGCCCAGGACGAGGTCGTGCACCTGTGGGGCGACGCGCCCGGCGAGGTGTACGTCCACGGCGGCGCGCTGCACTTCCCGGGGATCGACCTCGGCAACGTGGTCGTGACGATCCAGCCGCCCCGCGGGTTCGGCGCGGATCCGATCGCCACCTACCACGCGCCCGATCTGCCGCCGCCGCACCACTACCTGGCCTTCTACCGGTGGCTGGCGCTGCCCCGCGCCGAGGGCGGGTGGGGCGCGGATGCCATCGTCCACCTCGGAAAGCACGGCACGGTCGAGTGGTTGCCCGGCAAGGCGCTGGCGCTGTCGGCCGGCTGCCACCCCGACGCGGCGGTGGCCGACGTGCCGTTCTTCTACCCGTTCGTCGTCAACGACCCCGGCGAGGGGACCCAGGCCAAGCGCCGTGTCCACGCCGTGGTGGTCGACCACCTCCCTCCCCCGCTGACCCGCGCCGACACCTACGACGACCTCGCCCGGCTCGAACAGCTCCTCGACGCGCTCGCCAACGCCGAGGCGATGGACCCGTCCAAGGCGCCCGCGCTGCGCGCCCAGGTGTGGGACGTCGTCGTGTCGGCCGAGATCCACCGCGACCTCGACCTCGGCGACGAGGCCCCCGACGACGCCGACGCCTTCGGCGACCTGGTCCTGCACGTCGACGGCTACCTCTGCGCGCTCAAGGACGCGCAGATCCGCGGCGGGCTCCACGTGCTGGGGCGCGTGCCCGACGGCGAGACCCTTGTCGACCTGGTCCTCGCGGTCACCCGGTTGCCCCAGGGCCCGGTGCCCTCGTTGCGGGCGACCGTCGCCGACGAGCTCGGCGTCGACCTGGCGGACGCCGGCCGGGTCGCGGTCGACCGCGTCGAGGCGGCGTGCCGGGCGCGGGTCGAGGCGCTGGCCGCCGCGGGCTGGGCCCCGGCGTCGACCGCAGATCCGACGCTGCGGTGGGTGGCGGAGCGCCTGGTGCCCGACCTGCGGGCGACCCCTGACGAGATCGCGAACCTCGTCGCCGGGCTCGGCGGCGCCCACGTCCCCGCCGGCCCGAGCGGCGCCCCGAGCCGGGGGGCCGCCAACGTGCTGCCGACCGGCCGCAACTTCTACTCGGTCGACCCCAAGGGCA
>CAYUXB010000029.1:0-22315 GCA_964448525.1 uncultured Acidimicrobiaceae bacterium
TAGTTCTCGAGGACGACCTGGTGGATGATGCCGGAGCCCGGCTTCCAGAAGCCGAGGCCGTACTTGGCCGACACCGACCGCAGGAAGTCGTAGACCTCGCTGTTGACGTCGACCGCGAGTCGCAGGTCGATGTCGGCCCCCGCCTTGGCCTGGATGAGGTGGTCGCAGTGCACCGTCGAGGGCACCGCAGCCTCGGGAAGCCCGGCCGTCATGAACTGGAGCAGCGCCATCTGGGCGGTGGCGTCCTGCATGGCGACGCGGTCGGGGTCGAAATCCGCGTAGCTTCGGCCCCGCTCGAGCTCCTGCCCCTCGGGATCGCGGAGGTGGTTGACCAGGATCTTCTCGGCGAAGGTCAGCGGGCGCCCGAGGCGCTCGCGCCCGAGGGCCACGCGCTCGGGCAGCCGGGCGTAGACCTTCTCGACGAGCTCGATGGGAGTGGTGGCGGAGACGGCCATGTGCTGCGGAGCCCCTTGCGTCGGCGAACGAATGTAGACAAGTATATGACAAGTTCCGCCGGTCGCGACAAGCCGCGCCGCTCCGGACTGCCCCCGAGTAGGCCGCGATGACGACAGCCGAGGTCCCGACAGGTGCGTGAGGTCCGCTATCGAGCCATCGCCGACGAACTGCGCCGCCGCGTCGAGGGCGGGGATCTCGCCGCCGGGGCCCTGCTCCCGAGCGAGAGCGAGCTGTCCGCAGCCTACGAGGTGAGCCGGGTCACCGTCCGCAAGGCGCTCGAGCTGCTCCGCGACGAGGGTCTCATCGACGCGCGCCAGGGGTTCGGGTGGTTCGTCGCCAGCGATCCGGTCCGCCAGACCCTCGGCCGCCTCGGCACGATCGAAGCGCAGCTCGGCGAGCTCGGGGTCGGGTCCGAGCGTCGCATCGTCGGGTTCCGGTTCGTGGCCGCTCCACCCCGGGTGCGCCAGGTCCTCGGAGTCGACACCGTGCTCGAGGTGCGGCGCGTCAACCACGCCGACGGTCAGCCTTTCGCCCGCGTGACCGTGTGGTGCATCGAGGAGGTCGGCGCCCACCTCTCACGAGCGGACGTCGAGGCGTCCCCGTTCTACGAGCTCGTCGACGTGCCCATCGGCGGCGCGACGCAGACGATCGGGGCGGCCGCCGCATCGCACGACGACGCCGACCTGCTGGCGGTGCCCGTCGGCTCGCCGGTGCTGCGCTGCGAGCGCATCACCCGCGGCGTCGAGGGGCGGCCGCTCCTCGTGTCCGAGCACGTCTTCCCCGGCCACCGCACCGAGTTCGTCGTCGAGCTGCCGCATGTCGAGCCCTCGATCAGCCCCTCCGGCCTGCGCCTCGTCGAGGAGTAGGGCTCAACCGGCGGGAACGGCCGGCTGCATGCCCTCGATCGTGGCATCGGGCGTGCACGCCGGCGCGGACGCGGTGCCGGGCACACCCTGCGCGTCCGGTGCGGCCGCCACGGTGAAGCACCGGCCTCCGCCGGAGGCCAGCTCGACGTTCTGCACCAACTGCGAGGTGCCCGTGATCGGCGGCAGCGCCTGCGGTGCCTGGTCGGGCGACAGCATGGTCACGACGTAGGACGCCCCGGGGTCACCGGTCCACGAGATCTGGATGCCCTCCGGCACCGGGGTCGCCACCAGACCGGTCGGCTCCGCGCTCGAGCCGGCCGCAGCTCCCGCTCCACCACCCGCGTCGGCGTCGTCGGTCGCGGCCGGGCGGTCGGACGCCGGGGCCTCGGCGTCGTCGCCGGTGATCACCAGCCACGCGACACCGAGGAGCAGGATGGCCACGACAGCGACCAGGACGATGACCGGCATCGCCGGCGGCCCGGCCGACGCCGCGCCGGCCGGGCTCGGCTCACGATTCGGATCGGGCGCCACCTGCCGCGGCACGGAGCGATCAGGGCGTGCAGCTGGCTGGTCGTCCTGGGCTCGAACGGGATAGGCCTCGTCGGCCCGGGGGAGGCGGGCAGGGACCCCGCCGTCGCGCGGGCCACGGCCGTCGCGCCCGGCCGGGCTCGGCAGAGCGGGCACCTCGTGGCGGCGCGGAAGCCGTGCCGCCCGCTCGCCGCCGTGGTCGTCGCCCCCGCGCGCCGGCAGGTACGGCGCAGGCCCGAGCGGCGTGTCGAGCCGGCTGAGATCGATGGGCGGGCGGTCGCTCGGCGGGCCGAGCGGGTCGGTGTCGGTGTAGGAGTCGACCCGCGCGGTCGTGGCCGGGGGGCCGTTCGCCGGCGCCGGGTGTCCGTAGGGGTCGGGCTCGGGATCGCGCACCACCTCCCCGAACAGCGACCGGAGCTCGTCGCCCGAACCGGGCAGGCGCTCGTCCACCGGGTCGGACCAGCCACCGGCGGCCGCCGCAGCGTCGCCACCGGGGTGCAGGCCGGTGTCGTAGCCGTTGGTCGGGCGGGCGAACCCCGCGGTCGTGGTCTCCGGGTCGACACGCCGACCGGGGTCGGCCGATGTCGGCCACGCGCCGTCGTCGGACCCCGGCGCCTCGGGCCACAGATCCTGCGGGTCCGGGACGGGGGCCGCGGACCAGGTCCTGTCGCCCTCGCCGGGCGCCCGCATCGACCCCTCGACGTCCCTCGGGGCCCCGGCGCCCTCGTTGGGAAGGGGATCGGTGTACCAGGCCGGCAGCTCGTCGAGCTCGGGCGGCAGGTCGGAGGCGTGGTCAGCGGAGGAGCCGGGCGAGGGGAGATCGGTGGGCAGACCGCCGTGGCGCAGGGCACCCCTCTCGCCGGCCCCGTGGCCGTTGCGACCGCTCGCGACATCGCTGATCGAGCCGCCGTCGTCGCCCATCGGAGCGGTGCCGGCACCCAGAGGTGCGGTGCCGGGGTCGTCGCTGCCGTCGGGACCGGTCGGAGCGGCCGCCCAGCTCGGCAGCTCGCTCGGCTGCTGGTCGGCCGGCCACGACGACGGCCACAGCGACTGCTCGGCGGCGTCGGGCGCGGGCGTCCACGGCGAGGGCTCGGGCGCCGCCTCCGGCATCGCCGGCTCCGGCGTATTGGGCTCGGGGGCGTCCGCCCACGGCGAGGGCGCCACCGGGCCGGCCGCGGTGCCCGTGGCCGCGCCGTCGTCGAGGCCCTCGGCGAACGGGAAGATGGTGGGTGGCGGCACCACCTCGGCCGGGAAGTCCGGCGGCGGGTCAGCCGGCGGGTCGACCGCGCCCCACGGATCGCCGGCGCCTTCGGTGGGCGCCCACGGATCCGCGGGCGGGGCTGCAGCGGCGCGCTCCGGTTGGGCCAGGGCCGCCGCGGCGTCGGGCTGAGCCTGCCCCCCGGCAGGCGCGAGCAGGGCGCCACCCGCGGCCGTGGTCGCCGGCACCTCGGACGCCAGGCGGGCACCACCGGCGGCATCGAGATCGAGGACGACGGGCTCGGTGACGGCGTAGCCCGCCCGGCGCTGCACGTCCTGCAACAGCCACGCCACCTCGATGGCCCGTTGGGGACGACGGCTCGGGGTGGGGGACAGCGGACTGCGGAGTGCGTCCTCGAGCCCCGCGGGCAGGTCGTGCCGGTCGATGGGGGGCACCGACATCTGCAGGATGCGCAGGAGCAACGAGGCGTTGCTGTCGGTGATCTCGGCGGGCTTCTGCTGCGGCGCCCGGCCCGCGAGCAGTGCGTAGACGGTGGCGCCGAGGGAGTACACGTCTGTGGCCGTGGTGGTGTCGGTGCGCTCCAGGACCTCCGGCGGTGCGAAGTAGCGCACCGGGTTGTTGAGCGCACCGAGCCCGGGGAAGACCGCGAAGGCGGCCAGGCCGGTCTCGACCAGCAGCGGTTCGCCGTTGTCGCCGAACACGAGCCGGGCGGGCTGGAGGTCGCCGTGCACGATGCCGGCCCGGTGGGCGGTCTCGAGCGCTCCCGCCAGCAACACGCCCACCTGGAGCGCCCGTTCGACGTCGAGCGGGCCGTCCATCGTGAGGAGCGTGTCGACCGACTCGGGCGGCTGGGGTTCGGTGACGATCCAGGGCCGGCCGTCCTTCGCGTGGCCCCACTCGTGGATCGTCAGCACGCTCGGGTGCGCCCCGAGCCGCTGGGCGACCGCTGCCGCCTCGTCGAACGCGTCGCTGGTGCGGCCTTCGCTGAGCGGGGGGAACACCGTCACGGTGACGGGACGCCCGACGCTGTCGCTGTGTGCGGAGAAGAGGCTGCGCGCGACACGTTCCCCGATGAGGGACAGATCGCGGCAACCAGGTATGTGGGGGGCGTTCCCGGCCATGACGAAGGGCGAATCTACAGGCATTTGCGGGGTCGATGCCGCAGCAGCCCGCGATCACACGTTTGTGACCCGTCCGGCCTGGCTCTCCTCGAAGGTGCGGATCTGGTCCTTGGGCAGCACGTGCCACGCGTACGCGGCGGCGGCGTCCCAGTCGGCCAGCATCTCCGCCGCCCGCCGTGAACCGGTGAGCTCTGCATGGCGCTCGACGAGCCAACGCACCTCGTCGATGGCCGCCATGTCGGGCCGCACGGCATCGACCAGGTCGGGGTTGAGATGCGAGATGAGCCGCTCATGGTCGTCGTCGAAGACGAAGACCCGGCCTCCGGTCATGCCGGCACCCAGGTTCCACCCCACCGGGCCGAGCACGACGATGGTGCCGCCGGTCATGTACTCGCCGCAGTGGTCGCCGGTGCTCTCGACGACGGCGGTCGCCCCCGAGTTGCGGACGCCGAAGCGCTCGCCGACCCCGCCGGCGACGAACAGCTCGCCACCGGTGGCGCCGTACAGGCACGTGTTGCCGGCCAGCACCGGCAGTGTCGACGCGTCGTTGGCCGGGGGGCGGATGGCGACGAGACCGCCGCCCATGCCCTTGCCGACGTAGTCGTTGGCCTCGCCGGTGAGCTCGAGCTCGACCCCGTGGGCGAGGAAGGCGGCGAAGCTCTGACCTGCCGTACCCGTCAGCCGCACCCGGGCGGTGCCCCGTGGCGGCAGCTCGCCGTACTCGAGGGCGAGCGCCCCCGACAGCGAGGCGCCGATCGCACGGTCCGCGTTGTGGATCTCGTAGTCGAGCTCGATGTCGTCGCCGTCCCAGATGGGCCGAAAGGCGTCGGCGAGCAGCTGGTCGCCGAGGTCGGCGCGCGGGTCCTGGAGCTCGACCCGCTCCACGAAGCGCCGAGGCCCGTCGGCGTCGACGGGGGGCGCCAGCACGGGCGACAGGTCCATCACGTCCGCGCGGGGGTTGCCCGTGGTGCGCTGGCGCAGCAGGTCGACCCGGCCGATGGCGTCGTCGATCGAGCGCAGGCCCAACTCGGCCAGGTACCCGCGCACCTCCTCGGCCATGAACAGGAAGTACGAGGCCACCCCTTCGGGGGTGCCGGTGAAGTTGGCCCGCAGGTGGGGTCGTTGGGTGGCGACACCTGGCTTGCAGGTGTCGCGGTGGCAGGCCCGCAGCATGATGCAGCCCTCGGCGATCATCGCCGCGGTGCCGAAGCTGAACTCGTCGGCGCCGAGCAGCGCGGCGACGATGACCTGGCGTCCGGTGAGGAACCCGCCGTCGACCCGCAGCCGCACGCGACTGCGCAGGCCGTTGTCCACCAGCGCCCGCTGGGCCTCGGCCAGGCCGAGCTCCCACGGCATGCCCGCGTGCTTGATCGACGACAGCGGGCTGGCGCCGGTGCCGCCGTTCTGGCCGCTGATGTGCACGACGTCGGCCAATGCCTTGACGCAGCCGGCGGCGACCGTGCCCACGCCGTCCTCGGCCACCAGCTTGACCGACACCTGGGCCGCGTTGACCTGCTTGAGGTCGTAGATGAGCTGGGCCAGGTCCTCGATCGAGTAGATGTCGTGGTGGGGCGGCGGCGAGATCAGGCCGACGCCGGGCTGCGTGTGGCGCAGCCGGGCGATCTCGGCCGACACCTTGTGGCCGGGGAGCTGGCCGCCTTCCCCGGGCTTGGAGCCCTGCGCCATCTTGATCTGCAGCTCGTCCGCGTGGGCGAGGTACTGCGGCGTGACGCCGAACCGGCCCGAGGCGATCTGCTTGATCTTCGAGTTCTTGTCGTCGCGACCCTGGCCACGAGTCGTGTAGCGGGAGGGGTCCTCGCCTCCCTCGCCGCAGTTCGACATGCCGCCGAGCAGGTTCATCGCCTGGGCCAGCGTCTCGTGCGCCTCCTTCGACAGGGCGCCGTGCGACATCGCACCGGTCGAGAAGCGGCGGACGATGACCTCGGCGGGCTCGACCTCGTCGAGGCCGATCGGCTCGCCTCCCACCAGCTCGAGCAGGTCGTGCAGCTCGATCAGCGCACGGTCGTTGGCCAGCTTGGCGAAAGCGTCGTAGCGCTCGGACGACTCGGAGCGGATGGCCGACTGCAGCAGGTGCGCGACGAGCATGCCGCGGTCCTGGCCGTCGTCGCCCTTCTCCTGCACCAGGGTCAGGTCGTTGAGGGCCTGAGTGGTGTCCTTGTCCTTCGTGTGGGGTTCGCCGCCCTTGCGCACCCGGAAGAAGCCGGGGGACACGAGGTCGGGCTTCTCGCCCCAGCCGGCCGCGTGCCGGGCGAGCACGTCCTCGCCGAGGTGCTCCCAGCCGATGCCGCCGACCACGTTGGGCGAGCCGGTGAAGCACCGGTCGACCACCGCGGGCGCCAAGCCCACGACCTCGAAGATCTGGGCACCGCGGTAGGAATCGACCGTGCAGATGCCCATCTTCGAGAGGATCTTGAGGACGCCGGCCTCGACGGCGGCCTGGTAGCGGCTCTGGGCCTCGGGGCTCGTGAGGTCGTCGTCGTCGGAGCGGTCCGCGTCCGCCGCCACCGTCGCCAGCGCGAGGCGGGGGCAGATGGCGTCGGCCCCGTAGCCGAGCAGCGCGGCGAACGCGTGCACGTCGAAGGCGTCGTCGGACACGACGACGAGGGCGGCCTTCGACCGCAGCCGGCGATCGGTCAGGGCCTGGTGCACCGCCCCCACGGCGAGCAGCGACGGCACGGGCGCGCGCTCCGGTCCGATCTCGGCGGCGTCGATGATCAGGATGCCGGCCCCGCCGTCGACCGCGGCGACGGCCGCGTCCACCAGCCGGTCGACCGCGGCGGAGAGCCCGCCGGGCCCGTCGGAGGTCGGGAAGGTGGCCTCGAGCGCGACGACCGGCCAGGGGGCCTTGCCGGTGAGCTTCAGGTCGTCGACCCCGCCCGGGTACAGGAAGAACGACGGCAACGTCAGGAGCTCTGCCGACTCGGCCGACTCCGTGAGCAGCGGCGTGCGCGGCCCGAGGACCGTACGCAGGCTCATCACGAGGCGCTCGCGCAGCGGGTCGATCGGCGGGTTCGTCACCTGCGCGAAGCGCTGGCGCAGGTAGTGGCTGACCGGCCGGGCGCGCGGCGCCAGGTTGGGCAGGGGCGAGTCGTCGCCCATCGAGAAGGTGGGCTCCTTCGCGTCCTTCGCCATGGGCTTGACGACCATGGCGAGGTCCTCCTTCGTCAGCCCGTGCGCAGCCTGGCGGGCGAGGAGGTCGTCGGGCACCTCGAGGGCGGCCTCACCGGGGCTGAGCTTGTAGAACCCGTCGACCGCCCAGCGGGCGTAGGGGGCCGCCGCCGCGATGCGCTCGGTGCAGGCGCGGTCGTCGAGGAACCCGCGGGTCGGGTCGACGAAGAGCATCTGCCCGGGGCCGAGGCGCCCGCGCTCGACCATGCCGTGGCCGCTGACGTCGATCGCGCCGACCTCGGAGCACACGGCGATGAAGCCGTCCTCGCACAGCTGGTAGCGCAGGGGGCGCAGACCGTTGCGATCGAGCCGGGCGCCGACGCCGAGACCGTCGGTGAACACCACGCCGGCCGGACCGTCCCACGGCTCCATCAGCGCCGAGTGGTAGCGGTAGAAGCCCCGCACCGCCGGGTCGATGTCGCGGACGTGCTCCCACGCCTCGGGCATGACCATCGCCATGACGTGGCGCGGGTCGCGCCCCGCGCGCATGAGAAGCTCGACCGTCGAATCGAGCTTGCCCGAGTCGGAGTCCTCCGGGTCGAGGACCGGGAAGAACAGGTCCTCGTCGCCGAGGCCCACCTCGACGGTGCCGAGCTCGGCCCGGCCGCGCATGCGCCGCTCGTTGCCCCACAGGGCATTGATCTCGCCGTTGTGGCACAGCGTGCGGAAGGGCTGGGCGCGCTCCCACGTCGACAGCGTGTTGGTGGAGAACCGTTGGTGGAAGATCGCGAAGTTGGCGGCGAAGCGGTCGTCGTGCAGGTCGAGGTAGAAGTCGGCCAGGGCGTCCGCAGGGGAGAGGCCCTTGTAGACCATGGTGCGGAACGAGCACGACACCACGTAGGTGCCGGTTGTCGTCGCGTCGATGCGGCGCCGCAGCCGCAGCGCACGCCGCTCCGCCTCGATGTCGCCGGGCTGCTGACCGTCAGGGCCGGCCAGCACCGCGTGCACGATGCGCGGGGCGGTCGCCCGGGCCAGGTCGCCGAGGGCACTCGGGTCGAGCGGCGGCTCGCGCCAGTCGACCACGCGCAGGCCCTCCTCGGCGGCGGCGGCCTCGACGGCCGGGCGCGGATCGTCGCCCCGCACGAACAGGACCGCGATCCCGCTGCCCTCGCCGAACAGCGCGGGAGGGATGGGCACGAGCAGGCCGGAGCCGTCGGCGGTGCGGGCGTCGGCCGCGACCGCGCCCCGGTGCTTGACGCACGCCAGGCCGCCCAGCGCGGCGGCGACGATGTCGCGTGACGACCGGCCGTGGGCGTCGGCGACGAAGCCGATGCCGCAAGCGTCGAGCTCTCGGGTCGTGAGGGGGAGCACGCGCGATCCTCCTGGGAGGTTGCGAGCCGACCGGGGTCGGCGTGGGGGATCGAACCACGGGAGCGCAGCGAGGTCGCCGAGCGTGGATGATCCCAGGACGGGCACTGAACAACAGGTGGGGGCTGCTTCCGCGTCGTCACTGAGGCGAAGCGGGCGCCATTGCCCGAGCCCCCGTCAAGGGTCGGGACAGGTTAGCCGATCGCAGGTCAGGGTCGGTAGGTCGTCGTCCGACCGTGACTCTGGGTGACCAGGCGGTGACCCGATGGCGAAGGCAGCAGCAGGCCTGACGACGACGTCAGAGGCCGGTGGTCACCGGCCCGATGAACAGCGCGGCAGGTTGCCCGAGGTCGGCGAGGATCTGCACGACGTCGCGCGTCTCCTGGGGCAGGCTGTCGTCGAAGTAGAGCTGGAACGGCGCCTCGTCGACCATGGGCACGAGCTCGTCACGGCCGAGGCTCCCGAGGTGCTCGATCGCCTCGACGCGTGCCCGCTCGTACTCCGCGACCTCCTCGTCGGTGCGCAGGTCGACGTAGACGACCTCGTCGTAGTCCGGCCGGTCGCGCCACACCTCGATGTCCGGGCCGAGCGAGATGTGGACCTCGCCCGTGGCCTCCTCGCTGGGCAGCACCCGGTGCGGCCGCGCGCCCGGCCCGTGGGCGGCGATCACCCCCGCGTCGTACCCGCGTCGTTCGAGCTCGGTCAGCAGACCGAAGCCGGTGGAACCGAGGTTCACGCCGTCGGTCCACGTCAAGAGGTAGCGCCCGTCGGGCCCCCCGCCCGTGACCGAACCCTCGTCGACCGACGTCGTGAACGCCGCGGTGAACTCGCCCACCATCTGTGAGTAGTTGGCCTGCGTCGGCTCGGCATCGGCCGCGTCGACCGTGAACATGGCTGTCCAGGCGATCAGCACCACGGCGAGCGCGGCGACCCCACCTCGCATCGCGAGCCCACGCGGCGCAGCCCGGGGCAGGGCCCTCGCGACGAGCAGGACCACGGTCCACCCGATCGCGACGACCGTGAGCATCGTGATCGTCCACGCCCACAAGGCCAGGTAGAACCACACGAATCCCAGGATGCGAGCAGCCGAGATCAACCCCAGCACGAGAGCCACGGCCACCACCGCGTGCAGCCGCAGCAAGGTGGAGCGGCCGTCGGGCCGGCGGGTGCCCCCGATGGCCCGGAGGGCCCCGTCGGCCCGGCGGGCCGTATCGGGGCCGGTCTCGCCGTTCGCACCGGCGACCCGACCCGCGTCGGCGGCGGGGCCGGAGGCGGGCAGGCGCCACGTCGCCACCACCGAGGCCAGCCAGGCGGCGACGAGCGCGAGGGCCGGCAGCACCGAGCCGGAGATCGCGGTCTGACCGCTGAAGTAGCGCCACGGGTTCAGGCTCACACCGAACAGCTCGCCGCCGCGGCCCAACCCGATCGGCGTCTCGTCCGCGTGCCTGAAGTGGTCGAACACGATGCTGGCGTTGCCTGGATCGCCGGTGATCTGGTCGATCAGCGGCGGCAGCCACAGCACGAAGCCCAGTCCGAGGCCGATCGCACCCCACCGCAGGACCCGCCTCTGCGCCGGGCGGTCGGCGCGCAGCTGGTAGGCCCGCACCGCCAGCCCCACCAAGGTCAGGGCGGCGAAGCCCCCGACGAGGCCCAGGTACGAGATGTGCGTCTGCATGCAGAACGAGGCGGCGAAGACACCGACCGGCAACATCGGCAGGTCGTCGCACAGCACCGACCACACGGCCACCAGCGTCAACGGCCACCACATGACCGGCATGTAGGGGTTCCACGGCTCGGTCAGCACCTGGGTGCCGTACACGTGGAACAGCACCGCGATCGCGGCGGCGAACGCCAGGGCGAGCGCCGCACCCCCCCGCCGCATCGCGATCCACAGCGTGAGGGCCACCGCGGTGACGTTCAGCACGACGACGCCGACGAACAGGCTCCACGCCGAGCCGCCGAGCACCCGGTACACCGGGGCCAACGCCCAGAAGCTGATGGGACCCGGGTGGCTGCCCTGGTTGCCGTTGGACGACAGCCGGCCGACGAGACCGACCATGGGGGTGTGGCCGGTGCCCACGTCACGGACGCGCAGCTCGGTCATCGCCAGGTCGAGCAGCGGGTACCAGCGGGGCGAGTGCAGCGCGCCGAGGGCCACGAGCAGGGGGACCGCCACCACGGCGGTCAGACCGCCCACCACCGCGGGCGTGCGGAGGCGCCGGCGGCGCCCGTCGTGGGTCTCGCCGTCGTCGAGCGGTGCGCCCTCGGACGCGGAGGACCCGGACCGGTTCGCGCCGTCCGGGTGTGCGGTCGCTGATGCGTCGGTGCTGCTGGCGTCGATCACGTTGTCGGGTCCCAGGTGAACACCCCGATGGGTTGGGGCAGGCTGCCCATGATGTAGAGCGGCTCCACGAGCGACTCGGGGAGGTCGTCGTGGGCCGAGAGTCCGAGGATGTTGCCATCGACCTGCGGCACGAGGTCGTCCCGGCCTGCGGCGACCAGCCCCTCGACGATCTCGTCCCGCAGTCTGGCGTACCGCTCCACCTGCTCGCGAGTCCGGGGGTCGTGCACCGTCACCTCGACGGCGCCCGGGTGGCTCCTGGCCGTATCGATGTTGCCCGTTCCGACCGCGAGGTGGATCACCGCATCGGCCTCGTCCCGGGCCACGACCCGGTGCTCGCGCACGGAGAGCCGATCGTGGACGGTCGCCCGCGCGTCGTAGCCCCGACGCTCGAGCTCGAGCAGGAGCCCCTGTCCCTGGCCGCCGAGGTTGATCGGATCGGCCCAGGTCATGAGGAAGGTACCGTCGTCGCCTCCGGCGATGACGCCCGTCTCGATCGCGTCGACCGTCGGACCGACGAGGGTCGCGAGCTCGCGGGAGGCGTCCGCGTTGACAGCGATGGTCCGGGGCTCCGAGCGCACCAGCAGCGCGGTCGGGACCAGGATCGCGACCCCGGCAACGGCCGCCGGCACGCGCGCGAACCGGCCGACGCTCGCCGTGGCGTCCGCGCTTGCCCGCGCACCCCGCACCGCCAGCGCCGCCGTGGCGACGATGGCCACGATCACCAGCGTCGCCGTGCCGTACGCCCACAGGGTGAGGTAGAACCACATCGCGCCGAGGACGCGACTGATCGTGACCACGCCGAGCACGAGCGCCGCCGCCACGACGACCTGCAGCGCCAGGAGCGTGCGGTCGCGCAGGCGGACGGCGACGAGCAGCGATGCCGCCCACACCACCAGGAGCGCGATGCCCGGGAACTGGGAGACGGGCGGTGTGCGGTCGGCCTCGAGGAGGCGCAGGGGGTTGAGGTGCTCGGTGAGCACCCTCCAGGCGGTCGAGAGCCCCACCGCCTCGTCTGCCGGATGCCGGAAGCTGTCGACGAGGACCGAGATGTTGCCTGGATCGCCCCCGACCTGCTCGACGAACACCGGGGCCCACAGCAACAGCCCGAGCGCGAGGCTCCCCGCCGTCCAGCGCAGGATCCGCGAGCGCTCGGCGGCGTCCCCCCGCTCCTGCCGGTGGTGCCAGGCGAGGGCGGCGACGACCAGGCCGCCCATGGCGCCCACGAGCCCCAGGTAGGGGAGGTGGGTCTGCGCGCACACGCAGCCGGCGACGACAGCGACCGGCAGCAGGGCGAGGTCGCGCCGCAGCACCCCCCAGACGCACAGGAGGAACAGCATCCAGAACAGGACGGGCGTGTAGGGGTTCCAGGGGTACAGCAGCACGTCCGTGCCGTACATGCGCATGAGAAGGGCGAGGCCCGCCCCGACCAGCAGCGCACCCTGTAGCCCCCAACGGCGCGCCGACGCCCACACGCTGGCCGCCACCGCGGCGATGTTGAGCGCAGCGGCAGACACCTGGAGGGCCCACGGGTCGCTGCCGGCGAGCCGATAGATCGGCGCCAGCAGGTAGAAGCTGAGCGGGCCGGGGTGGCTGCCCTGCGTGTCGAGGCCGAAGATCCGTCCGCCCAGGCCGGTCATCGGCGGGTGGGCGGTGCCGACGTCGCGCACCCGCATCTCGATCTGGACGAGGTCGACCAGCGGGTACCAGAGCGGATCGCGCTCGGTGACCAGCTGCCAGAGGAGCGGGACCGCGAGCACCGCCGTGATGCCCCCCACGACGGTCAGCGTCCGGCGTCGGTCGCCGGTGTCCGGGTGGATCGCGGTGTCACCTGTGGGGGAGCCGGCGGCCTCCGCCCGCTCGGCCGAGGGGGCCGCCGCGGCGGGCGCCGCGACGCCGTCGGTCGCCTCCGCCTCCGACCTCGATCCCGCGTCGACCGCTACCGGCTCGCGGCCGGCCACGGCGCCGTCGGTCGCCCCGGACTGGCTCACGGCAGGCGCTTGAGCACCTTGAGCAACCCGAGCCGGACCGGCGACTGGTGGTGCGATCGGTGCTCGCCTTCGAGGGCGTCCCGGTGGGCGACGAACCAGTCGTAGGACTCGATCAGTGCCGAGGCGTTCGAGTGGCGGGGCTGCCAGTCGAGCTCGGTCTGCGCCTTCGTGGTGTCGAACCACAGCGACTCGGCGTAGAGCAGCCAGTGGTAGGACGCGAACGGCGCGAGGCCGACGAGCGACAGGCCCTTCATGCCGACCTTCGCCGGAGCGACCGGCAGCGAGCGCACCTGCGAGCCGGTGCCGGCGTGGTCGGCGACCGCCTGGAGGGTCTCGCGCATCGTGCCGAAGTCGGTCGCGCCGATGTTGTAGGTGGTGGGCTTCTCGCGCAGCGAGGCGAGCAGCACCGCGTCGGCCAGGTCGTTGGCGTGCACGAACTGGTAGCGGTTGTCCCCCTTGCCGAGCACGTACAGCGGGGCGCCCTCGGCCACGAACTCGAAGAGCACGGCGATGATGCCGAGCCGCCCGTGACCGAGGATGGTGCGAGGCCGGACGATCGTGACATCGAGGCCGGTGGCGGCCGCGTCGTGGCACAGGTGCTCGGCCTCGAGCTTCGCCTTGCCGTAGGCCTCCAGCGGACGGCCCGGCGTGTCCTCCACCACGGGGTTGCGCTCCGGGATGCCGAAGATGGCGCTCGACGACGTGTGCACCACCTTGGACACACCCCGCTCGCGGGCGGCGAGCAGGACGTTGGCGGTGCCGGTGACGTTGACGGACCAGAACAGCTCGCGATCCTTGGCCAGCGGCACCTGGGCCACGTTGTTGAGCACGACATCGGCGCCCTCGCACGCGGCACGCAGACCATCGAGGTCGCGGACGTCGCCGGCCACGTACTCGACCCGGTCGGCGGCGCCGGCACCGGCCCGCTCGCCCGGGGGCTCGGGCGGGTTGAGGTCGAAGATGCGCACGCGGTCACCCCGGGCGAGGGCGCCGTCGGACAGGATCGAGCCGAAGTACCCGCTCCCACCCGTGATCAGAACGGTGCGGGCCATCAGCGGTGCCTCCTCGGCATCGTGCCTGCCATCACAGCTGCTCCCCGTGGTCGAGGCACCAGCGGATGCTGTTGCGCATGCCTTCTTCCAGCGCCACGGCCGGCGCGTAGCCCAGCTCGTCGCGGGCCCGGCTCACGTCGCAGGCGATCGTGTGGTTGAGCTCGCCGAGGACGTGCAGCGGCTGGAGGTAACGCCCCCGCCCCTGCAGCACCTCGTCGGCCTTCTCCGCGACGCGCGCCGCGAGGCGGGGGAGGGACACCCTCTCCGGGCCGGACGTCGCCAGACCCTCGGCGGCCAAGGCCCGGCGCACGGTCGCCAGGATCTCGCGCAGCTCGTAGGGCTTGGCGTCCGCGATCCAGTACGCGTTGCCCGGTGCCTTGTCGGCCACCTCGGCCCGCAGCAGACCCTGCACCAGGTTGTCGGTGTAGGCCATCGAGCGACGCTGCGTGCCGTCGCCGACGAGGGGGAAGCGCCCGCGGCGGATGGTGCGGAAGAACTGGCTCTGCCGCGACGGCTGGTACGGACCGTAGAACCACGGCGCCCGGATCATCACCGTGGCGAGATCGCCGCGCTCGTGCGCGCTCTGGACGATCTGTTCGGCCTCGTACTTCGACTGCCCGTAGCCGAGGTACGGGTTGTACGGCGAGTCCTCGGTGAACACGTCGTCCGGCGTCGGGTTCACACCGAAGGGCGAGTTGGACGACACGTGCACGAACCGGGAGGCGCCGCTGCGGCGGGCTCGGTCGACCATGTTCTGCGTGCCGCCGACGTTGACGTCGAAGAACTCGCGGGTGGACGAGGTCGGGTGGATGACCGCGGCGGTGTGGAACACGGCGGCCTCGGCGCCGACGCCCTCGAACAACCGGTCGACGGTGGCCGGATCGCGCACGTCGCCCACGACGACCTCGATCGCCGGCGACACGAGCGACAGGGGCGCCGCGTGGTCCTCGACGGGGACGAGGCAGCGCACGCGCTCGCGCTGGGCGGCCAGCGTGCGGACGAGGTTCTGGCCGAGCCAGCCCGACGCGCCGGTGACCACCGCGGTGGCAGCCGGAGCGGACGTGGGCACGGTGGATGCGTCTTCAGGGTCTGGCGAGGTCACGGCTACCTGTCTGGTCTCGGGCTGTCTGGTCTCGGGTGGACGATGGCGCGACCGGTCGCCTGTCCGGCGCGGCCACGGGTGGGGACCGGGGGGCGGGGCATCAGTCGTCGGCCAGGAACTGGTCGCAGTTGCGCGTGGCGATGGCCATGATCGCCGCCTGCGGGTTGACGCCGGGCGCGTCGGGGATGAGCGAGCCGTCGTTGACCCGAAGGTTGCGGTAGCCCCACACCCGTCCGAAGCTGTCCGCCCCCGTCCTCGCCCGGTTCTCGCCCATGCGGATGCTGGAGGTGAGGTGCACCGTCATGATGCTGGCGTGGGCGCGGGTGACCTGGTCCCACCAGACGCCGAGCTCGTCGGGGCGGCGGACGATCGTGCCGCCCATCACCGACGGGTGCAGCTCGGTGGCGCCCGAGGCGAGCAACAGCTCGCCCAGATGGACAAGGCCCCGAGCCAGGCGGCTGAGGTCGGCCTCGGTGAGCGAATAGGTGACGATCGGCGACCGAAGGCCCCGCACCGCCACGACGCGCCCGCTGCCCTCGCTCCGGATGGCCGCGTAGTAGGTCGAGATGCTCTCCCACTCGGCCATGGCCTCGTCGTAGGGCGCGCCGGTGTCGGCCAGCGCCAGCGCCACCTGGCCCTTGCGGCTCGCCGAGCCGCCGATGGCGATGAACGGCGAGAACTCCGTGACCCGGTGCATGGGGACGTCGCCGTGGTCGATCGGGTGCGGGAAGCGCGCTGCGATCTTGACGGTCGGGTGCATCTTCAGGCCGTTGCCGATGTTGCGCCAGATTCCACTGCGTTGCAGCAGAGCGGGGCTGTGCACCGCTCCGCCACACACGAAGACGTGCTCGGCGTGCACGATCAGGCGCTCGACCCCACCGCCCGGGTGGGTGCGCCGGCAGCGCGCCCCGACGATGCGATCGCCGCGGCGGATCAGGCTGAGCACCCGGCAGTCGGGAACCAGGGTTGCGCCGGCTGCCAGGGCCTTGGGCAGCATCGTGCGCGACATCGTCTGCTTGGTACCGCGCCCCTCCTGGTCGTAGGCGAACACCCGCGCGAACTCGACGTTGCGCCAGCCGAGCTTGGTGGCCCCACGCTCGAGGGCGGCCGAGGATGCCGGCGGCGCGCCCGGGACGGTGGTGACCGAGAGCTGGGCCTCGACCCGGTCGGCGTAGCTCTCCAGCGACTCAGGGCTGAACTCGTCGATGGCGTACTCGGCCTGCCACTCGGCGGCCAGATACTCCGGCAGGCGGTGGTACAGGCCGCTGTTGATCTCGGTGCTCCCGCCGACGCACCGGCCCTCGGCGTACGCGATCACCGGGTTGCCGAGTGCGGCGCCGGCCCCGTGGTGGCGGTACTTGGCGACCATCTCCGCGAGTGAGAAGGGCTCGTGCTCGTCGGGGTCGACCCAGGGCCCCTCCTCGACGACGGTGACCGTGCGACCGGCAGCTGCCAGGGCGGCGGCCGTGAAGGCACCCCCGGCACCCGAGCCGATGACCAGCACGTCGGTGGTCAGGTCGGCCATCAGGCCGCCCCTTCCGGTGCGAGCTCGTGCTCCGCCATGATGACGAGCGACTTCATCGCTCGGACGTAGGAGCGCAGCAGGCCGACGGGACTGGTCTCCCACGAGTCGATCAGCCGTCGCAGGCCCTCCCGGTCGTCGGCGGCCAGTCGGCCGGACCGGCGCAGCAGGCCCACGTAGCTGCCGAGCAGGACGGACTCGCCCGCGACCCCCAGGCGCAGGTGCTCCGGCCAGTCGCGCAACGTGCCGTCGACGAAGGCCTCGACGGATGATCGGAGGCGCTGATCCGCGGAGTTGATGAGGGCCCCCACGACCTCGCGCTCGAACCTGAGCATGGCGGGAGAGCCTACGTCAGTCGCGGTGGTGGTGCGATCCGGACGACGGGCGCAGGCGACGCACCAGGAGGGTGAGCGCCACCGTCGCCGTCCGGTGGATGCAGACCATCGTGGCGAACGCCGGGCCACCCGACAGTGGCGTGAGCGCACCAGCCGGCGTCGCCACGGTCGAGCTGCCCAGATGACATCGGGATCGCGGCGGCGACCGGTCCTCGTCGATCCACTAGCTTGCGCCGGATCGGCGGGCAACCTCAGGACAGCGACGCGCAACCGCACGGCGGGCACGGCTGGCTCGTCCAGCGACCCGACGACCGCGGCGGGTACCCCCGACACGGTCAGGACCCGACGCGCGCTCGACGGCATGAGGATGGCGCGTTCCACCAGGACAGGTCGGCACCCCTCCACCGCACGCGTGTACGAACCCGGCGTTCCAACCGCCGGTGGGCGCTCGCCGTCGCCGCGGTCGCCCTGACCGTGGGGGTCGGTCTTGTCGTGCGGCCCGCCGGTTCGGATGACGGGAGTGTCGCCGAGCCCACCCAGCTCGACCCCGCACCGCAGGCGGTGGCGACTGAACGGTGGCTCGACGACACGATCGCCTTCCGCCTCGCAGCACCCCCGGCCGGCTGGGAGCTGGCCATGGTGGCCGCAACCGAGGACCGACCGGCGGACGCCGACCGGTGGCAGCTCTTCGGCCAGGGGGTCGGTGTACCCGAGGGTGCCCTACTGGTCGGTACGCGCGTCGAGGCGACCCAGCCGTACACCCGCGATGCGACCCACACCGTGCGCGGCCTCCCGGGCTGGGTCGATGCCGCGCCGGTGCCGACGCTCCCCGACGACACGCTGGTGGCCCGGTGGGTCGACGGCTACGTCGTCCACCAGGCTCTCGCCGTCGGGGTCGCCGAGGACGAGATGATGCGCAAGCTCGACTCGCTCGTGCCGCGACCGGACTCCGGCAGTGGCTTCGACGCACCGTCCGACGGCAGCCTTCCGGAGGTCGCGAAGGCGACGTCGGACACCGCGCCGCGAGCGTTCGTCCGCTACCGGACGCCCGGCGACGAGATCATCCTGATCTCGTCACCGACCGATTCTCACGGCGGCCTGCTCCACCTCCTCGCCGGCCGCCCCGTGCCCGGAGGATGGGTTCTCCCCGGAGCCACGTCGCAATCGCAGGACGGGCCGATGGCCACGCTCGTGCGCGAGGACGGATGGACGGTCACCGCGGCCAGCGGCGGCTCGCTCAGTCCCGACGACCTGGCGGCGCTCCTGCACGATCTGGAGCCCGTCGCCCGGCGCGAGGCCGTCACCATCGGCGTCGCGCAGCCGGCGACGCTGACGGCGGCCGCGGGCGACTGGACCGTCCGCGTCCACGGGACGGACGAGCGGGACATGGCCGTCTGCGTCACGCCCGAGTCCGGCGCCGAGATGTGCGCCATGGCCAACGGCTTCCTTGCCGAGCCGTTCACCGCCGCGTCGTTCCCGGTCGCCGGCGAGTGGCTGGTCGTCACGATCAGCCGGGCACCCACCCGCTCGATCGTCAGCCCGCCCCTCCCGCCCGGCGCCACGTCGAGCACCGACGTCGAGGAGCTCCGCGGCGAGTTGGGTCGCGCCGACGGCCGGGTCGTCGAGGTGTTCACCGTTCCCGCGCCTGTCGACGCAGTCGACGTCCGCAGCTGGCACGAGCGAGGGCCGATCGTCACCTACCGGCGCCCCGTCGCCTGACGCTCGCTGTCGCGGCGTGGCGAGGGACTCTCCCGGATCGCGCCGTTCCCGGGAACGTTCGCAGGGCCCCGTCGCTCACACGGGTGTGACCGCACGACTCGGCGCCGATCCGCCCGTCAGCGAGGTCCGCCCTCCACCTCGCGACCGCACCGTCCCCGGCGGCTTCGACGCTCTGTACCGGGACGCGCGGGAGCCGATGGTCCGGCTCGCCTGGCTGCTGCTCGGGTCGCGCGCCGTGGCCGAGGACGTGGTGCACGACGCGTTCATGGCCGTCCACCAGCGCTGGGACGGCATCGACAACCCCGGCGGCTACCTCCGCCGGGCGGTCGTGAACGGCGCGCTGTCCTGGCGCCGCCGCCGCGACCACGAGGAACGGCTGCTCGCGGTGATCGGCGAGCCGCCCGCCACCGGGGATCCGGTCGTCGACCCGATGTGGGACGCGATCGGGCGCCTCGACCCCGACCGACGGGCGGTGGTCGTCCTGCGGTACTGGGCCGACCTGCCCCACGCCGAGATCGCCGAGATCCTCGGCTGCCCCGTCGCCACCGTCCGCACCCGCCAGCACCGCGCCCTCGCCCAGCTGCGCAAGGAGACCGACCGATGAGCCCCGCCCCGACCCTCGACGACCTCGAGCGCGACATCGCCCGCACCCTGCGCACCAAGGCCGACCAGCTGACGGTCGACACCAGCCCGTTCCCGCACACCGCGATGGGCGACGCGGCGTCCACCCGCGTGACGACCTCGCCAGCGGACAGCCGGCGCCTGCTCGCGATCGCCGCGGTGATGGTCCTGCTGGCCGGCGGCGCGGCGATCGCACTCGGTTGGCGAGCCGATTCGACGGAACCCGCGGGAAGGGACGCTGCGGGTGCGCCGGAGGCCTGGCTGGACGAGACGATCGCCTTCTGGCCCGCAGGCGATGACTGGGAGCCCCTCGCCGTCACTCCGTTCACCAACGAGGTCACCGCCCCGACGACATGGCAGCTGTTCGGGAGAGAGGCCGGCGGCTCGCCGATCGCCGGCGGCGTGCTGGTGGGGAGCACGCAGCTCGTCGACGGAGGCTCCAATGCACTCGACGTCGACACGACCGAGGACCCCCAGTACCAGATCCACGGGGAATGGGGGTACGTCGCCCGTCCTCGGTATGCGGGTGGGTTCCCGCCAGGAACGATCCTGGCCAACTGGGCCGATGGAACCGTGCTGCACGAGGCCGTCGCAGTCGGAGCGACCGCGGCCGAGCTTGCCGCCGTCCTGAACTCCTTGGAGCCACTGGACGACCCCACCGCCGGGTTCGGCCCACCGGCGGACGGCTCCCTCGTGTCGGTCGCGACGGCGACAACGGCCGACGAGGTGGGCAGCTCCAGCGAACTGACGGGACCGGCCGGCGACGTGGCCGTCATCGTCGAGCCGCAGGCGCCGTACGGCGGGCTGTTGCACCGGCTCGCCGGCACGCCAACCGACAGCGGAACGCTGTTGGTCACTGGTGGGACCCAGAACCGCTACCACGAAGCCTCCTTCGTCCGAGAAGACGGTTGGTTCGTGTCGGCCGGTCCGAGCGGACCAGACGGCACCGACCTCTCCGTCGACGAGGTCAGCGACCTCGCCCGCGAGGCGCGGCCGGTCATGCGGCGGGAGGTCATCGACTGGGCCGTCGAGCAGCCTGTCAGCGGATCCGCGGAGGTCGGCGACTGGACGGTCCGCCTGCACGGGTCGCGCGACGGTGACACGGGAGTGTGCCTCGTTCCACGATCGGGCGCCGAGGTGTGCGCCCCTGCCGATGACACGTTCGGCGGCGCCGTCAGTGCCTCGCTACCGGTAGGCGACGAGTGGATCGTGGTCGCTGTGGCGGACGCGCCGGACCGACCGCTCGTTCGCACCGCTCCGAACGCCCGGAGTGACCTCGGCGACCGCCTCCAGGGCGAGACGGGCCGCGCAGGCGGGCGCGTGGTGCACGTGGTCGCCGTGCCTGGCGACGTCCACGCTGTGAAGGCCGGTAGCTGGGACGGCAGTCGCACGCCCTACGAGCGTCCGGCAGCCTGAACCGACTTCCGTGCACGACGACGGCCACACCACCGACAGCAGCCCGCCCGCCTGAAGTGGCCCGCCAGCACGACTCCCGGAGGACCGTTTGGGTACGGGCGGCCAGCGACGGGCGCATCCGGATCTTGCGCACCGAAATGGTTGGCCAGCAACCATTCCGGCGCACAGAGCACGTCGTCGGGCGAGGGGAGCGGCGCACCCGCCGGCCGGATGCTCGGGCTCGGCCGGCACCCCCCCGGGATCGGACGGCGCCGCGCCCTCGCTACAGCTCGGGCCAGCGGCGGCGTTGGCGGGTGCGCTTGCGGTCCGGGTCGCCGAGGGCCCAGGCGCGGCGCCAGGCCGGGGCGTCCGGACCGGCGAGGGCCGGGGTCTCGTCCGCATGGGCGCGGCGGCGGGCCGACCACCAGTCGGTCGTGGCCTCGTCGGCGAGGGCGGCGACGGCCCGCTCCAGCGTGGCACCGAAGCGGCGGCTGTCGTCGTCCGGCCCGGGTCGTAGCGGGGTGCCGAACGTGACCCGGGCGGTCGACGGGGTCGGGAGCTTGCGGCCCTTGCGCAGGATGCGCCCCGTCCCGTCGATGTGCACGGGCACGACGGGCACCCCACAGCGCAGCGCCAGGTAGGCGGCGCCGCCCCGGAAGGGCTGGCCCCACCCGTCGGGGCTGCGGCCACCCTCGGGGAAGATCACCATCGACCAGCCCTCGGTCAGCAGCGCGGCGGCCCGGTCGGCCGACCGGCGCCCCACCTTGGTGCGGTCCATCGGGATCGCCCCGAGCGCCAGGGCGGACAGCGCGCTCGTCGCCCGAGTGCGGAAGAAGTAGTCGGCGGCCGCCACCACGAACAGCTTGTGGCGCCACGGCTCGGGCACCGACGTGATGAGCAGCGGGGTGTCGACGTGGCTGTGGTGGTTGGCGGCGAAGATCACCGGCCCGCGGTAGGTGTCCGCCAGGGCGTCGAGCCGGTCGAGCCCGTGGCGGTCGGGACGGGCCAGCAGCGCGACGGCGGGCCGCGCCACGCCCTCGACCAAGGCGACGCGCGCCACGCGGGCGGGGTAGCGGCGGGCCCAGGCGGTCTCGTAGTCGGGGCCGGACCGCTGCTTGCGCGCCGGGGCCTCGAGGCCGTCCGGCACCGTCGGCGCCGAGAAGGGGAACGGCAGCCGGGGGATGCGCCGGGCGATCGGGTCGGGGAGCGGGGCCACGGCTAGCGGGTACCGATCTCGACGACGGGGGACGCCACTGCCGGCGCGGCCGGTCGGGCGGCCACCAGGGTCGCGGCGTCGGAGGCCCTGCTCACTTCACGTCCGCCATGACGAGCGGCGGGTTGTGCAGGTGGGTGATCGACGCGTCTCGGCCGACGACGTCCTCGGCCATCGCCAGCGCGTCCTGCAGCGTCGACGCCGCGGTGAAGCCCAGCCGGCGCACCGAGCGGGGCTCGCCTCCGACGATGATCACCTTGCCGGCGTGTGCCAGGCCGTGGCAGCCCCAGTACCACATGTAGAACGGGTGGACGCCGTGGTAGGCGTAGCTCGTGCG